>NZ_JAGSOG010000204.1 GCF_018139695.1 Actinospica durhamensis | reverse complement strand
CCCCGCCGGCCACCCTGCCGCCCGCCGCGCCCGCGGCCCCGGTTCCGGCGCCCACGAAGGGGCACTGATGATCATCGGCGAGACGGCGGGTGTGCCGCCGGTCCGGCAGGTCGAGTCGCGCGGCCGGGCCGCGGTGCGCGAGGGCGGGGCGGTGCGCCGCTTCGACTTCCCGCTGTTCGGCGCGGCCATGGCGCTGTCCCTGCTCGGCGCGGTCATGGTCTGGTCGGCCACCCGCGCCCGCACCGAGCTGACCGGCGGGGACCCGCAGTACTTCCTCAAGCGGCACGTGCTGAACCTGGTCGTCGGCGTCGTGCTCGCCCTGGTGGTCACCGCGCTCGACCACAAGCGCATCCGGGCGCTGACCCCGATCGTGTACGTGCTCTCCTTCGGCGGGCTGCTCGCGGTCATGTCCCCGCTCGGCTCCGTGGTCAACGGCGCGCGCTCCTGGATCGAGCTCGGCGGCGGCTTCTCCATCCAGCCGGCCGAGTTCGCCAAGCTCGGCGTGGTGATGGCGCTGGCGCTGATCCTGGCCTACCGCCCGGCCGTGCGCGGCAGCCGCGGCATGATCGCGCAGATCGAGGACCGGCGCATCGACGAGCACCGCCCGGGCAACCGGCAGCTGCTGCTCGCGCTCGCCGCGGCGGCGCTGCCGATGGGCGTGATCACCCTGCTGCCCGACCTCGGCAGCACGATGGTGCTGGTGGCCATCACGGCCGGCATGGTGGTGATCTCCGGCGTGCGGCTGCGCCGGCTGGGCGCGCTCGGGCTCGTCCTCGGCGCCCTCGCGTTCGCCGCGGTCAAGCTGCACCTGCTCGCCCAGCACCAGCTCAACCGCTTCGCCGCGTTCGCCGACCCGAACCTGGACCCGCAGGGCGTGGGCTACAACACCCACCAGGCCAGGCTCGCCATCGGCTCCGGCGGGGTGTTCGGCCAGGGCCTTTTCCACGGCACCCAGACCAACGGCCAGTTCGTGCCCGAGCAGCAGACCGACTTCGTCTTCACCGTGATCGGCGAGGAGCTCGGCCTGGTCGGCGGCCTTGTGGTGATCGGGTTGTTCGCGGTGCTGCTGTGGCGCGGCTGCGTGATCGCCCGGCAGGCCGCCGAGCCCTTCCCGATGCTGCTGGCCGGCGGGGTGGTGTGCTGGTTCGCGTTCCAGATGTTCGAGAACGTGGGGATGACGCTCGGGATCATGCCGGTCGCGGGCATCCCGCTGCCGTTCGTCTCCTACGGCGGCTCGTCCATGTTCGCCAACTTCATCGCGGTAGGGCTGCTGGAGAACGTCCGGCTGCGTTCGAGCGCGCGTTGAGCTGCGGCGTTCCTGCGCGGCCAGGTCGGGCGGCTACCCTGGAGGCATGAGCGCACCGACCTTCGACCGTACCACCGGCCGTTCCGTCTGGCCCGAGCTCGAGCCGCTGCTGCCCTCGGTCAAAAAGCCCATCCAGTACGTGGGCGGCGAGCTGAACTCGACGGTCAAGGACTGGGATGCCTGCGACGTGCACTGGGCGCTGATGTACCCGGACGCGTACGAGGTCGGCCTGCCCAATCAGGGCGTCATGATCCTCTACGAGGTGCTCAACGAGCGCGAGGGCGTGCTGGCCGAGCGGACCTACTCGGTCTGGCCCGACCTTGAGGAGTCGATGCGCGCGCACGGCGTGCCGCAGTTCACCGTGGACGGACACCGGCCGGTCGGGGACTTCGACCTGTTCGGCCTGTCCTTCTCCACCGAACTCGGCTACACCAACATGCTCGCGGCGCTCGACCTGGCCGGCATCCCGCTGGAGGCCGCGGACCGGGGCCTCGAGCACCCGGTCGTGATCGCGGGCGGGCACGCCGCGTTCAACCCCGAGCCGATCGCCGACTTCATCGACGCGGCCGTGATCGGCGACGGCGAGCAGGCTGTGCTCACCATCACCGACCTGGTGCGCGCCTGGAAGCAGGAGGGGCGCCCGGGCGGGCGCGACGGGCTGCTGCTGCGCCTCGCGGCCACCGGCGGGGTGTACGTGCCGCGCTTCTACGACGTGGAGTACCTGCCGGACGGCCGGATCCAGCGGGTCACCCCGAACCGCTCCGGGGTGCCGTGGCAGGTGGCCAAGCACACCGTGATGGACCTGGACGAGTGGCCCTACCCGAAGAAGCCGCTGGTGCCGCTGGCCGAGACGGTGCACGAGCGGATGAGCGTGGAGATCTTCCGCGGCTGCACCCGCGGCTGCCGCTTCTGCCAGGCCGGCATGATCACCCGGCCGGTGCGCGAGCGCTCGATCACCGGCATCGGCGAGATGGTCAAGGCGGGTCTGGAGAACACCGGCTACGAGGAGGTCGGCCTGCTCTCGCTCTCCTCCGCCGACCACTCCGAGATCGGCGAGATCGCCAAGGGCCTGGCCGACCGGTATGAGGGCACGAACACCTCGCTCTCGCTGCCCTCGACCCGGGTGGACGCGTTCAACATCGACCTGGCCAACGAGCTCTCCCGCAACGGCCGTCGCAGTGGCCTGACGTTCGCGCCGGAGGGCGGCTCGGAGCGGATGCGCCGGGTGATCAACAAGATGGTCTCCGAGGACGACCTGATCCGCACCGTCACCGCGGCCTACTCGGCCGGATGGCGGCAGGTGAAGCTGTACTTCATGTGCGGGCTGCCGACCGAGACCGACGAGGACGTGCTGCAGATCGCGGACATGGCCCGCAACGTGATCAGGGCCGGGCGCGAGGCGACCGGCTCGCGCGACATCCGCTGCACCGTCTCCATCGGCGGGTTCGTGCCCAAGCCGCACACCCCGTTCCAGTGGTGCGGGCAGCTCGGCGCGCAGGAGACGGACGACCGGCTGCGCAAGCTGCGCGACGTCATCCGCGCGGACAAGCAGTTCGGCCGGGCCATCGGCTTCCGCTACCACGACGGCAAGCCCGGCATCGTCGAGGGCCTGCTCTCGCGCGGGGACCGGCGGGTGGGCAAGGTGATCCGCGCGGTGTACGAGGACGGCGGCCGCTTCGACGGCTGGTCCGAGTACTTCTCCTACCCGCGCTGGATGTCCGCGGCCGAGAAGGCGCTGGCCGACGAGCCGGTGGACGTGGCCTGGTACACCACCCGCGAGCGCGAGCAGGTCGAGGTGCTGCCCTGGGACCACCTGGACTCGGGCCTTGACCGGGACTGGCTGTGGGAGGACTGGCAGGACGCGCTGCGCGAGACCGAGGTGGAGGACTGCCGCTGGACCCCGTGCTTCGACTGCGGCGTCTGTCCGCAGATGGGCACCGAGATCCAGGTCGGCCCCACCGGCAAGAAGCTGCTGCCGCTGAGCGTCGTGTAGCTGAGCGTCGTGTAGGCGGGTGTGAACGGCCGTCGGGCACAGTCCCGGCGGCCGTTCACCGTCCCCGCCGCCCGATGGGCGCATTTGACCGGAACTTTGTGCTCCGTCACCAGGTCTTGTGTCCTGCGCGCGGTTTCGCTCAGGCCCTGGCGCGTCCTACTGTGTCCGTATGACTGCAGGCGACACGACCGCGCACGCTTCCACGGCCGCTCCGGCCGCGCCGGCCCGCGACGAGCGGCTCGAGACCATCCGGCCCCACCTGCCGCGGGAGTTCGCCGCCCGGCTGGTCGAACAGATCACCGTGGGCTCGCATCCGCAGGTCGTGGAGGTGCTCGCGCCGCTGACCGGCGAGACGATCGTGGATCTGCCGCAGTCCGGCCCGGGCGACGTGCGGCACGCGTTCGAGAAGGCCAGGGCCGCGCAGAGCGCCTGGGCCGCGCGTCCGGTGGGGGAGCGGGCGGCCGTGCTGCGCCGCCTGCACGACCTGATCCTGGACAACACCGAGCACCTGCTGAGCCTGCTGCAGGTGGAGACCGGCAAGGCCCGCCTGCACGCGTTCGACGAGGTGGCCGTCTCCGCCGCCACCGCCCGGCACTACGCGCACGCCGCCGGGGGCTACCTCAAGGCGCGCCGCCGCCCGGGGGCCATCGCGTTCCTGACCAAGACGGTCGAGTACCGCCACCCCAAGGGCGTGGTCGGGGTGATCACGCCGTGGAACTACCCGCTGGCCCTGGCCGCGATGGACATCCTGCCGGCGCTGGTCGCGGGCAACGGCGTGGTGCACAAGCCGGACAACCAGACCGCGCTCAGCGGCGTCTACCTGCGCCAGCTGGCCGTGCAGGCCGGACTGCCGGCCGAGCTGTGGCAGATCGTGACCGGCGACGGCCCGGTGACCGGTCCGGCCGTGGTCGACCACGCCGACTACGTGGCCTTCACCGGCTCCACCCGCACCGGCCGGCAGGTGGCCCAGCAGGCGGCCGGCCGGCTGATCGGCTGCTCGCTCGAGCTCGGCGGTAAGAACGCGATGATCGTGTTCGACGACGCGGACCTGGACAAGACCCTGGCCGGCGCGCTGCGGGCCTGCTTCACCTCGGCCGGGCAGCTGTGCATATCCATTGAGCGGATGTACATCCACCACTCTATATATGACCAGTTCGTCGAGCGGTTCGTGACCGAGGTCAAGGCGCTCAAGCTGGGCGGCAGGCTGGACTTCGGCTCCGACATCGGCTCGCTCACCAACACCCGGCAGCTCGAGACCGTCACCCAGCAGGTCGAGGACGCCCGGATCAAGGGCGCGAAGGTGCTGGCCGGCGGCCGGCGCCGGCCCGACATCGGCCCGCTGTTCTACGAGCCGACCGTGCTCACCGACGTCGCCCCGGGCATGACCCTGTTCGCCGAGGAGACCTTCGGCCCGGTGGTCTCGCTCTACCGCTTCGAGAACGAGGCCGAGGTGCTCAAGGCGGCCAACGACACCCGGTTCGGCCTGAGCGCCTCGATCTGGACCCGCGACTCCAAGCGGGCGACCGAGGCGGCGCTGCGGATGCACGCCGGCATGGTGAACATCAACGAGGCCTACGGCGCGGCCTTCGGCTCGGTCGGCGCGGCCACCGGCGGCATGGGGGACTCCGGCCTCGGCCGGCGTTCCGGCGCCGACGGCCTGTGGCGCTACACCGAGATCCAGACCGTCGCCCGCCAGACCCTGCTGCCGATCGCCCCCTCGCTCGGCATGTCCCCGGCCCGCTACACCCGCTCGCTCGGGTCGGCCCTGCGCATCCTCAAGGCTCTGCGAATGCGCTGAGCGGGCGCGGCCCTTTTCCGCACTGATCCGGCGTCAAAACCGCGGTGCGGGACGGTATGCGGCAGGCGAGAGCCGGCGGGCGAAGGGTAAAGGGAAGGTAATATCGGGCGTCCGACTACCGCAGTCCGCGGGTCGGGAAGTAGCTTGGTTCTCGCGGGAACCACCGCGGTCGGCATCTCTGGGCGATGTGTGCAGTCGGGGGGACGTCGGGCGGGGCGGTGGCTCGCAGAATGCTGCGGCGCTACGGGGCTGCCCTCGGCGTGCGGCGCAGTCAACTCCATTCCTACGACGGGGAAAGGTGGCGTGTTACGTTGAGTGCTTTCGGTACACAGACAGACGAAATGGCCAAGGCGGCCCAGCAGGTCCAGCAGGTCTCCGAGAGCCTGCAGCAGCAGATGCGCTCGCTGATGAACAACCTCGAGCCGCTCGCGGGCTCGTGGAAGGGCCAGGCGGCCTCGGCCTTCCAGCAGCTGATGGAGCGGTTCAACACCGACTCCCAGAAGCTCTCGACGGCTCTGGGGAACATCGCCACCGCGCTGGACTCGAACACCAAGAACTACAACTCGTCCGAGGAGACCAACCACTCGGCGATCTCCAACATCCTGAGCGGCCTGACCTGATCCGACCGGTGCGCGCCGCCGTGTATCGGGCACATACGTGCTCGAACACCGAGGCGGCCAGGGCGCACCGCAGTCCACGGCAACAGTAATCACGAGGGGAGAGATCGATGAGCGGGCAGATCCTTGTCAACTTCGAGGCGCTTGCCAACGCCGAGCAGCAGATCAACCAGTGTGCCAGCCAGATCACCTCGCAGCTCGACGAGCTGCGTCAGATGCTCCAGCCGCTGGTCTCCACCTGGACCGGCGCGGCGTACGAGAACTACCAGGTGCAGCAGAACAACTGGAACCAGGCCCAGCAGGACGCCCTGCAGGTGCTCCAGGGCATCGGCCGCGTGGTCGGCGCCGCGCACGACGCGTACGTCACCACCGAGAAGTCGAACCAGAGCGCCTGGCAGTAGGCCGCGGATCGCGCCGGCGTGCGCACGGCGGGGCCGCGCGGCGGGCCCGGCGTCCGCATGCCGACGCGAAGGCGAGCCCGTGCTCCAGCGCGTTTCGCAGTGCGCTGGCGTGCACGCGTCTGCTAGGGTCGAGCCATGAGTTCTCGCGCCCGGCGATTTAGCTATGGCCACCGGATCGTTCCGGCAGGCCTGGTCGTCGTGCGCTGAGAATCCAGCCGACAAGACTACGGCGCCCCCGGACCGATACCGGTCCGGGGGCGCCGAGTTTTTCGCGCCGCGTCCCCGCCCGGATCATCCCGCGCCCGAGACGAGGAGCGAGACCCGTGAGCAGCACCGGCAGCACCACCGATCTGACCGCACCGGCCGAGCAGGCCCCGGCGGGCGCCCTCGCGACCGCCGCGCCGGCCGTGCCCGCACCCGCGACCGAAGCCGCGAACGTGCCCGCGCCGGAGGCGAGCGCCCCGGCGGGCCCGACAGGGGTACTGAGCGGCCGCGAACGCATCGACGCGCTGGACGCGGAGCTGATCGCGCTCATCCAACGCCGCGTCGCCGTCTCCGGCGGGATCCAGGCCGCCCGCATCGCCGAGGGCGGGCGCCGGCTCGACCTGCGCCGGGAGACCGAGGTCATCGGCCGCTACACCCGCGCCCTCGGCCGCCCCGGCACCGCCGTCGCTATGGCCCTGCTCGAACTCGGCCGCGGCCGCGTCTGAGCTCCCGCCGCGTTCCGAGCCCCGAATGCCCGCACGCCCGTGTCCCCGGCCCGGCGTAACCGGAAGTCCGCTCAGTCGTTGTCCCCGGTGAATGGATCCGGAGCGATCGGCTCGGGTTCGGCGCTTCCGGTCGCCGACCCGGCTGTGGGACCTCGCTCCGGCACATGTCGCGCGGACGGTTCGCCGCCCGCCACGACCATTCGGACCTTCACCCCGCCGCCGCCCAGCGCGGGGTGAAGGCTTTGGCCGAGCACCCGCGCCGAGCACCCGCGCCGAGGACCGTTCCCGGACCGTGCCGAGCCCCCCGCCTGCGCCGCCGGACGGCGGGGAAACGGGGCGCCCTGCCCGGGGCCGTAGAATCGAATCATCATGGATACGGACGCCACCACCCCCCTGGTCCTCGTCGTCGACTTCGGCGCGCAGTACGCCCAGCTCATCGCCCGCCGAGTCCGCGAGGCGCGCGTCTACAGCGAGATCGTGCCGCACACGGCCACGGTCGAGGAGATCCTCGAGCGCAAGCCGGCCGCGATCATCCTCTCCGGCGGGCCGTCCTCGGTCTACGCCGAGGGCGCGCCGAACGTGGGCGCCGAGCTGTTCGAGTCGGGCGTGCCCACCTTCGGCATGTGCTACGGGTTCCAGGCGATGGCCCGCGCCCTCGGCGGCACGGTGGACCACACCGACACCCGTGAGTACGGCCGCACCGGCCTGTCCGTCGCCGACACCGCCTCGACCCTGTTCACCGGCACCTCCGAGGCGCAGACCGTGTGGATGTCGCACGGCGACTCCGTGGTGGCGGCGCCCGCCGGGTTCACCGTCACCGCGTCCACCACGGGCACCCCGGTGGCGGCGTTCGAGGACGACGCGCGGCGGCTCTACGGCGTGCAGCACCACCCCGAGGTCATGCACAGCGAGTTCGGGCAGCGGGTGCTGGAGAACTTCCTGTACCAGGGCGCCGGCATCACCCCGTCCTGGACCATGGCGAACGTGGTCGAGGAGCAGATCGCCGCGGTGCGCGCGCAGGTGGGCACCCGTCGGGCGATCTGCGGGCTGTCCGGCGGCGTGGACTCCGCGGTCGCCGCGGCCCTGGTCCAGCGCGCCATCGGGGACCAGCTGACCTGCGTGTTCGTCGACCACGGACTGCTGCGCAAGGGCGAGGCCGAGCAGGTCGAGCGCGACTTCGTGGCCTCCACCGGCGTGACGCTGAAGGTGGTCGACGCCCGCGAGCGCTTCCTGAAGGCGCTGGCCGGAGTGAGCGACCCCGAGGCCAAGCGCAAGATCATCGGCGCCGAGTTCATCCGGGTCTTCGAGCAGGCCGAGCGCGAGATCATGGCGGACGCCGCGGCCGAGGGCGAGCCGGTGGAGTTCCTGGTGCAGGGCACGCTCTACCCGGACGTGGTGGAGTCCGGCGGGGGCACCGGCACCGCCAACATCAAGTCCCACCACAACGTCGGCGGCCTGCCCGAGGACCTGCGGTTCAAGCTGGTGGAGCCGCTGCGCAAGCTGTTCAAGGACGAGGTGCGCAAGGTCGGCGAGGAGCTCGGCCTGCCGCACGAGATCGTCTGGCGCCAGCCGTTCCCGGGCCCGGGCCTGGGCATCCGCATCGTCGGCGAGGTCACCGAGGACCGGCTCGAGCTGCTGCGCGAGGCCGACGCCATCGCCCGCGAGGAGCTGACCGCGGCCGGGCTCGACCGGGACATCTGGCAGTGCCCGGTGGTGCTGCTCGCGGACGTGCGCTCGGTGGGCGTGCAGGGCGACGGGCGCACCTACGGCCACCCGATCGTGCTGCGTCCGGTCTCCTCCGAGGACGCCATGACGGCGGACTGGACCCGGCTGCCCTACGAGGTGCTGGCCCGGATCTCCACCCGCATCACCAACGAGGTGCGCGAGGTCAACCGGGTGGTGCTGGACGTCACCTCCAAGCCGCCGGCCACCATCGAGTGGGAGTAGCGGCCGCTTCGCTCTGCCGAATTCGCAGGCGATGATCCCGGCCGGATTGTCTAACTCTGGTAACGAAAACTCGGACACGGCGGCGTCGCTCCCAGCGCGCCGCCGACCCGGGTGTAGCATCGCAACACCCTCAGGGGTGCAGCACCTTTAGAAACTGCAGTGCTTTCCTCAACGCAGTGCCACGTTCGGTGTCGGAGGGATTTCGCGGTGTCCCAGGGCCTGGACTGCCACGGCAGTGTCCGCCAGGAGTACGAACGGGAGCTGGCCGAATTCGCCGCCCGATGCCGGGAATTCGCGCAGAACGAAGGAGTCCCGGCCGCGCTCTCGCACTCCGAGAGCGGATCACGGCAGTGGATATCCGACGAGCTCACCCGGCGCGCGCAGCGGCTGGCCGCGGCGGCCCGGGCTGAGAACTCGGCCTGGCTCGCCCTCGTCGGCCGCCAGGCCATGCGCGGCAGCTGGGCCCTGTTCGCCCTCGTCGCGCTGATCGACCTGGCCACCCTGCCGCTCGCGGTCAGCTGGACTCTGCCGCGCACGGCCGTGCTCTTCGCCTTCGCCGCCTTCGCCCTGCTGGTGACCAGCCTCAGCCTGGTGCACAGCGAACACGGCGGCGTGCTGTGCTTCATGGTGGGCGCCGACGGGCGGCTGTCCCCGGCCAAGGCGCTCGGCCTGCTGTGGGGCGCGGCCCTGAGCACGGCGCTGGTCTACTTCGCGGTGGAGGACTTCGCCGCCGCGACCGCGGCCGAACGCGCCGAGGTCAACACCGCGATCGCCCATCCGCGCTGGGAGTATCTGGCCTTACTCGCCGCGCCGGTGCTGGTGTCCATCGTGACCAACGCGGTGGCCGCGAACCGGATGCGCCGGCGCGCCGTGCCCTACCTGCCCGGCCAGCGCTCGCAGCTGCGCGACCTGGTGGCGGACGAGACCGGCGTCGGCTCGCTGGCCTCCGCGGTCTGGCTGCCCTCGTACGTCGCCGCGGTGCTCTTCCTGATCGCCGGACTGGCGAAGAACCCCTACGCACTGCCGCAGCTGCCGACCACCGTGGTGTGGATCTCCCTCGGCGCGGCCGTGCTTTTCGCGACGGTGCGCCTGGTCGAGGCGCGCGGCCCGGTCGTGGTCTCGGTGGTCCGGGTGCGCCCGCCCGGCGGGCTCGACGGCCCGGTCCGGCAGGGCGACGAGATCGAGATCAGGGGTCTGGGTTTCGTGCCGCCGGCCGCGGCCTGCCCGGACCAGCTGGCCCGGATAGCCGTGAAGCTGGGCCCGATCCACATCCACGTCCCGCTGGTGCCGGGCGCGGAGGGCGGGTTCAGCAACCCGACCGACACCTCCGTCACCGTGCCGATCCCGCCGGATGTGGACCCCGGCCCGTGGACGGTGCGCGTGGTCACCGCCTCCGGCCTGGAGACCGAGGACTACGCCCTCGACATCGCCCCGGCAGAGGACTGAGCGGAAAGCCAGACGCGATCCCCTCCGCCGCGTCCATCTCCCCGCCGGTATCCGCTTCTGCCGCCTGCCTTCTGCCGCCGGTCCCGGACAACGGGCATCGGTGGCCACGCTCCTACCCGTGGCCACCGACGCGTTACCGATTCCGTGTCACCGCCGCCGGATCGGCGGGCCGTACACGGCGTTACCGCCGCCGCCGAGTCAGCACGCCCACCACCGCCGTGATACCGAGACCCAGCACCAGCAGGGAGATCGTCCAGCGCGCCTGCGAGGTGCCGTGGCCGGAGCTCGAGAGCAGGTAGACCAGGCCGACCGCCATGAACACCAGTCCGGCCAGGATCGACGCGGCATCGGGCTTGGACTGCTTCACTGCGCCACCTCCAGGTTCACATCGCCGATACCGACGTTGACCACGAGCACGATCGTGCCCTGAGCATGTGCGGTGCCGGCCGGGATCACGAAGTCGTCGTTGAGATTCGGCAGGGTGCTGTCCTGGAAGGCGCCGGCCTCCAGCGTGCCGATGCCGTCGTGCGCCTGCACCTGCACCTCGACGCCCGGCGGCAGCGTGACATCCAGGTCGCCGATCGCGACCTGCGCGTTCAGCCGCAGGGTCCGGCCCGCCCCGGGCGCGGCGTGGCTCAGGTCGAGCATCCCGTCCCCGATGCCGACCTGGTAGTCCGACCGCACGGCGGCCGCCGAGGCCGGGGTCCAGCTCGCGTCGCCGATGGTGCCGTGCAGCGGGATGTCCAGGGCCGAGAGCACGATCAGCGGGATCGCGACCACCAGGCCCAGCGGCACAAGGCCGGTCGTCTTGCCGAACATCCCGCCGAGCACCATGCCGCCGCCGAGCAGCACCAGCACCAGCGCGCCGCCGGAGAGCCAGGTCAGACTGGTCACGCCGGCCGCGTTGAGCACGCCGAGCGCGCCCCCGGCCGCCAGCAGTCCGGCCAGCACCAGCCCGCCGTAGCCGCGCCGCCGGGTACGCACCGGCGGGCCGGCCACCGCGGCGCGGCCCAGGTCGTAGCCCCAGTCCGGCCCCGGCCCCGGCCCCGGGGCGACCGTCGGCGACGGCGCGGCGGCGGACTCCCGCTGCGGCGCGTGGCCCGGCACCGCGTCCTGCGGCTCTGAGCCGCCCGTCACCCCTCCCTCCCCGTCAGGGCCCTGGGAAAAATCCGGCGCACCACCCGCCGCTCCGGTCTCCGTCCCGGCCTCCGCTTCACCCTCGCGCACCGGCTGCTGCCACCACGTCGCCGGCCGCAGCGGCAGATCGATCGTGATGGAGCGGCCGAGCTTGATGTCCCCGCGCCACACCAGCAGCCCGAAGACCGCGGCCGCGATCAGCCACATCGGCCACAGCCCGCTCAGGCCGTTGCTCAGCGCGTCGACCGCGGCGATCGCGCCCAGGCACAGCCCGATCGCCATCAGCGCGGCCATCCACGGGCTGTTGCCCGTCAGCATTTGGTGCGCCTCCGACTGCTCCGCCCCCTCCTGCGGCACGAACAGCCACGCCGCCGCGTACGCCAGCAGCCCGAGGCCGCCGACGAAGGAGAAGACCACGAACAGAATGCGGAAGACCACCGGGTCGATGTCCAGATGCCGGCCGAGTCCGCCGCATACCCCCGCCACGGCCTTGGACCGCTGGTCCCGGCGCAGCGGGAGGCGCGGGTCCGGGCCGCCGTTCGTCCTTGGATCGCTCATGGTGCCCACCCTCCCAGCCGACCTGCCCCGGCCACCATCGGGCACCGCCCGGATTCGACCCTGATCCCGCCCGGGCCGGATCTCAGGGTAGATCTCGGGGTCGGGCCCCGATGCCGGCCGGGCCCGCGGCGTGTGACCATGGGACGGTGATGCCGCCCCTGCCCGAGGACACCCCCCGCCTGAGCCGCTCGGCCCGCGGCCGCCTGGCCGGCGGGATCGCCCGCGGCCTCGCGCTGCACCTGGGCGCGGACGTGTGGCTGCTGCGCCTGCTGTTCCTCGAGTACAGCTGGGTCGGCGGGCTCGGCGCGTTCGCGTACGGGCTGTTCTGGCTGCTGGTGCCGCTGCGCGAGGTGCCTCCGGAGGAGCGCGCCGCGCCGCGCCCGGGCATACGCAGGGTACTGATCGCTCTGGCGGCGCTCGGCCTGCTGCTGCTGTTCGGCCTCTCGCCCAAGATGATTCCGCGGGACTGGCACACGGTCCTGCCGCTGATCGCGGTGGGCCTCGGCCTGGCCGTGCTCTGGCGGCAGGCGGACGACGCCCAGCGCGCCGGGGCCGAGTCGGACTCGCCGTGGTCCTCCCGCGGCAGCCATCTGGCCCGCACGGGCCTGGGCGCGGCGGTGGCGCTCGGCGGCCTGCTGGCCCTGACCAAGACCCACACGAGCTGGACCGAGGCGGGCCGCACGCTGCTGGCGGCGCTCGCGCTGCTGGTCGGCGCGGGGCTGATCGGGCTGCCCTTCTTCCTCAGGGTGCTGCGAGACCTGGCGCAGGAGCGGACCGAGCGGGCCCGCTCGCAGGAACGGGCCGAGGTGGCCGCGATGATGCACGACTCGGTGCTGCACACGCTGACCCTGATCCAGCGCCACCACGACGATCCGGGACAGGTCGCCCGGCTCGCCCGGGCCCAGGAGCGCGAGCTGCGCGAGTGGCTCTACGGCCAGCGCAAGACCGCGGCGGAGAGCTTCGCCGAGGCCCTGCGCGCCGCGGCCGCCGAGGTCGAGGACCGCCACGGCGTGCGCCTCGACGTGGTCACGGTCGGGGACGGGCCGGTGGACGCGCACCTGGAGGCGTGCGTGGCGGCGGCGCGGGAGGCTATGGTCAATGCGGCGAAATACGCGGCGCAGACGCCGATCTCGGTCTACGCGGAGATCGCCGAGGACCGGGTCGAGGTGTTCGTCAAGGACCGCGGCCCCGGCTTCGACCTCGACGCGGTGGCCTCGGACCGCATGGGCGTGCGCGAGTCCATCCTCGGCCGGATGCGCCGCCACGGCGGGAAGGCGGAGATCCGCAGCGTGCCGGGCGAGGGCACCGAGGTGCGGCTGAGCGCGCGCCGCGCCCCGGCCGGCGGCGCCGCGGTCGTGCGCCAGCGTGGCGAGTCAGCGGAATACGAGCAGGGAGAAGAGCACGATGGACAACGCGGTGAGCTCGGCGGATCCGGTGCACCCGAGTACCACTGACGCCGCGGGGGCGGCGGCTGCCGCGGTGGCGCCCGCCGCCCGCCCCATCCGCCTGGTCCTGGTGGACGACCACAAGCTCTTCCGCACCGGCGTGCGCGCCGAACTCGACCAGGCGGGCAACGGCACGGTGCAGGTCGTCGGCGAGGCGGCGGACGCGCCGAGCGCGGTGTCCGTCATCGCCCAGCTGCGCCCCGAGGTCGTGCTGCTCGACGTGCACCTGCCCGGCGGCGGCGGTATCGAGGTGCTGCGACGCTGCCTGGCCCGCACCGGCAACACCGCCCTCGCGCCCGACACCCGGTTCCTTGCCCTGTCCGTCTCCGACACGGCCGAGGACGTCATCGGCGTGATCCGGGCCGGCGCCCGCGGCTACGTCACCAAGTCGATCTCCGGCGCGGACCTGGTCGACGCGGTGCGCCGGGTGGCCGACGGCGACGCGGTGTTCTCCCCGAAGCTGGCCGGCTTCGTGCTCGACGCGTTCTCCGCCGGCGCCGCGCCCGCCCCCGAATCAGTGGACGAAGAGCTCGACCGGCTCACCGCCCGCGAGCGCGAGGTGCTGCGCCTGATCGCGCGCGGCTACGCCTACAAGGAGATCGCCCGCGAGCTGGTCATCTCCATCAAGACGGTGGAGACGCACGTGTCCTCGGTGCTGCGCAAGCTGCAGCTGTCCAACCGCTACGAGCTCTCCCGCTGGGCCAACGACCGGCGGCTGTGACCGGCCCTCGGGTGCTCAGCCCCGGCCCCAGAACGGCGGCGTGGTGAACAGCGAGCGGCGGTAGCGCAGGGTCAGGTGCATCCGGTTGCCGTAGCGCACCGCGCCCACGGCCAGACCCATCGGCAGGGGGGCGGGCGGGGCGTACCAGAGCGCGCCGGTGCGCACGGCGCCGAACCAGAGTGTTGAGGCAGTACCGAGGTGGGCCAGCATGGTGGTGTCCACCCGGGAGGCGGTGCGCCGGTCGGCCGGGCGTTTCAGGGCCCTGCGCACCCCGAACGGGGCCCACGGTTCGGCGAACGCCCGGGCCAGCGGATCGGCCTCGGCCGCCTCCCGGCGCAGGTGCTTGGTCTGCGCGGCCACCGAGGCGAGCGGGTTGCCGGCCACCTCGGCCAGGTCGAGCACGACGGTGCCGTAGCCGGTCCGGTTGCCCAGGGCCAGATACTTCTCCTCGCTGGCCCGGCGGTCGCTCGGCACCGTGACCCGCACCTGGCCCCAGGCCTTGCCGAGCGAGGCGTTCCACTCGTAGACGGCCCGCGCGATTTCCGCCAGCAGCGCGTCCTCCACCGTGGCCTCGGCGTAGTAGGAGGCGGCGTTGGTCAGGTCGCGCAGGTCCATGGCCACATGGCGGAACCGGTAGCCGGAGGTGGGCGCGTCCCGGTCCTGCGCCGTGCGCCCCGGCTCGATCCGCATCGGCGGCCCCTGATACCGCGGCGGACGGGCCGCGCCCTTGGCGTCCTCGCGCCCGACGGTGGCCGGGGCGTGCGGCGGGCCGCCGGAGTAGGCCGAGGCGATGGCCTGCATCAGGCCCAGGGCCGCGTACCCGTCGAACCTGGCATGATGCGCGACAAGTATCAGATTCGTGATACGGCCCTGGGTGAGCACGTGCAGCCGGAACAACGGACCCGTGCGCATGGGCAGTGTGGCGGCGAAAATCTCCTCTCGCGCGTCCGCGAGTTCTCCGCGCCCGGCGACGGTACGTTCCACTACGGGGTCCGTCTCGGCTGCGTCGGGTACGGCCCACTGGGTCCACAGGCGCAACGGGGAGGTGGTGGCGATTCGCGAGCGGGCGGCGGGCTCGGCCTCGAGCACCGCGGCCACGGCCGCGCGCAGCCTCGGCAGCTCCAGCTTTCCGGCCAGTGCCGCCTCGACATAGTGCAGGTTGGGTTCCTCGGGGCGCTCGGAGAGCAGGTGGATCTCGTCGACTGCGGAGCAGGCTTCGGTGTGCACGACGTCCCATCTTCGGCTGACCCTGATGCCGTCAAGCTGAGCACCGATTCTAGCCGGGAGGCCTCATGGCTGGTGTTGGTGAGGTAGGCTCACTTATGCTGGGGTCGCTGAAACGAACCTGAAGGGGAGCAGCGTGGCGAAGAGCGCAGACGTGAACGGAAGTGAGCGCGGCGGCGAACGCGCAGGTCGGGGCGTGCCGCATCCGACCGCCGAGCCGACCGGTGCGGACCTGGGCCTGACGGACGGTACCAAGCTCGTCACAAACGAAGGCGCGGATGCCCCCGAAAATGCGGGTGGCGCAGTCGGCGCCGAGGACGCGGCGGGCGGCGCGGCGGACGGAAACAAGGGCAGGGGCAAGGGCGGCGGCCGCAAGGGCAAGGACCGCACCGGCGACGGGGGCGACGGCTGGCTCGCCCGGCTGTTCGGCTACATCCTGCGCTACAAGCGCATCGTCCTGGTCGCGTCGGGCTGTTCCATAGCCATCGCCGGGATCGGCGTCGTGGTGCCGCTGGTGCAGCGCACCATCATCGACGGCGTGATCCTGCGCGGCAGCCAGCCCGTGCTGCCCTGGGCCTGCGCGCTGATCGGCATAGCCCTGCTCAACTTCGTCGTCTCGCGCACCCGCCGCTTCCTCGGCGGCAGCATCGGCATCGAGGTGCAGAACGACCTGCGCCGGGACGTGTTCGACTCGCTCAGCCGACTCGACGGCCGCGGCCAGGACAGCCTGGAGACCGGCCAGATCGTCTCGCGCTCCTCCTCCGACATCAACATGGTCAGCCAGCTCATCGGCATGGGGCCGATGATGGCCGGCACCATCCTGATGTTCTTCAGCTCGCTGGTCGCGATGCTCTTCCTCTCGCCCGAGCTCACCCTGGTCGGCCTCGCCGTCGCCCCGGCCCTGCTCGGCGTCAACACCTTCGCCCGGCGCAAACTCTTCCCGGCCACCTGGGACGCCCAGCAGAAGACCGGCGCGCTGGCCGGCGTGGTCGAGTCCGCCGTCACCGGGGTGCGCGTGGTCAAGGGCTTCGGCCAGGAGGCGCAGGAGGTCGACAAGCTCGACCGGGCCGCGACCAGCCTGTTCGGCGCCCGGCTGCGCTCGGTCCGGCTCACCGCCCGCTACAACCCCACCCTCAGCGC
>NZ_JAGSOG010000203.1 GCF_018139695.1 Actinospica durhamensis | reverse complement strand
ACGTTCTTCTTCACGGTGGTCCCTCATCTCGGATGATTCTTGGCAGATTCACCCGATACCTACCAACTGGCAGGCTTCAGGTGGGGGACCGCCACCTGCGAAGTTCTACGAGAGTCGGGACATCCTCGGCATGCAACCTTCGGTACCGCAGCGGAGTACAGCAACAGTCCCTACGATCAGCGAATCAAGCCGACGCCAGCTGAGGTAGCCCGCTCGGGTATGCCCCGGTTCGAACCGTGGTTGCACCGAGTTCGCATCGAGGAGGTTGCTCCGCGCTGTTCCCGAAGACCCAAAACTGAGCCAATATATTGGCATTGAACCCGTGGGGAAACGGGAGTGCGGAGTGAGCGTGCATGGGCATGGCCAGGCTGGCCCTTCAGGCGCTGGCAGTCGGCTGGGTCGCGCAGTTGGCCGTACGTTGTCATGGGCACTGTGGACGGTCGCGTTGGGCGGTTGGCTGCTGGAGCTGTCGGCGGTCGGCATCTCGAAGCCCGCCAGCAATGACAGTGACCCGGTCTCGATGGCGGCTGCGAATCACCGGCAGAACGTATTGTGGGCGCAGCACGTCTCGTTGATGGTGTTCGTACTGATCGGCGGTGTTGTGCTCGGCGCTTGGGCGGCCGGCAGCGAACCGTCGCCGGGCCATCGGGCCCGTACAGCAGGGCTGGGCGCGTTACTCGCTACGCTTGTGATTTTTGCCGTTGGCGCTTACGACTACCTTCGGAACTTCCAGATTCCTGCGTGGTGACTGCGGCGCCGCCGTGCCCGAGCGTGCCCGTCGGGAGGTAGCCGAACGGTGAATCACGGGGACTCACGGGAGATCGGCTCAGCGCCGAGCCCCTGACCACCACACAGGTCAGCGCTGGTGTGGATACTCAGCTTCCCAAGCTGATAAGACCGGCCAGCCGATGTGTGGCTGGCTGTCGGCTCTACGTTCCGGGTGGGACGCTGGCCTCGGAGAGGAGGCGAGATTTCGCCGTAAGGATGTCCGAGGCGATGTCGTCGGCGCGCGTCATCTGGTTTCCCGAATCCATGGCGCGAATTGTAGGTTCCAAGATTCTTTGCGCCACTGACGAGGTCGACCGTGCGACGATGGGCGCTGTCTCACGTACTTTGCGCTGACGAACTCGCACCGATCTTGCGCATTCCTCGGAGCTCTTGCCGTGGGGACCCTACGCTCCGGCCATGTTCCGCGAGCATGATGATCGTCGCACCGGAACTAGCCCGAGCCTTCGACGGCGTGCTCTCGTGCTGGGAGACGCGGGTCGCGGCGGCCGCGGCGCGGGTGGGCTATCCGGTGGTGGTCAACCCCCGTGTACTCGGCTCGAGCTTCGGGGTCGCGCTCGCCCGCGACGAGCGGGAGCTCGCAGAGGCCTACCAGCGGCGGCGGCCGACCGCTTCGCCGGTGCGCGGGTGCCCGAACGGTCCGTACTGGTCGAGGAGTACCTCGACGGCCCAGAGGTCAGCGGCGACTCGGTGTGCATCGACGGTCGGGTGACCCCGTTGGTCCTCGCGCACAAGCAGTTGGGCTTCGTCCCCGGTTTCGAGGAGGTCGGCCACATCGTGCAGGCGGACGACGAGCTGTTGTCCGGCGGCGCGCTGCCGGCCGTCCTGCAGGGCGCGCACGAAGCCCTGGGCCTGACGCGGGCCATGACGCACACCGAGCTGCGGCTGACGTCCTCGGGACCGAGAGTCCTCGAGGTCGACGCGCGGACCGGGGGCGGGATGATTCCTCGCCTCGGCCAACTGGTCACTGGGATCGACCTCGGCCGTGTCTCCGCCGAGTTGGCCGTCGGAGCGGACGGGGCGTATCGGCGGCACCCATGACTTCGAATCTCAGTACCTGGACAGTCTGGTCGGTCCGTGGCCGGCGGCCCGGCGGATCTACCACGACCGCTCGCCGGTCAATCACCCCGAAGCCTTCCGAGCCCCGTTCGCTCTGTTCCAGGGACTTGCCGACACCCTCTGTCCGCCCGCCCAAGCCCGTACCCCCGTCGAGGCCATCCAGAAGGCCTCTGCGGTCACCTGCGAATACATCACCTTCGAGGGCGAGGGCGAGGGCCACGGCTTCCGGCGGGCCGAGACGATCGCGGCCTTGCTCGGGGCCGAACTCTCCCTCTACACCCGCACTTTCGCCGGCGCCGTGTCCGAGGCCTGACCGGCGAGTACCGGCCGGCTGCGCTGATGATTCTCGCGGCCGCGTCTTCACCTGAAACCGCTCTCGCCTCTAGCGTCCAGCCGTGCGCGGTTGTGTAGCCGCCGAGAGAGGGGCCGTGGAGTGGAGAGCATCACGAAGAATCGCCAGCCGGCGTCGGCGCTGCGGGCCATCGTGGCGCGCGCGTTCGGTTCGGACCAGGTGCCCGAGGGTGCGGGGTGGGCCGAGGAGCTGGGGCATGGCTGGTTCAACGTCGTCTACGCGATTCGGCTACGCGACGGTCGGCGGGTCGCGTTGAAGATCGCACCGCCCGCCGGGATCGAGGTGATGACCTATGAGCGGGGCATGCTGGCCAGGGAGGTCGCGGCGCTGGAGCTGATCGGCAGACGGACGGACGTGCCGGTGCCGACCGTACTGTCGTATGACACGAGCCGGGAGCTGTGCGATGCGGAGTACTTCTTCATGGAGTACGTCGACGCCGCGAATCTCGGCGTGGTCTGGGACGAGTTGTCGGACGGCGAGTGCGACCGCTACGCCACGGAATTGGGGGCGGCGACCCGGCAGATCAACGAGATCACCGGGGACCGCTTCGGGGTCCCCGGCGCCACGGAGCCGGATTCCGCGAAGCCGGGTGCCGGGTGGCGGGAGGTGTTCACCGGCATGGTTTCCGATGTGCTCGACGACGGTCTGCGGCGCGGGGTGGAGCTCGGCTGGGACTACGAACTGATCCGCGGCCTGTCGGTCCAGCACGCCGAGTGCCTGGACGAGGTGACCGTGCCGCGGCTGGTCGAGTGGGATCTGTGGCACAGCAACGTACTGGTACGCGACGGGGCGATCGTGAGCATCATCGACCACGAACGCGTCTTCTACGGCGACCCGCTGATGGAGGCCGGGTTCGCGGCCGCGCAGCTCGGTGCCCAGGCGCTGGCCGACGGCTTCGCACGCGGCTACGGTCTCGACGCGCGCGAGTTCACCGCTGCCGAGCAGTCCCGCCGACGACTCTACGACCTGCACCTGACGCTCATCATGGTCATCGAGACGGTGTACCGGGGCCACACCGACCCGGCCGAGTACAACTTTGCCCGTGGCCGGCTCGACCGCGTGATGGCCGGGTTCGGCCACCATCGCTGACGTGGGCGGCGGCGAGGGAGAGGGTCGGTTGGAGCGGCGAATCGGCCGGGCGCAGGGCGGCACCGTACGCCGTGAGCGGCCCGCCGCGCTGGGTACCGAACCAGTGGGGCGGCTGCTGCGGCGCACCTGCTCGCAGACCACGATGTCGGTGGGCGTCTACGGCGTCTACGCGTTGTCCAACGCCTGGTTCGTCTCCCGCGCCGTCGGCCCGGTCGGGCTGGCCGCGGTCAACCTGCTCGCCCCGGCGCTGCTGGCTCTGGGCGCGGTCGCGACGGCGGTCGGCGTGGCCGGCGGCTCGATGGTCTCGCGCAGCCTGGGTGGCGCGGATCCCCGCCGGGCGGCGCGCGCGGCCGGAAACGCCTTCACCGTCTTCTGGCTGTGCGCCGCCCTGGCCGGCATCAGTGGCCTGCTGCTGCTGAACCCGCTGCTCACCCTGCTCGGCGCCACCGCGGCGACCCGCGGCGACGCACACGCGTACGGGCAGATCCTGTTGGCCGGGGCGCCTACGGCGACCGGATTCTCCAGCCTGGTGCGCGCCGAGGGGCGGATGCGGTTCTCCACGCTGCTGTGGGTCATGCCGGTGCTCACCCAGATCAGCCTGGACCCGCTGCTGATCTACGGCTGCGGGCTCGGGGTACGCGGCGCCGGGCTCGGCACGGTCGGCGGCCAGGCGGTGTCCGCGGGCATGAGCGTGTGGTTCTTCTTCATCCAGCGCACCCGCCCGTACCGGGTCGGCGGCGCCGAACTGTGCCCGCACGGCCCGACGCTGCGCGAACTGCTCGTTCTGGGCGCACCGACGTTCCTGAACTCGATCGGCGCCGGCGTGCTGGCGGCCGTGGCCAACAACCTGCTGGTCGCCCTCGGCGGCCCGGTGACCGTGGCGGCGTACGCGCTGTGTGGGAGGATCGGCACGTTCGCGACCATGCCGCAGACCGGGATCGCCCAAGGCCTGCAACCGGTCGCCGGATACAACGCCGGCCTGGGCCACGGGGCGCGGGTCGAGCGGGCGATCAGCCTGGCACTGCGCACGACGCTCCTCTACGGCGCCGCGGCCACGCTGCTGCTGCTCGTCTTCGCGCGCCCGCTGGTCGCCGTGTTCACCAGCGACCCGGCGCTGTGTGCGCAGGCGGTATCCGCGCTGCGGCTGCTCGCTCCGGCCTACCTGTTCGCCGGGGTCGGCCCTCTGGTCGCCGCCTCCTTCCAGGCCGTGGGGCGACGCGGGCCGGCCTACCTGATCTCGGCCGGAACGATCCTGCTGGTGCGCATCCCCATGCTCCTGGCCTTCGACCGGTTCGGCACGTCCGGTGTGTTGGCGAGCTTCCCGACCGCCGAGTTCGCCGTCGCCGGCCTCGCGTTGTCCGTCCTTCACCGCCACCGGGGTTTCACGGGCGTACTCATTCGTCCTACCGTGTCAAGCACCGCATGCGCAGCCGCGCGGCGGCCTGGAGAATGAGGGATCATGAGCCGAGCCACCCCCGCCCGCCCCGGCAGGCCGACCATCAACGACGTGGCCCGCGCCGCGGGGGTCTCGCGCGCCACCGTCTCCCGTGTCATCAACGACGTGGCGGGGGCCTCCCCCTCGATCCGCACCCGGGTGCGCTCGGTCGCGGCCGAACTCGGATACCAGCCGAGCGCCGCCGCACGCGCCCTGGCCACCGGCCGTACCCGGACGATCGAGGTGATCGCCACGAGCTTCGGCCCGTTCGGCGGATGGCTCGGCGCCCACCCGTACTACAGCCGCGTCCTGGCCGGCGCGATGTCAGCCCTCGAGGGAACCGACACCCAGCTGCGCGTCCACGCCATCAGCGCCGAGCGCGCTCTGGAGGCCGTCGACGCCCTCGCCGAGGACGTCACCGCCGGCGCCCTGCTGGCGAACGTGACCCCGGAGCTGTCCATGCGCTTCTACCAGCGCTGCCGCCGCGTCATCTCCCTCGTTCCCACCGCATCCGCGGTCCCCACGCTGGAGGTGGATAACATCGCCGGAGCGCTCATGGCCGTCACCCATCTCCACCGGCTCGGCCGTCGTCGCATCGCGGCCATCCACGGACCCGAGAACAACACCTGTGCCGAGCAACGCCGCGACGGATACCGCAGTGCCATCGAGGGATTCGGCCTCCTCGAACTCAGCGCCGACGGGGGCTTCACCCGGGAAGGCGGTCACGACGCCGCACGGCAGCTCCTCGACCGCCACCCCGAGATCGACGCCCTGTTCGTCGCCTGCGACCTGATGGCCGCCGGGGCCGTCCAGGCGATCACCGCCTCCGGCCGCCGCGTCCCCGAGGACGTGGCCGTCATCGGGTTCGACGACAGCATCGCCGCCAGTTGCGCCAACCCGCTGCTCTCCACGATCCGGCTGCCGATCGAGGAGATGGCCGCCGAAGCCACCCGCATGCTTCTGAACGGCGGCCCCGCCTTCGGCTACCGCAAGCGCTACCCCGTCGAACTCATCCTCCGGGAAAGCACCCCGCCCGCCGTCGTCTGAGCGTCATCCGCCTACATCTGTCCTCTCGAGGCGGTCACCCGACCAGAAGCACGATCTTGCCACGGGCGTGTCGGCCCGCCACCCACGAAAGCGCCTCGCGGGCCTGGTCCAACGGCAATACCTCGGCGATGTTCGGCCGCAGGCTGCCGGCGTCGATCAGCCGATGGAGCGCTTCCAGGCGCGACCGGTCCACTTGGGCAACGAACGAATCGCCCGTGATGCCGCGCTCCAACCCCGGGGACGCGTCCTGAATGACGATGAAGCTCGCCCGGCCGTTGTCCCGGACGGCGCCGACGGCCTGGTCGCGGGTCTGCCCGCCGGCGCAGTCCATCAACAGGTCGACGCCGCCGGGGGGCCGTGGCGAGCACCTGCCGGACCCAGTCGGCGGCGTGGTAATCGAACACCTCGCTCGCACCCAGGCTCCGTACATAGTCATGGTTGCCCGCACTGGCCACGCCCAGGACCCGGGCACCGACGGCTGCGGCGATCTGTACCGCGGCGCTGCCCACGCCCCCCGAGGCCGGTGTTCGGTCCGGCCGCACATGGTTGCTCTGCCGTCGGCGGCTCGCGGATAAGCAGGGGACCGAGATCAATGACGCGCATCGGTCGGATCCGCCGCGGGGCGCCGAGAAGCTCGCTGTGGGATCCTCGGCCGTATGGGCAGATCTCCGTCGCGCGGTTGTCCGCGGGATCCGAGTGATCTGACGGGTGGGCCGGTCGATGACGTCTTCGCCCAGTTGCCATCCGGCGTCAACGCCTGGCCACTGATCTCAGCTGAGCTCGCGCGACGCGTGCTGCTGCAAGTACTCCTCGATCAGGCTCAGCTGGCTGCGAAGTCTGGATCGTTGCCATTGGGCACGCTGAGCTTGATCGGCCTCCCAGCAGCGCGTATTGCGATAATCTGCGCGACCGATGTACCACGTCCTTGAACAACCCGCGTATCAATCCGGTCGATCTCGTCCCATCGGCATGAGCGGCTGCGGACGAGTGTCCTACTCGACAGCCGATCCGCCGCGAGCGTCGTGTGGCCGAAGGCTAGTAGGCCGAAGAACGGGGAGACGAGCAGGCACGAGAATCCCCAGACGATCACCAGGCCATAGCCGGAGTACCGGGCACCGGTGGCTACGGTCACGATCGCACCGATGCCGAATACCGCACAGGCCGCAGCCCCAATCAGCAGGCCCTTCCGCTGTCTGACTCTAAATGTGATGTCATCCATGCATGGAAAATACGGCACGCACCCCGCAGGCGGAAGTCTGGTCGCGCGGAGAGCGACCCGACACCAATCGCTGACACCAACTGCGGCAGACGGCTGCGAATTACCGCAGGCCACCAGAAATGCCGGATGCGACCGGCGCTCCCCGCAAGGCAGGTCAGCGCGAAGGTAGACGTAGCTGGGGGTCAAAGGGGCACCCATGTTTGTCGATGCCGCTGTTCGCAGTCTGCATCCGTTCATCGAGCACGCGGAACCGCCGCCTCCGCCTCGCTCAACCAGGCTAGATACCAGCGCCCGAACGTCGCGGGCTCACCGTCAATCAGCTCTGGAGTCAGGTCCCCGTCGTCAGCCCGAGTGTCGAACCACATGGTCCCCCGCTCAGGCCCGGTCACGATCAACCAGGTACGCAACGCGCAGCCGTGATGGCACACGCAGACCGCGCCGGCGGTGCGCTTTGGAGTCCGCACGATCTCGCCCGCTCGCTTCTCCCAGGCCTCATGCGCGGCATCGAATACCTCGATGTCCTCGAATTCTTCCTCGTCGGGCTGCTCCGCATACAGGGCCGCGAGCATCTCGGCGTCCAGAAGGCCGGGGAACGGCTCGTGCACCAACTCGAGATCGGCGAGGTCTGCACCGTCTCCGAGCCAGTGCCAGCGGCCCGCCATTTGTCGTACGGGATATAGGCCGTACGACGGTCCAGCGCCCCCGGCCCCGACATCCATCAGGAAGCTGCGGTAGTCGGCAGGCAGTCCCACTCCGAGCTGCGCTTCCAGCTCGGCCAGCCCATCAGAACTCAGCGAGTCCTCCAGTTCGAAGCCGTGGCCTATGGCACCGAACACGCGGTTCTTCTCCGATTCGCGTAAGGCCAAGACACGCTCTCGAACACCCGTCCAATCAGTCACATCCGCGAGTGTAGACACGAGGTACGACAGCTCAGCGCAGTTCGGGAGCCGGGCGGCCGTACCGCAGCGGAGTACAGCAACAGGCCCCACGGTCAGCGCGCCTCAGTGACGAATCCCGACCCAGTTCATGAAAATATGCCCCTGTTTGCCGCATAGTTGCGCCGAGTACGCATCGAGGGGGTCGCCGGGTCGTGGCCGGCGGGGCCGGCGCGCGATCGGCGATTGGTCGACTATCTGCTTCATGACCCAGGCGGTGCATGTCGCATACACAGGTCTGCTCCGGACGAGTTCCTTCGATCTGTGGCGGCGATGGCGCGAGCTGCTCGACGGCCAAGGGCTCGATCCGGCGAATACAGTAGTGGTCGACCTCTTCCCCGACGGGCCCGACAGGGAATTCGGGGAGGTCATCACGGGTGAACGTCGGGTATATCGCTTTGACCTTTGCTACGACCGTGGCAGACCGCACAGCGTTCGCCAAGCCGCTCTCGACCACTGGACCGATATTACAGAGTACTGGCAGACCGAGCCGCTTCGGATGAGGACCGCAGACGCGTTCATCTGGGCGCCTCCCTCAGTCATGACAGCCCTCTCGGCCGGGGCGCCGACCCACCAAGGATGAAGCAGCTTGCAGGTAAGCGCGCACCGTGCCCGATGCGTGCCCGTCGGGAGGAAGCCGAGGGGCGAACCACGGGAACTCACGGGAGATCGACTCCACGGCAAGGCAGTGACCAGCGCGCAGGTCAGCGTGGGTGTGGATACTCAGCTTCCCAAGCTGACAACGCTCGCGGACGGCTGGCCAGCCCTCGTCGTTTACCGAACCAGCCCACGCGGTGAGGGCGCTGGCGCTCAGCGGTCTGCGTTGGAGGTGGTAGACGTATTGGATGCGGCAGCGCGGCGATGCCTGCGCCGCTCGCCCGAGGCGGCCGCCCACGGTACGAGGGCAGTGAGGAGCGCGGAGACGACCGTCGCGCCGACGAGGTCGCTCAGCGCGGTTAAACCGCGCGATTCGAGCGAGAAGGAGAAAAACGCTGCACTCCCGGCAACCCACAGCGCGGGCAGCAAGACCAGCCGCCGCCGCAAATGACCTCGGCGCCAGAGCACGACGTAGCCGCCGACTAACACGAGTGTGAAGGCGGGCGCCGACAGACCCAGGGTGAGTCCGTGCGCGAGGACGTCGTTCACGAAGGCACCCACCACAACCACCGTGCCTACCGCGAACGGGATCAGCCGCAACCCCCGCTGACGCATATCAGTGGGCATACGTCGAGGGACGGTCGGCGGCTACACCCGCATTTCGCATCCCTGGGGCGTTGGGACGCATCGGTGCCTGGCGACGGACCTGTTCAGTCAGCGAGAAGTCAGCGAAAGCCCCGGCAACAGCCGACAGCAGACGACAACAGCCGGCAGTCGATCAATGGCAGACCACAGCGGACGATACTGGGACGCACCAGCAGAGAGTCCGGGTCCGCCTTCACACGGAAGAGCGCTGGCCGGCCCGTCGCGAGAGCGGTCAAGCTGACCACCGAGGTCAAGAACCGTGATTGAGCCCTGACTAAATGGCCTGCCATAGCAGAGCCAGCCACGCGCCACCGATCAGGAATGGCCCGTAGGCGAGCATCTCCCCGCGGCCCATCCGTCTCGTCAGCAGCAGATATGTCGCGGCCAGTGCTGCGGTGAGCACGCCGAACAGCAGCCCGGTGACGACGATCCCGGGCCCGATCCAGCCAAGCACCAACCCGAGTAGTCCGACGAGCCGGACATCGCCGTGCCCCAGGCTCGTAAGGTTGTGTAGTACGCCGAATGCGAGCACCAGTACCGCTGCCGCACCGAGCGCGATACCGAGCCGAGCCCATTCCCCTCCGGTTGCCGCCGCAACGGTGAGGAGGCCGAAGCTGGTGGCGGCGACCGGATACAGGATGCAGTTCGGCAGAAGCTTCGTCTGCGCGTCGATCAGCGCCAGCGAGGCGGTTCCTGCCAGGAAGACTCCGAAAGCCAGAACCTGGAGGATCATGGAGATCATCGACGCCATGCCGGCCGATCATAGGCAAAGTCGCACGTGAAGCCGCCTCGCCACACTGGCGGCCGGACGGATCGCACTCGTTTCAGCGGAGCCCTCGGGCAAGCTCGGCGGCTACATCCTGTGTGATCACAACGCCGGGGGTAGCGCTCCGCAGGGCCACTCGCCGAGCCAGAAAGCGATCTGGAGGGCGGCTCGAGTCCCCAGGTGGAGCCGTCGTGGGGGATCAGCTCCGTCGGCGCGATGTACCCTTCGCCCGGCTCCAGCCGGATCCTGATGCAGGCGAGCTGTCCACCGCCGACGACGTAGCGGCGCACCTGGTCCGTGTGCGGCTCACGTTCGATGAGGGGTGTGCGGTGCGCCAACTCCTGGACGTCCTGCGTCGCGAGCAGGAAGTATCGGAGGCCGGGCCCCAGGTTGAGGCTTATGCGGCGGCGGCTCTCGTGGCGGCGCTCAAGCGGCATGCGGTCGAAGTTGTCGAGGTGGATGCCGAGTCGTCGCATCGTTCGGTGATCTGTTGTCGTTGTCCGCTGGTTCCCAGCGCACTCGGTGTACCCCAAGAACTGAACGGGTTACTGGCCGCCGAACGGGTCGAATCGGTGGATTGCATCGAGCGCCGCGATCTCCGGCATGCGGACCAGTTCGACGATCCTGCTCGCCTCTACGTCCGCGTGGGCATGCATTTCGGCCGCCACCTCGTGGGGAAGAGCCGTCCAGCGGTCAGCTGGTAGCAGCGCCTCGGCGTCGTAGTCCGGGTCGCCGGTTCCGAAACTGACCGCCGTCATGGAACAGCGGTCTCGGAATCGTTGAAGGTCGGTGTAGGCGATGGCTATGCCCACGCTGGCCTCCTCGTCCTCGAGGGCAGAACCTCAATCGTCACCGAAGGTGATGCCGAGCCCAGAGCACAGGGCGCTGAATCGGTGGAGTGTTCCACGCCTCACGAGCAGGTCCTCTGCCTCACCCACCGCCGCTGGCTCGGGCGCGCCGACGACGTCGGCCCGGCCTTCGATGTGAGCCTGCACCCCGAGATCCTCGGCGCCAGCCGCAGACACCGTGGATTGATCCGCAAGCGGGGACGAGAGAACGTGCGCTGGGCATTTACCCAGGCCAGCGACATCAGCCCCTGAGCCGCCCGCCACCCGCATCTGCTCGACGCAGGTCAGGGCGGTGGTCATCGAGCAGATTCAGAGAGGCGGGACATCTGCCGCATGTAACCGTCGAGGTCTGAGAGCAGGTCTTCGATGATGTGCTCTTCCTCGACGCGTACCGCGTGGGTGGAGATCGCCTCGCGTAATCGCGGGTCCCATGAGGCGTCACACGGGGCGCCGGTGTCCAGCCGGCTGCCGTGTCCAGCTTCGATCGCCTTGAGGTAGTCGTCGTACGAGAAGCGCCAGGGTGTGGCGCCGGTGAGGGCGAATACGGAGCGGCCGATGCGCAGGCCTCCCCAGTCGAAATCTCCGTGGTAGCGGAACGTCGCGCCACGCGCGCGGAGGGCGCGCAGCAGGGCTCGGGCGGCGACGGAGAGCTGGCCTTCGACGCAGATCAGCGGCGGGCAGTCCGGCCCCACCCGCCGCGCTGCGGCCTCGAGGACGGCGGGATTCTCGCAGATGAACACCTCGCCGGGGCCGACGCCGAACGCGTCGGTCAGCGTGATTGCGGCGCCTTGGCGGACCTGGCGCAGCGTGAGAGCGAGGGGCTCGCCGTGTTCTCTGGCGACTGCGAGGATTGGGCCGAGGCTTCCGGCGCCGGACGGATTGCCGGGCAGGCCGAAGGCGAGGACACGCGAGGAGAGTTCGTCGAGGCTGACACCGAGTTCCGCCCAGTGCGCGCGGCGCTGTTCGGATTTGGGAAGGGCGAGCAGGGCTTCGGGGTCGGGCGAGATCGAGCCGGCCCATTGTTCGGTGGCCGCGAGGACGAGTCTGCCCACCGGCTGGTCGTGGTCCAGGGCGTGGGCGTCTCCGGTGACGCGGGCCGCGAGGACGGGTAGGGAGATGCCGTCGGACGGGAGGCCGGTGAGCACGGCTGCGGCCTGCGCGGCGAGGCTTCGCGCGGTACCCGAGTCGCCGCCGGCCAGCCGCTTGAGCGTGCCACGCGCCGACGGACGGGTCCACCACGCCTCGAGATATGCGTTGTCGACGGCAACCGCATCCAACGGCTCGTATGCATACTGCCACGCATGTGCGTCGGCGAGTGCCTTCGCCTTGTTGTCCGGGATGGGGCCGGTGAGCTCTTCCACGGCACCACGCAGGCCGCCGGGGTGGATGCCCGCGGTGCGCAGGAGGGTATCGAGTTCCTCCATCCGCACGCTGAGTGAGGCGCCTCGGCTGGGAGGCCTTCCCAGCAGTGTGTCGATGGCGCGGCGCTGCGCGGGCGTGGCGGAGGTAAGCGTGAGATTACCGGTCAGCGGGCGTCCTTCGGCCGCACGCCTGCGGACACGCTCGATGAGCCACGCGGTCTCCGGGGTGCCGAGCACCCGGGTGAGACGTTCGAAATCCGTGTCGTGGGCATTCACGCGGTGAGGGCCTCTTGCACGCCGTCCGGCGCATCAGCGTCCTGTGCATCCGGTTGCGACGCGGCTGCGGCGGCGAACGCGATACCGCGTGGCGCGCGGCGGCGTTCACGCCCGTCCCAGATCCAGGGCGTCACCAGAACGGCATCGATGCCTTCGCGGCGGGAGAGTTGCGCGATGGCGATGCCGGGCACGGTCGGGTAGCAGGCCCACTCGCGCTCGCTGGTCATCACGACGTCGAGATCGAAGGAAGCGAGCAGCCCCAGGCACTTGGCGCGCGAGTCGTCGTCGACTCCCGCGAAAGCCTCGTCCAGCGCGATCAGGCGCGGCGCGCTGGCGCGCCCGGAGGAGTAGTGCGATGAGGCGGCAGCGAAGAGCGGAATCGATGCCGCCAGGACCCTCTCGCCGCCGGAGGCGGGGCCGGTCGCCGGACGCCACTGGCCGTCCTGGCGGCGCTGGATGGCGAATTCGTGCCAGGCCCGGTAGTCCAGGGCTCGGGCGAGTTGGTCCGCCCACGAATCTCCCGGGTGCTCCTCGCGGTCGGCGGCGATGCGCGTCTGGAGGAACTGCCCGACCAGGGCGCGGTCGGCCGGGCTCCAGACGTCGGCGGACTTGCGCAACAGCCTGCCGCGCACAGCTTCGAGCCCTTCGGGCGCGGTCTTGGCGGGGTTCCACTGGAACCGCAGAAGCATCCCGGTGGAGGTCGGGCGCTGCTCGAGATCCCTGTTCATCTCGAGCACCTGCTCCTCGGCCGCCGCGATCAGCTCCTGCAGCGCCCCGGCCACTTCGCCGACGAGGTGGTTCTCAAGCAGTTCGCGTTCCCTGGCCGAGAGCAGTCGGCCTCGTTGCTCGACGTCCTCGGCGAGGGAGGCCGCGAGCGCGGGCACGTCCTGAGAGCGGCCTTGGTAGACCACGTCGACGTGCATGAGCCCGGCGTGCGGGGTCATCCCGACGCTGTGTCCGTGGCGTCCGAGAGCGTCCGTCAGGTCTTTGATTTCATGGGCGACGCGCTGCTGGATCAGTTCCCAGGCCCGGTCGCCCTCGTCGGTCTCGTCGAGTTCCTGGTTGATGGAACGGGCCAGGGCGACCGCGGGGGTGGGCGACCACTCCGCCTCCGTGGCGGGGTGCTCGAGGCCGGGCAAGGCGGTGGCGAGCAGTCCGCTGCGGGTGAAATCGCGCAGAGCGTGCACCGCCGCGTCCCGTTCTTCGACTGCGGCCCCGATCTGCTCGCGCAGCAGCTCGCGGCGCCCGTCCGCGCGTTCGCGCTCGCCCATGGCTCGGTCGTGCTCGTCGCGAGCCTGGTTCTCCGCTGCGTCTCTTTCCACTCGTGCGGTCTCGACCTCGCGCAGGCGGCGAAAGAGTTCTTCCACGCCTGCGCCGATGGTCTCCTGGAGGACGCGGCGGCGCTCGTCGGCTGCCGTCGCCTCGCGTGCGGCGCGCTCCGCCTCGTCCGTGTCCGCAGCGAGGACTTCCGCTGCGGCCTGGGCCTCCGCCTGTGCGTCGTGGAGTTCTCCGGCCGCCTCGGCGGCGGCCGTCGCGGCCGGCCAGAACGCCGCGAGCGCGGCACGGTAGTCGTGCACCGCTTCCCGGACGTCGGCGAGCGCGGGACGCTCTACCGGCAACCCGGTGTCCTGAGCGTAGTCACCTGCCTCGATTTCAGCAGCCTCGGCAGCGCGCTGCCGTTCGGTCGCCGTGTGCTGCGTCTCCTCGGCGCGCTCGATCAGGGTACGCAGCAGTTCGTTCTGCACGGCCAGGCGCGACTGCGCGTCGCGCAGCGCCAGGTCGGAGGGCTGGAGGCGCTGGTGCTCGGTGAGAGCTCCGATAAGCGCACGTACTTCCTCCAGGTCGCGAGCGAGGTTGTCGAGCTCGCTTTGAATGTCGAAGCGGCGTGCGCCGAGTTCGGCCAGCCTGGCGCGCCGTGCGGCTTCGCGTGCGCCTTCGCCGATGTAGCAGGCTGCTTCTTTGCTCCACCGGCCGCGCAGCACCCCGAGACCGTAGTGTCCCTGAACCCCGACCCAGGTGGGGTGATCCGACTCGTCGACGCCGATACAGGCGAGCACGGACGCCACCGCTTCGTCGGTCAGCGCCGCGGCCGCGAGGTCGTCGCGGTCGACGGCCGGGCGCAGCAGCCTGGCCAGTCCCCCGTTCGGCGCGGGGAAGGCAGTAGCGGTCACGAGGGCGTCGCCGGTTCCGGAATGATGCAGCGTGCCGTCGGGGCTGACCCATGCGTCGAGGATGCCCGCGGCTTCGAGTGCGGCTTCCAGGCCGGCACGGTCGGCCGCGTTCACGTCGTCGGCGAAGTCCACCGCCCGCCAGAATGCCGTCCCCGGCCGGTCGGCTCGGGCTTGCATGTCGCGGGTGTGGGCCGGTACCGGGGCCTGGTGGCCGCCTGATTCGAGCCGCGCGATGTCGGTCGCGATCGCGGCGAGTTGTTCGCGGGTCTCCGCGCACTTCCGCTCGAGGCCGCTCTCCTGTCGGCTCAGTTCGGCCGCAGCCCGCTGATAAGCCTCGTGGGCTGCCGCTGCCGCCGGGTTGGCGCCGCCAAGGGTCTCGGCCCACGTGCCCAGTTGAGCGAGCAGCTCCTCCGGCTCGAGCCTGCGTGTTGCCGGGTGGGCGTCGAGCCACGCGCGGTATTCCTCGACCAGGGCCGCGCCGACATCGGTGATGACGGCTTCCGCGGCGGCAGTCCGTTCCTGGCCGGCGATGCGATCCTCGGCCGCGCGTGAGGCCTCTGCCCGGGCCGCCCTGGCACGCTCGTGCGCCCGATCGGCCCCGTCGAGCAGGGATTCCAGGCCGACGATGGCCTGGGTGCGGCGTGCGACGGCGCGTTCTGCGGCGCTTCGGGCCTGCGGGTGGGGTGCGGCTTCCTGGTCGGCTTCGCTCCAGACCGCACCGTGGTCGATGCCTGAGCGCGCGGCGGCCTGCTGTGCCCGCGCGTCGGCGTCCTCGAGAGCCGCGATGTCACGCTCGCGGCGGATGTGCGCGGCCGCGAGTCTGCGGTGCCAGTTCTCGGCCTGAACGCGCGCACGATCGCGCGCCGACGCGCGGTCTGCGGCGACCTCGGCGAGCGTGTGCGCGGTCTTGCCCGCTTCGTCGAGGCTGCGGGCCGCGTCCATCTCGGGGCTCCGATTGAGCGCGTCGTGGGCGGCGGACAGCCGCTCCCGCTCGGAGGCGAGCTCGCCGAGTCGCTCTCTGGTGCCCGTGAGCCGTTCGGTCGCCGACTCGAAAGCGGCGTCCTGCTCACCGAGATCACGGCCGAGGTGCTCGTATTTGCTGTGCGTCAGGCGCAGCACGGCCGCCTGCCGCTTCGCCGCGGTGCGCGCGTAGCGGCGGTAGTGGCGAAGGAAGAGTTCTGCCGCCCGCGCCGTCTCCTGTAGGCCGAGCAGGGCCTCGCGTTCCTCGTCCAGGCCGCGGAAGGCTTCGGCGACTTCCGTGATCAGCGCCGGATCGAGCGGTGGGAGGGCTTCGCTGAGCGCTCTGGACAGCAGCTTCTCATCCGGCTTCTTCGACAGCTGCGGCTGGCGCAGCTGGATAAGCAGCCCCACCAGTGCTTCGTAGCGCTCCCGGCCGAGCCCGAACATCGCCTCGTCCACCGCGCGCCGGTACTCGGTCGCGGTGTCGTAGACCAGGCCGCGGTCGCTGAGCGCGTCCTTGAGGCGCTCGCGGGTGGCCGGGATGCGGGTGGCGGACATCAGCGCCAGGTCCGGGCCGACGCGCCGGTCGGTGACGAAGAACCAGTGCCGTGCGATGCCTCTGCCCTTGACCGCTTTCAGACCGCAGCCGACGGTGCAGTAGTGCTCCTGGCCGTCCTCGTCCAGCCGGCCGAACTCCAGCCAGGCGTAGCCGGTCCGCTCGTCATGCGGGTGCTTGCCGCCGAGCAGCAGGTTCCACTCCATCCGCTTCGCCCGGTCCCCGTCCGGCTCGACCCGGCTGGGCGTCAGTTCGCCGTCGAGCAGGAACGGCAATGTCAGGGCAAGCACCTTCGACTTCCCGGTGCCGTTGTTGCCCCGCAGCAGCAGCCGTCCGTCGCGGAAGCGGAATTCCTCGTCGTCGTAGTAGAAGATGTCCACCAACCCGGCGCGAAGCGGCTGCC
>NZ_JAGSOG010000202.1 GCF_018139695.1 Actinospica durhamensis | reverse complement strand
GGGCGCGGGCGTCCGGGCGGCACGGGCCGCCCGGGCCTCGGGCGGCGTCCGCGTGCCCCCGCGTCCGGCATCAAGCCGTGCGGATTCTGACACGAAGACCCCTTCCCTGCCGAAGGCCGTCTCGCCTGCGCGCTCGCGGGTCTCCCCGGGCCGAACGAGGCGCCCGCGCGAGATCGCGGGGCGCATCGGGAGAGCACAGAGGTTCCGGTCGTCGTTGACCGGAACCGTCATACAGAGTTCACCTGACGGCAACCGATGTCAAGGGGCTGCCCGGTATCCGGACCCCTTACCTCGCAGGTCGTCCGATCCCGTCCCGTTCCGTCCCGTTCCGTCCCGTTCCGTCCCGTCGAGTCCCATCCCGTCCGCCTCGGCCCTGTTTCGGCCCCCGTTTTCCGGGCCGCTCCCGTCCCGTTCCCGCGCGGGCGGGCGGCGCTAGACTCGGCTCCGTGCATCACCTTCACGCCCGCCGCTTCTGCCAGCTGCCGCCTCCGCGCGCCTGACGGGCGCGTCGGACCCCGACGGTCGTTCAGATCCCGGCCCGGCCGGCGCGCACAGCGCCGCCCCGGCCCGCTGCGGCGCGCCCGGACGTCAGTAGATCGATGAAATCCTGACATCTCGGCCGAAAAGGTGTGTACCTCCGCATGAATGCCTCCTCCACTGTTCCCTCCACCGTCCTCACCCCCGTCCGTGCGCGCACCGAACTCGTGCGCGGCGTGCTGCCCCTGCTCGCCTGCAGCGTGCTGTGGGGCACGGTCGGGCTCGCCTCCGTCTACGCGCCCGCCGCGGCCTCGCCCGACTCCGTCGGGGCGTTCGGCATCGGCCTGGCCGGCCTGCTGATGCTGCTGACCAGGCCCGGCGCCCGCCGGCTGGTGCGCGGCGCCCGAGGCCGCATCAGGGCACTGGTTCTGCTCGGCTCGGTGTCGCTGTCGGCCTACCCGCTCGCGTTCTACCCCGCGGTGCGGATCCTGGGCGTGGCCACGGCCACGGTGATCACCCTCGGCAGCGCGCCGCTGTTCGCCGGACTGATCGCGCGGTTCGTCCAGCGGCGGCCGCTCACCCGGCGCTGGCTGCGCTGCGCCCCGGTCGCCGTGGCCGGTACGGCCTTGCTGGTGCTCGGCGACGACGGCGGCTCGGGCGACGGCCGCGGCGTGGTCCTCGCGCTGATCCCCGGTCTCGCCTACGCCGTCGCCTCGACGGTCGCCTCCCGGCTGATCGAGCACGGCGCGGGCTCCTCGCAGGACGTGTACGGCGCGATGTTCGGCACGGCGCTGTTCTGGTGCGTCCCGGTGGTGGCCGGCTTCGGCGCGGCCTGGGTGCTCGAGCCCCGTGGCGCGGCCGTGGCGCTTTACCTGGGCTGCGTCACCAACGGCCTCGGCTACGCCCTGTTCGGCAGCGCCCTGCGTTACACCTCGGCCGCCACCGCCACCACGATCACCCTGGCCGAGGCCGCGGTCGGCGCGCTGCTCGGCGTACTCGTGCACGGAGAGCGCCTCGGCGCCGTCGGCTGGGCCGGTCTCGGCGTCCTCGCCTGCGCGCTGGTCATGCTGAGCCTGCCTCAGCGTGACCAGGGCGCACAGATGGATAACATTTCCGACCCGGTGTCTCTGCACCCGGCTTCGTAGGACCTACGTTGTACCCGGACGGCGATGGCGACCCATGCTGCGGGTCGATCGGTCGCGGGGCCGCCGGTCAGCGGGGTAGGGCTGCCGTCCGGGTACAAGTCCAGGTGGGACAGGTCAGGGAGGGGAGAAGAGGATGTCGGACAACGACGATCCGCAACAATTCGCGGCTGGGGCCTCGGAACGGGTGGGGCAGCCCGAAGCGACGGAGGTTCAGGACGTCGAGGACGCCCCGAACGTCGAGGACGCTCCGGCGGATGCGGACACTGAGACGGTCGCGGAGGTCGAGGTCGAGGTCGTCGCGGAGGTCGAGGACGTGGTGGACGTCCCGCGGTCCGCGGAACCCGCGGAGGTGACCGAGACGGCCGAGGTGACCGAGGTCGTGGCGGTGCACGAGGCCGCGCCGCCCGCACCGGAGGCCGAGGAGCCGACGACGGACTCCGCCGCCGCGCCGACGACCGTGGTGCCGGTGCTGCACGCTCCGCAGCCGGAACCGCTGCCGCAGCAGCCGCAGCAGCCGCAGTGGCAGTCGCCGGCCGAGGAGCCGACCCAGTTCGTGCCGCAGCAGGCCGCGCCGCAGTTCCAGCCCCAGCCCGCCGCCTTCGCCGCGCCCGGCTACCCGGCGCCCGACGGCTCCGGCGCGTACCCGGCCCAGCAGGGACAGGCGCCCGCCTCGCCCGGCCCGCAGCAGTATCAGAACTCGCAGCAGTATCAGAACCCGCAGCAGTATCAGAACCCGCAGCAATATCAGAACCCATACGGCACCCCGTACCAGAACCCGCAGCAGGCGGCCCCCGCGCGTCCGGCCGGGCCGCCGCCGGTGACGGTCAACGACCTGCTTGGCTCGGTCTTCGACGCCGGCCGGGCGCTGCTGGCCGGATTCGTCGCCGTCCTGGTCGCGCTGCTCCTGGTCGTCTACGCGGGGATCCAGAACGCGCACGTCTCCGCCGGAGATCTGTTCAAGGGCAGCGTCTACCTGCTCGGCGCCAGCCTCGGCACGCCGCTGACCGGCCACGCCAGCGTGAACGAGGACAGCGGGTTCGGCTCGAGCGTGGGCGTCACGATCGACCTGACCATCCGGGTCACCGTCTGGGCACTGACCTTCATCGTGCTCTTCCTGCTCTACCGCTTCGCCCGCAAGCGCGAGAAGCTGGCGGCCAGCCGCAGCCTCGGCCAGCTGTTCCTGCGCAGCGCCGTGACCGCGCTGGTGCTGTCCCTGATCATGCTGATCCTGGCGCTGGTCACCCGGTCGAGCGAGCTGTTCAACGCGGCCTCGGTGGCCTCCTCGGACTTCTCCGGCCTGAACGGTTCGGCCGGCCTCGGCGCCGGCTACGTCTTCCTCGGCCCGCTGCTGCTCGCCTTGGCGGCCGGGCTGCTCGGCCGGTTCGGCGTGTGGCTGCACGCGCCCACCACCGCCGACCCGCGCGCCGAGCGGGCCAAGGCCCTGGTCGACCAGTGGCGTCCGGCCGTGCGCGTCGCCTGGCAGCAGCTGACCGTCATGGGCACCCTGATCGGGATCGGGCTGTGGGTCTGGCTCGCGGTCGAGGTGTTCCAGGACCCGAGCACCGGCCCGTATCGCACGGCCCTGCTGCTCGGCGCCCTCGTGCTGCTGCCGAACCTGGCCGTCTACGGCACCTTCGCCGGCATGGGCGTGACGCTCTTCGTGGGCGGCGCGTTCGGCGCGAGCGTGCTGGGTCAGAGCACCGCAGACAGTACCGACGGCAGCCCGAGCTCCACCTCTTCCGCGCTCGGCTTCTTCCAGGGCGAACACCCGTGGGGCCTGTGGCTGGTGCTGCTCGGCGTCATCGTGGGCACGCTCGCGCCCGCCGTGCTCGCCCGCACCACCCGCCGCTTCGCGGTCAACCGCGACGACTACGCCATGAACGGCGCCTGGCGCTCCATCGTGGTGGCCATCGTCACGACCCTGGCGGTGATCCTGCTCGGCGCGATGTCCCTCGGCATGACCGGCAACGCCGGCGAACTCGGGTCGGTGAGCGCGACCGTCTCGCTCGGCCCGAGCCTGCTCGGCGCCCTCGGCCTGGCCTCGCTGTGGTTCCTGATCGCGTACCTCGCGGTCTCGCTCTCCCAGGGCCACCGCTTCCAGGCCGCCACGCCCCGTCAGCCCTCCGGCATCCCCCCGCAGGGCACGCCGGAGTACGCGCAGTACGTGCAGTACCAGCAGTACCTGCAGCAACAGCAGCAGTACGAGCAGTACCAGCAGCAGGCTTACGCGCAGCAGGCCTATCAGCAGCAACAGCAGCCGTATCCGCAGCAGCCGCAGGTGCCGGCCCAGCCCGGGCCGGACCAGTCCGCCGCCGGGCCGACGATGACCGTCCCGCTGGCGCAGCCCCCGGTGACGCAGGTGACCCAGGCGCTCGCCAGCGAGCCGCCGCCCTTCGCGGACCCGGGATCGGCTCCGGAACCGACCCTGGAGCAGTCGCAGCAGTCGGAGACGCAGCAGCCGCAGTTCCCGCAGCAGCCGTCCTCGGCCGAGGACTCGACCCAGTTCGTGCAGGCCGGTCAGGGCAACTCGGGCACCCAGGAACTGGCGCCCCCGGTCCCGGTCGAGCCGTTCCAGCCGAACTACGGGCAGGTCCCGCAGCAGCAGGATCCTGCGCAGCAGTACGCCGAGCAGTATCCGCAGCAGTACGCGCAGCCCTATCCGCAGCAGCCGTACCCGGCGCAGTGGGCCCCGCCCGGGCAGAGCGGCCCGGCCGGCTGGCCGGCGCCGGGCCAGCAGCCCGAGCAGCCCGGTGCGCGCAAGGGCTTTCTGCAGACCAAGATCATCGTTCCGCTGGTCCTGGTGGTGCTCGCGGGCGGCGGCTACCTGGCCTACCACCTGATCGCGGGCGGATCCGGCGGCGGCGCCACCGGCGCGGTCTCCGCGTACTTCGGCGACCTCGCCTCGGGCGACGCCAAGGACGCGGTCGCACTGGCCGAGCCGCCGACCGGCACCACCGTGATCACCTCGGCCGCCACCCTGGCCGACGCCGCCAACCGTCCGACGGGCTTCTCGGTCGTCTCCTCGCGCAAGGCGACCACGTCCGAGCAGTCCGAGCTGACCAAGGCCAAGTTCAGCGGGACGAACACGACCGTGGTCGTGGTCAAGTACACCGTGCGCGGCAAGCAGATCACCGACACCTACTTCGCGTCGCAGAACGCGCAGGGCACGTGGCTGCTGCCGGCTCCCTACCTGTACCTGAACGTCACCGGCGGCTGGTCGAGCAAGGCGACCGTGGACGGGGTGTCGTTCACCGCGCAGGACGGGGTCCTGGTCTTCCCGGGCGCGCACGTCGTGAGCGAGCCGTCGAACCCGGACTTCTCCAGCGAGTCCACCACGATCGTGCCGACGGAATACACCTCCGAGGGCGAGACCTGGGCCGTCTACGGCAGTGACGGCCAGGGTCAGATCACCCTGCCGAGCCCGACCCTGAGCAGCACCGGGCAGACGGCCGTGCAGCAGGCGTACAGCTCCGCGCTGAACGACTGCGCCACCCAGGCCGAGTCCGGCGAGGGCGACTGCGGGATCGACAACTACTACGACTACTACCTGTGCAACAGCGTGACCTGGACGATCGGCACCGTCGGCACTGTGACGGTGGATCTGAGCTCGCAGGACTCGGACGGCAGCTTCAGCTGGAGCTCGGACGGCACGGTCGCCTCGGAGAGCGGGGACTACACCGACTACTCCGGCACCGACCAGACCTTCAGCAACCAGTCTACCGATCTGCAGAACGACGGCTCCGTGGTGTTCAACGCGGACGGCTCGGCCACGGTGACCATCACCGACTAGTCGCGCGCGCCCGCGTCCAGCGGGTTCCCGCGCCGGCCGGCTCCGGCCTGTCGGCGCGGGACGCTAGATTGAGGGCGTGGCCACGAACAACAGCCTGGCAGCCGGGGACGAACTCGTCCCCGGCTTCGGTTTGTCCGTGCTCGAAGGCGTGCTCGAGCGCGTCACCTACAGCAATGAGGACAACGGCTACACCGTCGCCCGGGTGGACATCGGCCGCGGCGGCGACCTGCTGACGGTGGTCGGCGCGCTGCTCGGCGCGCAGCCGGGCGAGTCGCTGCGGATGCGCGGCCGCTGGGGCTCGCACCCGCAGTACGGCCGGCAGTTCCACGTCGAGAACTACACCACCGTGCTGCCCGCCACGATCCAGGGCATCGAGCGCTACCTCGGCTCCGGCCTGATCAAGGGCATCGGCCCGCGCACCGCGGAGAAGATCGTGGCGCACTTCGGCGTGGCCACCCTGGAGATCATCGAGACCGAGCCCGAGCGGCTGATCGAGGTCCCGACCCTCGGGCCCAAGCGCAGCAAGCTCATCGCCGCCGCCTGGGTGGAGCAGAAGGCGATCAAGGAGGTGATGGTCTTCCTCCAGTCCGTGGGTGTGAGCACCTCCATCGCGGTGCGGATCTACAAGGAGTACGGCGACTCGGCCGTCGAGGTGGTCAAGCAGGAGCCGTACAAACTCGCCTCCGACGTCTGGGGCATCGGCTTCAAGACCGCCGACGCCATCGCGGTGGCCGTGGGCATCCCGCACGACAGCCCGGAGCGGGTCAAGGCCGGGCTGCAGTACGCGCTCTCGCAGGCGACCGACGCGGGCAACTGCTTCCTGCCCAAGGAGAAGCTGATCGAGCAGGCGGTGAAGATCCTGCAGGTCGACGCGAAACTGTGCGCCGACTGCCTGGAGGAGCTGCTCGGCCTCGAGGGCGCGGTGCGCGAGGTGCTGCCCGGCGAGTTCAGCTCGACCGAGGCGATCTACCTGGTGCCCTTCCACCGGGCCGAGGCCGCGCTCAGCCGCCAGCTGCTCGACCTGCTCCACACCCGCGAGGACCGCCTCGCCGCGTTCCAGGGCGTGGACTGGGACAAGGCACTGGCCTGGCTGCGGGAACGCACCGGCAACGCGCTCGCGCCCGAACAGGAACAGGCCGTGCGCCTCGCGCTGACCCAGAAGGTGGCGGTGCTCACCGGCGGCCCCGGCTGCGGCAAGTCCTTCACCGTGCGCTCGGTGGTGGAACTGGCCAAGGCCAAGGGCGCCAAGGTCGTGCTCGCCGCCCCCACCGGCCGCGCCGCCAAGCGCCTGGCCGAGCTCACCGGCGCCGAGGCCGCCACCGTGCACCGGCTGCTCGAACTCAAGCCGGGCGGCGACGCGGCCTTCGACCGGGACCGCCCGCTGCCGGCCGACCTGGTGGTGGTGGACGAGGCCTCGATGCTGGACGTGCTGCTGGCCAACAAGCTGGCCAAGGCCGTCGGCCCGGGTACCCACCTGCTGCTGGTGGGCGACGTGGACCAGCTGCCGAGCGTCGGCGCGGGCGAGGTGCTGCGCGACCTGCTGGCCGCCGAGCCCGTACCGCGGGTGCGCCTGACCCAGGTCTTCCGGCAGGCCCAGGAGTCCGGCGTGGTCGTCAACGCCCACCGCATCAACTCCGGGCGCCCGCCCCGGCTGCGCGAGTTCGACGACTTCCACCTGTTCCTGCAGGACGAGGCGGAGCCGGCCGCGCGCCTTGTGGTGGACCTGGCCGTGCACCGGATCCCCAAGCGCTTCGGCGTGGACCCGCGCCGCGACGTGCAGGTGCTCACCCCGCTGCACCGCGGCCCGGCCGGCGCCGGGAATCTCAACCTGCTGCTGCAGGAGGAGCTCACCCCGCACCGCGACGGCGTGGCGGAGCGGCGCTTCGGCGGCCGGACCTACCGGGTCGGCGACAAGGTCACCCAGATCCGCAACAACTACGACAAGGGCCGCAACGGCGTGTTCAACGGAACCGGCGGCATCGTCACCGCCATCGACTCCGAGGAACAGAAGCTCACCGTCCGCACCGACGAGGACGAGCTGATCCCGTACGACTTCGCCGAGCTCGACGAACTCCAGCACGCCTACGCGGTGACCGTGCACCGTTCCCAGGGCTCGGAGTATCCGGTCGTGATCATGCCGGTCACCACCAGTGCGTGGATGATGCTCCAGCGCAACCTGATCTACACCGGGATCACCCGGGCGAAGCGGCTGGTGGTGCTGGTCGGATCGGAGAAGGCGCTGGCCCAGGCCGTGCGCACGCCCGGCTCCGGCAAGCGCCACACCGCCCTCGACCTGCGTCTGTCCGGAAGGCTCTGAGGCGTTCGGCGGCGCGGCCGCACCACTGCGTGCGCCCGCGATGTCACGTTCCGTCCGCTTTCTCGTACCTTGTTATGATGGATCTTTGCCTGTGCCCCACAGCTTCGTCCGTGCCCCACAACTGGAGTAGTGATCAATGGCGATCAGCGTCTTCGACCTGTTCTCGGTCGGTATAGGACCGTCCTCCAGTCATACCGTCGGCCCGATGCGCGCCGCGCGCATGTTCGCCCGGCGGCTCAAGTCCCAGGGCCTGCTCGCGCAGACCGTGCGGGTACGGGCCGAACTGTTCGGCTCCCTCGGCGCCACCGGCCACGGCCACGGCACCCCCAAGGCCGTCATCCTCGGCCTGCAGGGCGAGGCCCCGGCCACCGTCGAGGTGGACCGCGCCGACCTCGAGGTGGGCCGGGTGCGCGAGAGCGGCCGGCTGCGCCTGCTCGGCAGCGAGATCGGCGACGCGCACGAGATCGCCTTCCACGAGCCGGACGACCTGATCCTGCACCGCCGCCGCGCCCTGCCCTACCACGCCAACGGCATGACGCTGTGCGCCTACGACGCCGACGCCCGTCCACTGCTGGAGAAGACCTACTACTCGGTCGGCGGCGGCTTCGTGGTGGACGAGGACGCGATCGGCGCGGAGCGCATCGTCCCCGACGACACCGAGCTGCGCTACTCCTTCCGCACCGGTGACGAGCTGCTGCGGCTGACCGCGGAGACCGGCCTGTCGATCAGTGCCCTGATGATGGAGAACGAGAAGGCCTGGCGCTCCGAGCAGGAGGTGCGCGAGGGCCTGCTGGAGATCTGGCGGGTCATGCGCGAGTGCGTGGAGCGGGGCCTGGGCCGCGAGGGCATCCTGCCCGGCGGCCTGAAGGTGCGCCGCCGCGCCGCCATGGCCGCCCGGGCGCTGCGCACCGAGGGCGTGACCCCGGCCAACGCGATGGAGTGGGTGACGCTCTACGCGATGGCCGTGAACGAGGAGAACGCGGCCGGCGGCCGGGTCGTCACGGCCCCCACCAACGGCGCCGCCGGCATCATCCCAGCCGTGCTGCACTACTACATGACCTTCGTCCCCGGCGCGGACGAGGAGGGCGTGGTCCGCTTCCTGCTCGCGGCCGGCGCGATCGGCATGCTGTACAAGGAGAACGCCAGCATCTCGGGCGCCGAGGTCGGCTGCCAGGGCGAGGTCGGCTCGGCCTGCTCCATGGCCGCCGGCGCGCTGGCCGAGGTGCTCGGCGCCTCGCCGGAGAAGGTGGAGAACGCCGCCGAGATCGGCATGGAGCACAACCTGGGCCTGACCTGCGACCCGGTCGGCGGCCTGGTCCAGATCCCGTGCATCGAGCGCAACGGCATGGCCGCGGTCAAGGCCGTCACCGCCGCCCGGATGGCGCTGCGCGGCGACGGCCGGCACCACGTCTCCCTCGACAAGGTCATCAAGACCATGAAGGAGACCGGCGCGGACATGGGCGTGAAGTACAAGGAGACGGCCCGCGGCGGCCTCGCCGTCAACGTCATCGAGTGCTGATCCGGGGCGGGTACTGCGTCGTCGGGCGCTGATCCGGCGGCGCCGCGGCCGCGTGCGCTACTGCCGCGTCGTGAGCACTCCGTCGGCCAGGGCCCACCAGTGCTGGACGCCGATCTCGCGCAGGAACCGCTCGTCGTGGCTGACCACCACGAACGCGCCGCGGTAGGAATTCAGGGCGCTGACCAGCTGGGCCGTGCTGACCAGGTCGAGGTTGTTGGTCGGCTCGTCGAGCAGCAGCAGGTGCGGCGGCCCGTCCGCACACAGCACGCAGACCAGGGTGGCGCGCAGCCGCTCCCCGCCGGACAGGACCCCGACCGGCAGGTGCGCGCGTGCGCCGCGGAACAGGAAGCGGGCGAGCAGCGTCATCCGCTCGGACTCGGGGCGCCGCGGCGCGAACGCGGCGAAGTTCTCCGCGACGGTGCGGTTCTCGTCCAGCACGTCGAGCCGCTGCGAAAGGTAGGCGATCCGCCCGTCGGCCCGCCTGATCCGGCCCTCGTCGGGCTCGAGGCCGCCGTGCAGCAGCCGCAGCAGCGTGCTCTTGCCGGACCCGTTCGGACCCGTCAGCGCGATGCGTTCCGGGCCGCGGATCGCCAGGTCGAAGCCGCCGTCGGCGAAGACGGGGGCCGCGCCGCCGAGCCGCACCTGCGCCTGCCGCGCGACGACGAGGTTGCGTCCGGCCGGGACGTCGGTGTCCGGCAGATCCACGGTGATGCGCTGGTCCTCGCGCAGTGAGCGCTCTGCTTCGTCGAGCCGCGCCTGCACGTCGCCGACCCGCGACGCGTGCATCTGCCCGGCCCGGCCCGCCGACTCCTGCGCGCCGCGCTTCATCGCCCCGGCCACGATCCGGGGCAGCCCGGCGTTCTCGAGATTGCGCGCGGCGTTGCTCTGCCGCCGCTCGGCGCGTTCGCGGGCCTGCTGCATCTCCCGCTTCTCCCGCTTCAGATCCCGCTCGGCGTTGCGCACGTTCTTCTCGGCGACTTCCTGCTCCGCCCGCACCGCCTCCTCGTACGCGGTGAAGGAGCCCCCGTACGAGCGCAGCTCGCCGCGGTCGAGCTCGGCGATGCGCTCCATCCGCTCCAGCAGTGCGCGGTCGTGGCTGACCAGCAGCAAGCTGCCGCCGAAGTCCGCGAGCGCGTCGTGGAGCCGGTCCCGCGCGGCGGCGTCGAGGTTGTTGGTGGGCTCGTCCAGCAGCAGCACGTCCGGTCGCGCGAGCAGCCGCGCCGCGAGCCCGAGCGAGACGATCTGGCCGCCGCTGAGCGTGTCGAGCCGCCGATCGAGGCCGACGTCCTCGAGCCCGAGCCGGTCGAGCTGCACCCGGCCGCGCTCCTCGACGTCCCAGTCGTCCCCGATGACGGCGAAGTGGTGCTCCGCCACGTCCCCTGATTCGACCGCGTCGATGGCCGCGATCACCGCGTCCACCCCGAGCACCTGGGCCACCGTCAGGTCACCGGCCAGCGGCAGGTTCTGCGGCAGATACCCGACCTCGCCGGTCACCGAGACCGATCCGCCGGCCGGCCGCAGCTCGCCCGCGACCAGGCGCAGCAGCGTGCTCTTGCCCGCGCCGTTCGGCGCCACCAGGCCGGTGCGGCCGGCGCCGAGGGCGAAGGAGAGATCGGAGAAGACGGGAGTGTCGTCGGGCCAGGAGAACGACAGATGCGAGCAGACGACGGCAGCCTGCGATGCGTGAGACATGGAGCTGGACCTCGGAGTCGAGCGCGGGCGGCAGAGGCTTCCAGCCGGCGTGGACGGACGTGCCGGGAAACCGCTGCGGCCCTGGGGGTGGACGTGTGGCGGGAGACGAAGAAGACGACATCGCGGCTCGTAGGCGGCCTCGCGCTCGCGCGCACCCGCCGGTAGCCGGTCAGATCCGGAAATCAACCGGAGATGTCGTCATCACCCAGCACGTCGGTGAACTCCTATATGCGATCAATACTCCATCCCACTGTAGCAGCCGCCTGCCCGGGCCCCCGGTGGCGCGCCGCCGTGGCGCCGTGCGCGGATTGTGCGCCCCCGGCCGGCGCCCCTAGACTCCGGATCACATGACGGCGCGCGGAAGTCGGTGGGAATCCGACACGGTGGCGCCACTGTGATCCACTCCGCTCGCGGGGTGGTCAGTCAGATCTGCGGCTGTCATGAGGCTCCATCCACGTACGAGGGACGCACCATCCCTTCAGGAGGTATCGCTTCATGACGTCCATTCCGCTGCACGGCGCGAACCCGGTTCCCGAGATCTCGATCTCGCCCGAGGCGCTCTCCCGCGGCCGTGTCCTCGCGATTCTGAGCATCACCGTCTTCCTGGCGCTCGCGGCGTACTACTTCGTCGGCGTCGACGAGGGCATGACCTCGCTGTTCGGCAAGACGATGGTGATTCACGAGTGGGTGCACGACTCGCGCCACTTCCTCGGCTTCCCCTGCCACTGAGCCGGGGACACCGTGGAGATACGCACCATCCTTCGCGGCGCGGGGGCGGGGGCGATCGCGGGCGTGCTCGCGTTCGTCTTCGCCCGCATCTTCGCCGAACCGGTCATCAACAAGGCCATCGACTACGAATCAGGACGCGATGACGTCCTGGCCGCGCTGAACAAGGCGGCCGGGCGCACGGTGGCGCCGGACGGCCCGGAGATCTTCTCCCGGGGCATCCAGTCCACCGTCGGCATCGCCACCGGGCTGATCGCGTTCTCGGCCGCCATGGGCGCCCTGCTCGCGGTGGCCTACCTGGTGATGCACGGCAGGTTCCGGATACGCCCGCGCGCTCTCGTGTGGATGCTCGCGGCGTACGGGTTCTTCGGGGTCTTCCTGCTGCCGTACGTGAAGTACCCGGCCAACCCGCCGGCCATCGGGCACACCTTCACGATCGTGCAGCGCGGCCATCTGTACCTGGTCATGGTCGCGGCGTCCCTGATCCTGCTCGCGGCCGCGGTGGTCCTGGCACGCCGGCTGGCGCGCCGGTACACGATGACGACCGCCGTGGTGATCTCGGCCGTGGCGTTCCTGGTCGGGTACGGCGTGCTGATCGGTCTGCTGCCCTCGCTCGGGGACCTGTCCGCGAACGTCGCGGCCACGAACCAGTTCGGGTACGCGCGGGCGGCGACGGAGACCCCGCAGCCGATCGTGAACATCCTGTCCACCCCCATCACGGTGGGCGGGGTCACCTATCAGCCCGGACAGCTCGTCTATCCCGGGTTCGACGCGGACGTGCTGTGGAAGTTCCGCTGGTACTCGCTGCTCAACCAGGTCCTGATCTGGACCACGATCGCCCTGGTCTTCGGCGCCCTGCTCGAACGCTTCCTCGCCGCAGGCGGGCGACAGAAGAAGAACAAGCGGGCCGAGACCCCGACACCGGCTCCGACCGAGGAACCCGTACCCACGGCCTAACCGGCGTCGGGTTCGATCGGGCGGAGCAGGACACAGTCGCCGCAGACCGGCCCCCTGCGGTCGGGCGCGGCCTGATAGATCAGGCAGCAGCTGCGGCGTTGGAAGCGCCCTTCGACCGTGATCCGCCACATGTCGGCGAGGAGCGGTCGGGCCAGCCACCGTTCGAGTTCGTCCCGCGCGCGCTGTGCGAGGGACGGCTCGGCGGTGGCCAGCGCCGTGCGCGCACCGGCCAACGCGGAGGCGATGTTGCCCCGCAGGATGCGCGGCGAGAGCCCGAAGGGGGCCGTCATCGCGCACAGTTCGAGCGCTGACGGTGGGATGAGGTCGTCCTCGACGTGCTCCTCCCGGTGACCGCCGCCAGGGCCGTCGGGGATGGAGAGCGCGAACATACTGCCGAGCGTCGGCTGCCACCACAGATCGCGCAGGCTCACCGGGCCGAGCCGACGGCCCATCACCGCGAGCGCGAACAGCGGCGAGAGCGTCCTGGCGACCAGCCCCAGATGCATGACGGACGCGGCCACGCGCACCGGGATCGCCTCCGGTGCCAACCCGCCCGCCGCGGCGAGGTATCCGCGCACGGCTTCGACGCGCGCGGCCGGTACGTCCGGATCATCGAGCAGTTCGGCCATCGGCCGCCACGCCGCTTCAGCCGCACAGGGGGCGCCGCCCGCGTCGTGCGTGTCGGCGGCGAAGAACGGGCCGAGGGCCGCCAGCCGCGCCGCCGTCGAAGTCCCCGTCGCCGCGCCCTCGCCCGTCACCACGACGTACAGCGTAGTCGGGCGCCGCGGCGGCCCCGGCTCAGCCCGGCTGCGTGCCGCCGCGTTCCAGCACCACCGCGCGCGGGTGGCGCACGTCGTAGGCCCAGTGGAAGCGCTCGAAGATCCAGATGAGGCGGGCCGAGGGGTCGAGCTGCCCGCGCAGCACGCCGTGGCGGGCCGAGTTGGGGTCGGCGTGGTGGCCGTTGTGCCAGCTCTCGCCGAAGGAGAGCAGGGCCAGCGGCCAGAAGTTCGTGGCGCGGTCGCGGCAGACGAACGGGCGGGTGCCCGCGACGTGGCAGACCGAGTTCACCGACCAGGTGATGTGGTGCAGCAGCGCCATCCGGATCACGCCGGCCCAGAAGAACGCCTCCACCGCGCCGGGCCAGCCGCCGGTCACCAGGTAGCCCACCAGCGCCGGGGCGAGCAGCGAGAGCACGGCCAGCGGCCCGAACAGCCGGCCGACCACGCGCAGGTCGCGGTCCGCCGCGATGTCCGGCGCGAACCTGGCCCGGTTGCTCAGCTCCCGCCGCAGCATCCAGCCGATGTGCGCGTAAAGCAGGCCCTTGAGCAGCGCCCGCGCGTTCGTGCCGTAGCGCCAGGGCGAGTGCGGGTCGCCCTCCCGGTCGGCGAACACGTGGTGGCGGCGGTGGTTGGCCACCCACTGCACCGGCGAGCCCTCGATCGCGAGCGAGCCCGCCACCGCCAGCGCGATGCGCAGCCAGCGTTGCGCCTTGAACGCGCGGTGGGTGAAGTAGCGGTGGTAGCCGACCGTGACGCCGAAGCCTGACACGCAGTAGAAGACGGCGGCCAGGACCACGTCGAGCGGGGTCAGGTACCGGCCCCACGCCAGCGGCACGGCGGCGAGCAGGCACAGCTGCGGCAGGACGACGAAGGTCCACATCGTGATCGCGGCCGCGAGCGTCTGCGGCGCGTCGAGGAGCGGCCTGCCGAGGGCCGGCGCGGGCAGTGCGCCGGACTGCTCGGCCAGGTCGGGCAGGTCGGGCCGCTCGGGCAGGTCGGTGGCTGTGGTGGCTGCCAGGTCCATGCGCATCCTTGCCGAAGGTCGCCGGGATCGCCGGGTGTGACGGTGGGAACTGCGGGTGCTGGCGCCAGTGTCCGGCACGGCGGCGCACTACTTCGTGAACGTCGCGACGCGCTGACCGGCCGAATCGATGAACGCCCGGGGCCGACCGCCGGGCGCCGCGCCGGACGTGCCCCGCCGGGATCCCGGCCCTGTGCCCGCCCGGCCCCGTGAGCGTTCGAACTCGCCCACGGGGCTGATACCCGCAGCTCCGCCCGGCCAAGCCCCCGCGCGTGCCCCGGTCCGCTCGGCCGGGTTACGCCGAACGAGTGCGTCGGGTCCGATGCGGCGCCGCGCGCATCCGGCTGGAGGTGTGACGGGCGCGAGCGGCTACGGCGCGCCTGTCCACGGCCGGTCCGGGGCTCTTGGACAGTGGAAAGGCCCTGCCACCGGAGCGAGAGAGCCACGATGACCCGGACCCGCCGCCCCGCCGCCACCGTGCTGACCACCGGAGTTCTCACCGCGGGCGTCATCGTGCTGACTCCGTTGGCCGCGTCGGCGGCGACCTCGGGCACCGACATCGCCGCGCTGGCCACGGCCAACGTGGGCAAGGGCGCGGGCAGCTGCTCGCTGGCCAACTCCACGCCCAACTCGCTGGGCGGGGCCGCGTACGGGACGAGCTGCACCGGCAACGGCGGGAACGCGGAGTACTGGTGCGCGGACTTCGCCAAGTGGGTGTGGCAGAACTCCGCCGGGGGCGCGGTGACCAACGCCTCCACGCTCAACGCGGGGGCGGTGAGCTTCTACAACTACGGCATCGACAACGCCACGCTGCACACCGCCACGACGTACAAGCCGCAGGTGGGCGACGCGGTCGTGTACGACGTCGTGGTCCCGGCCGGCAAGACCCACGGCCGCAGTGCCGACCACGTCGGCCTGGTCACCTCGGTGAACCCGGACGGTTCGATCGAGACCGCCAACGGCGACTTCGGCGGCACCTCAGGGTCGGGGGAGGCCTACTTCGCCGAGACCTCCACCGTGGTGGCCGCCACCATCGAGCCGGACCAGATCCCGGTCGGCTCCACGCCCAGCTCGGTCGGTATGACCATCAGCGGCTACATCACCCCGGCCGGCCTGGCCCCCTCCGCGCCCGACGGCTACCTGCCCCTCGGCGAAGACGGCGGGACGGCCGGCCCGTACGCCACCGACCCCTACGCGGCCGATCCGTATGCCACGGATCCGTACGCCACCGACCCGTACGCCGACGGCGAGTACGACGGCTCCGGCGGGTACGCCGACGTCCACGGCAACGCCTGGCTGCGCTCCGCCGGGTCCTGATCTTTCGGGTCCTGATCCGCGCGCGGCCGGCCCGCGGCACCGTACTCAGGCGTCTGGGCTCAGGCCTCTGCGCTCAGGCGTCCGGCTCGCTTTGCCGCTTCTCGCGCGCCTGGCCCTGACGCAGGCTGCGCAGTTCGTCCACCACGTCGCGCAGGCGCTCGACCACCGGGAGCGCGGCGGTGAGCGTGGCGGCCTCCTCGGCCGAGAGCTTCTCCACCGCCTCGGCGAAGATCTCGGTGCTGGCGGCGCGGCGGTCGCGCAGGTAGGCCTCGCCCTCCTTGGTGATGGCCACCATGACCACGCGCCGGTCGGCCGGGTCGCTCAGCCGCTCCACGAATCCGTCCCGGACCAGCGAGGCGACGAGCGCGGTCACCGAGGGCTGGGTGACCCCCTCCGAGGCGGCCAGCTCGGTGATCCGGCGCGGGCCGGTGCGATTGAGCGTGGACAGGGTGGAGACCGAGGTCAGGGACATGTCCCGGGGGGTGAGGCGGATGAACGAGGCCAGCAGGTCGTGCACCGCGGAGGCCGCGTGCTGCCCGTCCTCGGCGGGGGTCGAGGCTCGGCGGCCGGCGCTGGTGCTCACCTTGCGAAGCATAGTCGCGTCCCCCGTTCTCGCACGGTCCGTTGACAGGATATATAACTTGTCTATATGTTCTCGGCCACGCGGCAGGTGCCGGACCGCCTCCGCGCCCCGGGCCCGCGCCCCGCGTCACCTCACCGAGGAGGTCGTCTTGAACCGCGTGCCGAGTTCTCCGACTCCGCGCCCCCCGGGCGCGTCCGAGACGCCCCCGACGCAGGGCCCGCCGAGTCCGCCGACGCAGCGCACCCCGACGCAGAGCCCGGATTC
>NZ_JAGSOG010000201.1 GCF_018139695.1 Actinospica durhamensis | reverse complement strand
CACCACGACAGCCCGCCACTCACCCTCGCAGGTCCCCTGACGCCCTGAAGTCCTCCGCCCACCTAGCAGATTCCGCGTCCTACCCCCGCCCTGTCGGTGGCTGCGTGCACAATGGGTGGTGCCCGTCGGCTGCGTCGCCCCGGGCGAAGCAGCGTCGGCAGGAGCACCATGATCAAGATCACCACCGTCAACGTCAACGGGCTGCGCGCGGCCTCGACCAAGGGCTTCGACGCCTGGCTGGCCGCCACCGACGCCCAGGTCGTGTGCCTGCAGGAGGTGCGGGCCGACGCCACGCAGGTGCCCGCCGCACTGCGCGAGCCCGAGGGCTGGCACCTGCCCCTGTTCGCCCCCGCCGCCGCCAAGGGCCGCGCCGGCGTAGCGCTCTACTCCCGCATCGCCCCGACCCGCACCCAGATCGGCTTCGGCTCCGCCGAGTTCGACGCCTCCGGCCGCTACGTAGAACTAGACCTCCCCGCCGCCGACGGCCTACCCGGCATCACCGTCGCCAGCCTCTACCTGCCCTCCGGCGAAGTCGACACCCCGCGCCAGGAGGAGAAGGAACGCTTCATGGAGGAGTTCCTCGCCTACCTCAAGACCACAAGGGCGCGCCTGGAAGCCGAAGGCCGCGAACTAGTCGTCTGCGGCGACTGGAACATCGCCCACCGCGAGGCCGACCTGAAGAACTGGAAGACCAACCAGAAAGCCGCCGGCTTCCTCCCCTCCGAACGCGCCTGGCTCTCCCGCGTCTTCGACGAAGCCGGCTACGTCGACGTAGTCCGCTCCCTCCACCCCGACGCCATCGGCCCCTACACCTGGTGGTCCTACCGCGGCCGCGCCTTCGACAACGACGCCGGCTGGCGCATCGACTACCAGATCGCCACCCCCGGCCTCGCCAAACTCGCCAAAACCGCCGTCGTCGAGCGCGCCGTCGACCACCCCTCGCGCTGGAGCGACCACGCTCCGGTGGCGGTGACGTACGGAGCATAACGAGCAGACGACCATGTCGGGTCCGTTCTTAACGGCCGTGGCGAGCCAGGAGGCGATCTACCGATTCTGCCTCTCGGTCAGCCGCACGTTGAAGCTTTTGATGCCGAACGAGTGCACGCCACCAGGCCCCGGCTAGAGCACGTCGGCGTCGTCGTTCCCGCCGCTGCCGTCCACATGCTGCGCACCGGGCTGCGCATCGAGTCCGGGGAGCGGAGTTTTGCGCTGGCGCCTGCTCTGCTGCTGAGTGGGGTCCACCGCCTGCGCCGGAATACGCGGTGTCAGCACCGCGTTGGTCGAGCTCTGCAGCCATGCCAGCGCCGACTTGGCTTGATCGGAGATCTGCCAGCGCTCGATCGCGCCCTCCTCAAGGAGCTTGTTGACGAAGTCGATGGTCAGGCGCTGTCCAGCCAACTCCTGCTGCCGTACGACATTCGCCACAGCGGTGAGCTCTTCCGGGTTCTGTGCAACCTGGAGAACCGCACGGTCGATATCGCCGGCCGCGAAGGCTTCGCGATAGAACGCCATCCTGTGGGTCAGGACCGCGCTCTTGTTGGACTCCTGTAGCATCCTCAACTCCTGCCGGAGCCGCTCGGCTTCGATCTGGTGGTGCAGATCGCGTACCTCCTCAGCCTGCGTGAGGCGCGTCTGGTCGGGCAGCACGGACACGAGAGTCCTCGTCCACAGGCCGTATTCCCTGCCGATGTGGCCGGTGACAGCGGTGGCGGCAAGGGCCGCGGCCAGTTGCTGAGGATCGTTGAAGTCAAGGGGCTCGCCCGCGAGCCGCTGATTGATCGCTTCCTCGGCCGAGGCGGACTGGTGCACGTCATACCTGCGGGCGATCCGGCGCATCTCTTCCGTGATCACCGGCTGAATGAGCGGGCGGATGTCGCGCAACTGGTTCCGAACGACGAGCGACGGATCCAGAACCCGCCACTCAAGGGTGGCCGATGCGTGGAATGCGAAGACGTCGCCCGCGCCGGGCAGATCGGCCTGGAACACGACGTGGTGCACACCCAGGTCGATGTCGTAGACGGTCTTCACCCTGCCCGCGAACATCCCGGACGATCGTGTGTGCTGCCAGACCACCGAGTGGGCGCGGTCGTGCGGCCACACGACGCGGTGTTCTCCTCTGGTCGTGACCAAGACGTGTGCCATATGAGCTGTCACCGGCTCCGCCTTGGCGCCCATATAGTGACGCAGCGCCACAATCGGACTGAATTCACTGCCGGAATGGTTCATGATTCGCCCCTCCTTTTCACAGCCGCCCATCCGATCGCCTCACGCACCGCCTGTGCGGTGGACTGAGGAAGCGGCTCGTCCGGATCTTCAGTCAAGGTGTCGACAAGGTGAAGCAGCCGAGCCTCGTCGTCCTCGTCATCGATCAAACCTCGAAGAAATGTGCCGAGCGGTCCAAGCAGGTCCGCGGACTCGTCGGCCGCTCGTATCCAGTCGCCGATCTCATCCCGCATCGCATCGGCGACCAACGCGGAGGAAAGCGCCTGCCAGACGCAATCCGCGAGCAGCCGGCCGATGGCGGCGTCGAACTGCGCGACGGCCACGACCAGCGGCCAGTTCGCCCGTGCGGAGTCGGCCAGAGCGGCGCGCGCATCGGGTCCAAGGGGCAGACCTTCGATATTCGGAACCTGACTCACGCGCAGGTCGCCGACGCGCAGGACGACCAGGAGGCCGAGGATTCGGCCGTTGAGCCGACGGTCGTCGATCCAACTGTCAACAGCCTTCAGGACCTCCGCGAATCGTCCGCGCGCGAACAACTCGGCCACGGACTTGCTGGCGATGTGGACGAGTTCGCCATCCTTCCAGACTCCGATTCGGTGCAGGAGCCGCAGCACGGAGGCCGCGTCAGACACGCCGTAGCCGAAAGCCACGGCCGCAGTCCACATGAGTCCAGGCTCATCGCCGCCGGCCCAAGATCGAAGGGCAGAGCTCACCGCCAGCCGCGTGTTCTCATCTCGCGCCGTCTGGTTCATCGCCGTCGCGGCGGCGAGCCGTTGTTTGACGTCCTCCGAGCCCGCCCACGACTCGATGGCCTCGTGGTAGCTGTAGGCGAAGTCCCAGCTGGTGACGAGCCCGATGGCAAGGGCCGCGCGCATCCATATGTCCGGGCGCCGATCCTGGCTCAGATCCCTGAGCCAGCGCAGGATCGGACGACGCAGGTTTGGCCGCTGATTCCAGACGGTGGCCAGCAGTCGGACCGCGACGCGCTCGTCGCGGTAGGCCAGTAACCTGGCCGGCACGGAAACGTCGCCGAACCCGACCGTACCGTCGCGCATGCGAGCCCAGATCATCGCCATTCGGTCGTCATCCAGCGAGGCGAACACGTTACGGCCCGGCTCGAGTCGCGGGTTGGCCGTGGTGAACAGCTCGAACGCCAGGCGTTCTCCGGCCTCGACGACCAGGTGCACCGGGGAGTCGTTGAATACCGCCAAGGCGAGTCGGAACGCGAAATCCTCTACGGCGCTGCGCTGCCGGTGCAGGTCCACGCCTTGTGGCAGCTGGGCCAGCCAGCGCCCGATCCGCCTGTCGATCAGTTCGTTCCAGGAACTCAGCGCGTATTGCCGGTCGCACGAGCCGTCGGCCAACCGGATGACCATCTCAGCCAGCCACACTTCCTCGGCCGGGCCCGGATCCGTGCCGAGCAGATCCCACAACTCCTTGTCCCGGCTGAGCTCGATCATCACATCGAGGTCTCCGGTGCGGCCAGGCCTCCGACGCGCACCTTCAGCCTCGATGCGCGCCTTGAGAACAGCCCCTTGCGGCGGCGGGACGTGTCCGCGCAGGTAAACCTGCGCGCGGATCTCCTCCGACCCCGGCGGCGGAAGCAGCACGCAGTAGGCGCCCCGTTCTCTCAACCGCTGCGAGAACCCGTCGAGAGCTGCTTCATCAAGCCGGTGATCCAGGGTCGGGAGTTCGCCGAGATAACCGTGACCGGGTTGGAGTCGCTCGGCACTGACCCCGTTGAGGCCGGATTCGACGGCGAGCCACTCGACGCCTGTCGTGGCGAACTCACTGAGCAGTTTCAGAGCGGTAGTCGTGCGCCCGCTCTCGCGCAATCCCTGGATCACTACGACGTGTCGTTCATTCAAGGCGCTGCGCAACTCAGGGTCATGGGGCGCGGCGGCGTACCAGGATTTGATCTGTTCAAGGTGGTCAGCACGCACCGGCCCGGATGACGGAGTGCGGTGAGGGTGCCCGGTGGCATAGATGTGCATGCCGCCCGAGATCGTCGCGCCACCGATCACGCCCACCGGTCCCGCCGCCGACACGCTGTGCTGGAAGCTCTCGTAGGCGCGGTTGGCGGCGGTGGCATCGGCGGTGGCGCGTGCTTCCGCGAGCGGGTCCGCTCGGGCAGCACCGACCTTGTCCTCCGGGGAGGACACGGCGTGTTCCACCGCCGCACCCTCCGGAGCCTCGTCGTCCGCCGCCCTGGCCGCTCCTCCCGGAGGCTGCTGAGCCTGGCCCTCGTCACTCATCGCAGACCGGCCGGACCACCGACGTTGAAGGACCCGTGCACGGTCGTCTGCCCGATCACACCCACATTGCCGCCGGATACGGCGATCTCCTGCCGCCCAAGACGGGCGGTGCCGTTGTCCATGCTCTCGGCTTGGCGGGCGGCGAGCGCGGCCTCCTCCGCTCCGGTCAAACCCGGCGGCATCGGGACACGGGCCCACCCCGGCAAGTACAACCAGGCCGAAGCGTCCGTCTCCTTCACCTGAACCGAGATCGGCGTGAACGCGTCGGGTTCAAGCTCTCCCCCGCGGTGCCGAACAACCTGGTCGTAGATCTGCTCGGAGACGACCACGGCCAGTGGGGCCGACGGAGTGGCCTCGAGCACCTGCTTCGCGACCGGAGCGTTGACCAGCCGCGCGATGAAGTCCAACGTGGCACCGGTGTGTTCGCTGAGGCTGCGGTGCAGTTCTCCGGCATGGACCGCCAGCCGAATCTGACTGGGCCGCGCCATCTGCTCATAGTCACGCTTGAGTCCGGCGTGGAACTCGCGGAGCCACACGCCGAGCACACGAGACTTGGGGACGTCGGCGGTGAACCGCAACATCGCGCCGTCGCCGAGGTCTTTGACGGTCACCTGCTCGGACGGAATGGATGCGGCGGCGAGGGCCGCGTCGCAGCAGTCGTTCATCGACTGACGTGCGATGAGCTTCTCCGGGTCGGCCAACGCGGCCGAGGCCTGGATGTCGTACAGCACGACGAGGTGGTGCATCGCATCTTCGGACACTGACTTCTCCTTCTCATTCATGCTATCGCAGAGTCATTGCCACGAGAGCACCGGTAAGGCCACTGAAAGTGAGCAGTGCCATGCCGAGCTGGATGAGCCTGAATTTCGCGAGAGCGATCCTGCCCAGGACATGGGCCTGAACCAGCAACCAGTCATCGGTGTCGCCGGCCCTGCGGACGAGGGAACGCAACCGCTCCGCGTCGAACTTCTCCGACAGATCGAGGAACGAGACCGCGTGCGGGCCCGGGGACACCGGACGAAGCCGGGGTTTGACCGCGGCGGCCAAAGCCAGAACGGCCACGACCCAGCATATCCGGCCTACGATGAGCAGGGCGTTGAGCATCGCGGCGGTAGCACCGTGATGCAGCGACTGTCGTGGATTGAGGACCGCGAATACGGCGATCGACGCCGCGCCGAGCGCGGTGGCCTTGCTGTCCGCCCGATCGATGGCGTGCTCCGCCTGATCGATGAGATAGCGCAGCGCTGGAAGTGGACTCGCGGCAGCGCCCGAGGGGTTCGGTGCCGGCACGCTCCCTCTCCTTCTATTCGACCCGTGAACCATGGCTTACTCGTGCCTTTCCTGATTTCATGCGCTATACGCCACCTGCGAGAGAATCCACCTTCACGACAAGGAATGCGAATCTTTGTTCGGCAGTTCAGGATTGCGCGTTATTGACAGTCAGGACCGGAATGCCCGCTGAAGTCGAGACACCGGTGCCCCGCCTCCCGGCTGCTCCCTGGGAGTGCAGCCCGATCGGATCGTGACCGTCGCCGCCGTGCCGGCCAACACGCCACCCTGCTCTACCGGAGAGTCATCTCCCCCCGTGAACCTCCGCTTCCGCCTGGTCCGGACGCCAACACCGACCCTCGGCGACCAGTGTGCTCCACCCCTCGTCATCGCATACCGTAGAAGTACGGGTTCGACGAAAACCTGAAGCGCTACTGCGAACCGTCGTCAACGCCTCCGGTTCGGCGCGTGAAGACGTCAGGGACGCACGAGGGAGGGCCATGAGTGCGCAGCGGGATCCCCGGGGCCACCCTCAAGGGGGCCAGACCTGGCCACCCACCACTCTGCTCGGCAGCATGGAGCAGTCATCCCGCGACCTCCTGCTGTCGTTGGGCAAGCAGGTAGAGTACGCATCCGGACATACAGTCATCCGTGAGGCAAGTCAGCCGACGTTCGTTCTGATCTTGCTCGACGGAGCGGTCAAAGCCACCGGCCGGACTCAGGACGCGCGCGAGGCGCTACTTGCGATCCGCGTTGGCGGAGATCTCATCGGCGAGTTCGGCGCACTGGACGGAAGACCGCGCTCCGCAACGGTCACCAGTTGCGGAACCGTCATCGCCAAGCTGGTCACCCGGCACGACTTCACAGCTTTTCTGCGTGCTGACGCACGGGTCGCCGAGGCCGTACAGCGTGCCGTCGTCGCCAAGTTGCGCAGCGCGAATATGCGGAGGATCGACTTCGCCGGCACCGACGCGCCCATGCGCGTCGCGCGGGTGGTGTACGACTTGGCCGTAACCTACGGCATTCGTGACGGCAAGACGGCTCTCGTAGGCTGGCCACTGACACAGCCTGAACTGGCCACCTTGGTCGGCGTGGCCGAACCCACCGTGCACAAGGCCCTTCGCGATCTGCGAGTATCCGGGGTCGTCGACACAGGCTACCGTCGGCTTCAGGTGAACGACCTGGACCGGCTGCGAGCGGTGGCGTTCCCCGACTGGTGAGCGTTCAAGAGCATTAGTGATTCGGTGCGCAGTCGGCTCCGCCAACACAGTTCGACAGCTACGCGAGCCAGGCGCAGGGCGGGCGGGCGGGTAACGCGCCGGCACGGCCACAACGCACACTGGACACGACGCCGGCAGCCGCCAACCACAACGCGGCCAAGCCGCCGATCGGACCGGCCGTGCGTCCGCCTTTACCCATGAACTCTCATGAAAACTTAAGCAACAGCAGCTGAGTGCCGAGCGCTCTGTTTCACGCTCAGCCACCCGACTGCGTTAGTACATTGATGTGCGCAATGCGTCGGGTGTGCTGAAAGCTTCACGCCGCACCGGGTCCGACCGGCCCGTTCGGCGCGGTATCCGCTTACCGCGCGCCGGGGCAACGGCGGGACCGTGGCTCCGGGCTCGAGCCGCAGGCCAGGGGCCGTTGTTCTCTCCGGCTGGGGCGCGCGCCGTCCGGTCCCGGGCGGTGGATTTCGGTCTGGGGCGTGTTCGGGCGGGTGGCCGGGTGCTTTACGCCCCGGAAACGCGTGCCTAGCCTCCCTCCCGGATCACCCGACCACGTTCCTAGGAGGAAGGCTGTCATGGCCGAATCCCTATCTCGACGGCGCTTCGCCGTCACGGCCGGCACTGCGCTGATGGCGGTGGCCGGCCTGCCCACCTTGAAGGCGCGGGCCGCCACCGGTAGCGCTGCCACGTCCAATGCGACGGCGACGGATGCGTACACGCAGGCGTTCTTGACGCAGTACGCGAAGATCAAGAATTCGGCGAACGGCTATTTCAGCTCGGAGGGGATCCCGTATCACAGCGTGGAGACCCTGATCGTCGAGGCCCCGGACCATGGGCATCAGACCACGTCCGAGGCGTTCAGCTTCTGGTTCTGGCTTGAGGCCACCTATGGCCGGGTGACCGGGGACTGGACCGCGTTCAACAACGCGTGGACCACAGCAGAGGCCTACATCATTCCGCAGCACGTGGACCAGCCGAGCAACAGCTCGTACAACCCGAGCTCGCCGGCCACCTATGCTCCGGAATGGCCTGACCCCAGCGACTACCCGAGTCCGCTCAACACCTCCGTTTCGGTGGGGCAGGACCCGCTCGCGACGGAGCTGAGCTCGACGTACGGCACGTCGGACATCTACGGCATGCACTGGCTCATGGATGTCGACAACACCTACGGGTACGGAAACACCCCGGGGACGGGCGCGGAGAACGGACCGACCGCTACCGGGCCGTCGTACATCAACAGCTACCAGCGCGGTTCCGCGGAGTCGGTGTGGCTGACGATCCCGCAGCCGTGCACGGATCTGTTCAAGTACGGCGGCCCGAACGGGTATCTCGACCTGTTCGTCGCCCAGTCCGGTGCTTATGCGCAGCAGTGGAAGTACACGAACGCCCCGGACGCCGACGCGCGTAGTGTTCAGGCAGCGTACTGGGCGTACACGTGGGCTTCGGCGCAGGGTGCGGCGAGCCAGGTGGCGGCTTCGGCGGCGAAGGCTGCCAAGATGGGCGACTTCCTGCGGTATGCGCTGTTCGACAAGTACTTCAAGCAGATCGGCAACTGCACCAGCCCCACCGGCTGTGCCGCCGGCACCTCGCGCAGCTCCGAGCACTACCTGCTGGCCTGGTACTACGCCTGGGGCGGAGCGGAGCCGGGCGGCGGCTGGGCCTGGCGGATCGGGGACGGCGCCTCGCACCAGGGCTACCAGAACCCGCTGGCCGCCTGGGCCATGTCGAACGTGGCCGCGCTCACCCCGATGTCGCCCACCGCGAAGGGAGACTGGTCGAGCAGCCTGGGCCGGCAGCTGGAGTTCTTCCAGTGGCTCCAGTCCGCGGAAGGCGCCATCGCCGGCGGCTGCACCAACAGCTGGAACGGCGCGTACGCCACGCCGCCCTCGGGCGACTCGACGTTCTACGGCATGGCGTACGACTGGGAGCCGGTCTACCACGACCCGCCGAGCAACAACTGGTTCGGGATGCAGGCCTGGGCGATGGAGCGGCTCGCGGAGTACTACTACGTGACCGGGAACGCGACCGCCGAGGCCGTGCTGACCAAGTGGATGGCGTGGGCCGCCTCCGAGACCACGGTCACCTCCACCAACTTCCAGATCCCCTCCACCCTCGGCTGGTCCGGCCAGCCCGACACCTGGAACCCGTCCAGCCCGGGCAGCAACTCCGGGCTGCACGTGAGCATCGCGGACTACGGCAACGACGTCGGCGTCGCCGCCGCGTACGTCAAGGCCCTGACCTACTACGCCGCGAAGTCCGGCAACACCACCTACTCCGCCCTCGCCAAGAGCCTGCTCGACGTGATGTCGACATTCGCCGACAGCAAGGGCATCGCGGTGCCGGAGGTCCGGACCGACTACAGCAGCTTCGGCGCGACCGTCTACGTGCCGTCGGGCTGGTCCGGCAAGATGCCGAACGGCGACCCGATCGTTCCGGGCTCCACGTTCCTGTCCATCCGGTCCTGGTACAAGAACGACCCGAACTTCGCGCAGGTCCAGACGTATCTCGACGGCGGCGCGGCGCCCACCTTCACCTACCACCGGTTCTGGGCGCAGGCGGACATCGCCATGGCCTACGCCGTGTACGCGGACCTCGTCGTCAACGCCACCACCGGCGGCGACACCACGCCGCCCTCGGCGCCGACCAATCTGGCCGCGACCGGCGAGACCAGCACCACCATCTCGCTCTCGTGGACCGCCTCGACCGACAACGTCGCGGTGACCGGCTACGACGTCTACCGCGACAGCACCCTGGTCGGCACCACCACCAGCACGACCTACACCGACACGGGACTGACCGCCTCGACGCTGTACAGCTACGCGGTGGTCGCGACCGACGCGGCCGGGAACCTCTCGACCGCCTCGAACACGGTCAGCGCCACCACTTCCGCCGCTGCCGGTGGCGGGGGGACCGGGACCGGAACGGTCAAGGTGCAGTACGCGAACCTGGACTCCTCGCCCACCGACAACCAGATCAAGCCGGGCTTGCAGGTCGTCAACACCGGCACCGCCGCGCTGGCCCTGTCGACGGTGACGCTGCGCTACTGGTTCACCAGCGACGGCGGAGCGAACACCTTCAGCACCTACTGCGACTACGCCGTGGTCGGCTCGTCCAACGTCACCCACAGCGTGGTGGCCCTCGCCACCGCCGTCACCGGCGCGGACCACTACCTGCAGGTCGGATTCACCACTGGCGCGGGCAGCCTGGCCGCGGGCGCGTCGAGCGGCCAGATCCAGAACCGGTTGAACAAGACCGACTGGTCGAACTTCAACGAGGTCAACGACTACAGCTACGGCACCAACACCGCGTACGCGGACTGGACGAAGGTGACGGTGTACGTGAACGGCACCCTCGCTTACGGCACCGAGCCTTCATAAGTCGTATATAGCGATAGATAGATGCGTGGAGGTGGCGCGTCGGGGACTTCGAGTTCCCGGCGCGCCATTGCGTCTGGTCGAGGGGGACGGTCAAGCGGGCAGGCAGGCAGTCAGACGGTCGGGCAGTCAGACGGTCGGGCAGGCGGGCAGGCGGGCAGGCGGGCAGTCGAGTTTCGAGACCTGATAGTGGTCGAGGAGCCACGCCTCGGCGGTTCTCCTCGCCAGAACGCTGATGTACACAGTGAGTGCCGGACGGTCGGTGAACGCGAAAACCACGCGCAGGTAGCCGAGTACGAGTGCGTCGGCAAGGCGTCGGCTCTCGAGGATCTCGTACGTCGCCGTCATGCCGAGGGGCTGGGAGGCGTAGTACTCGGCGACGCCGGGTCTGCCTACGGTGTAGGGGTGCAGGCCCTGGAAGAGTGCTTCGTCCGTGAAGACGGCGGCGACGCGCTCGGGCTCGTGGGCGTCGACGGCGGACTTCCATCGGTCTAGGACGTCGCGTAGGACGGCCTCGTTCGAAGCTGCAGTTGCTGTTGACGTTGTGACTGTGGCTGGGGCTGGGGCGGTGGGGTTCATGATGGTTTGCTTTCTTGATCGGGCCGGATGAGTGCGGCGGTGACGGCCGCAAGTGCGACGAGTGCGGCTGCGGCAATGAGCGCCTGGTGGTAGCCGGTGTGCAGCAGGGGCGTGACGAGGAGCGGCCCGGCGAGTTGTCCTGCGGCGTAGGCCGCGGTCAGGACTGCGACCGCGCGCGGAGCGCCGATCTGCGCGCCGATTGCCAGTGCGAGGGTGGCGATGCCGAGGAAGGTGCCGCCGAAGAGCGCCGCAGACGCGAGTGCCGCCCCGACTCCGCCGACCAGTGCCGGCAACGCGATGCCGACTGCCTGCACTGCGAGGGCTGTGGTGAGCAGCATGGGCCGGGACCGGCGACGTGCCAGTGCTGCCCAGAGTGCTGCGGACGGGAGTGCGGCCAACCCGGCCAGCACCCACGCGCTGGTGCCGACCCAGGTTGGGGCGCTTTGGTCGATCGCTACGACGAGGAACGTCCCAGCGATGATGTAGCCGATGCCTTCGAGGGAGTAGGCGGCGAGCAGTGGCACGTAGCCGCGTGGAATTGTGTGGTCGGCGCCCTCGACCACGCGTGGTTTCACGGCCGGGGTCGCGGTGGTGGTACCGGTGGGCAGGTGCCAGGCCGGGATCGTGAGTACGAGGCTGAGGGCGGCGGCGAGCCACCAGGCTTGTCGCCAGGTGCCGCCGTCGTGCAGGGCGAGCATGAGGGCCCCGGAGAGCGCGATGCCTGCGCCGACGCCGCCGAAGCCCCAGCCGACGAGATGCTGCCCGCGGTTTCGCAGTGCCGTGATCAGGGCGTTGGCCGCGACGACGAATGCCAGTGCGCTCGCGGCGCCGGCCACCAGGCGCAGCGTGAACCAGATCGAGCCGTCGCGTGTGAACGGCATCGCTGCCAGTGTCACGGTGACGAGGACGAGTGAGAGGCGCAGCGCGGTGCGGGACCTGGCGAGTGTGGGTACTGCGATACCCGCGAGCGCTCCGGCCAGATATCCGGCGTAGTTCGCGGTGGCCAACGCCGACCCGAGCTGTGGGGACATACCCGCTTGGGTGTGCATGAGGGGCAGGATCGGGGTGTAGGCGAAGCGTCCGACACCCATGGCGGCGGCCATCGCGGCGGCGCCCTGCACGGCGATCCGCCGTGGGCCGACCGCGTCGTCGGCATCGTCCACGGTGGCATGGCTGCTCGGAGTGCCCGGCCGCGAGTTGCTCGGACCGGCGGTGGTGGTGGCGGCGATCATGACCGAATTCCTCTCGTGTCAGCTCGCGCTCAGCGGCTCAGTGCCTCAGTGGCCGGCGCTCTGGCCGCCGTCGACGTGCAGGGTTTCGCCGGTCACGAACCTGGCCGTTTCGAGGTAGAGCACTGCCTCGACCACGTCTTCGATCTCGCCCATCCGCCCGATCGGGTGCAGGGCCGCGAGGAAGTCGTGCGTCTCGGCGGGGTGCATCGGGGTGCGGATGATGCCGAGTGCGACGGTGTTGGCGCGGATCCCGCGCCCGGCGTACTCGATGGCCAGGGACTTGGCGACGGCGGTCAGGCCTCCCTTGGTCAGCGCCGCGAGGGCCGAGGGCACCTGGGCGAGGGCGTGGTCGACCAGGCTGGTGGAGACGTTCACGATGTGGCCGCCCTCGCCGTGTTCGAGCATTGCGGCAACGGCGCCCCTGGTCACTTCGAAGAAGCCGCGCAGGTTCACACCGGTGACCGTGTCGTAGTCCTCGTCGGTGTAGTCGGTGAACGGCTTGGCGACGAACACGCCCGCGTTGTTGACGAGGGAGTCGATACGGCCGAAACGGTCGAGTGCCTCGGTGACGATGCGGGCGCCGACGCCCGGTGCCGCCACGTCGCCGGCCACCGTCAGTACGTCCGGGTCCTGCGACGGTGTGATGGAACGGGAGTTCGCGACGACGGCGTACCCGAGCTTGCGGTACGCGGGGACGAGCGCGGCGCCGATGCCCTGGGAGGCTCCGGTGATGATGACGACCTTCTGCGTGCTGTCCACGGCAGTCGCTCACTTTCAGTACGGGATGGGACGGGATCGGATGGATCGATCGGGGCGGTCTGGCCGCCGCGGCAAGCTTCCGTCCGCGGCCGGCGGCGACGCCACGACCTGCTGCCTCTTCCTGGAAGGCCCTGGCTCCTACGGCAGGTGGCCCTAGGATGAGCGGGTGGAACTGCGTCAGTTGCGCTACTTCGTCGCGGTCGCCGAGGAGCTGAATTTCGGGCGCGCGGCCGACCGGCTGCATATCGCGGGCCCGTCGCTCTCCCAGCAGATCAAGGCGCTCGAACGGGACCTCGGTGTGCGGCTGTTCGACCGCGACCGCCGCTCGGTGGCGCTGACCGCGCCCGGCGAGGCCCTGGTGGCGGACGCGCGGGCGGTACTGGAGCAGGCGGACCTGCTGCGTCGGCACGCCGCGGGCTTGTCCGGCGGCGAGCCGGTCCGGCTCGGGTATGTCAGCTGGCGGCCGTCGGACCTGGTCGAGCGGGTCGCGGGGGTCGCGGACCTGCGGGTGGATGCCTGGGTGCTGCCCTCGCACGCGCAGGCCGCGCGGGTCGCCGAGCACAGCCTGGATCTGGCGATCTGCTGGGTGCAGGCCGATGACCTGGCAGCGGACGGGCTCGAGGCGGCACTGATCGGGGCGGACGCGCTGTACGCCGTGAGCACCGGCATGCAGGCCACGCCGGTCGCCGCGAAGGACACCGTGGTCCTGGTGGACGCCGATACCGACAGTTGGTCGTCCTGGAACCTCTACGTCAGCCGGTTCGCCCGGGACACCGGTGCCGAGATCGTGCACATCGAAGACGGCGGCGTCACCGGTCCGGCGTTCTTCGAGCACGTCCGCACGCTGCGCCGACCGGTGCTCAACTCGCCGAAGGGCCAGCAGGACCCGGTGCCGCCGGATCTCGTGCGCCGCCCGGTGGTGCGGCCGGAACCGTACTGGACCTGGTCGCTCGTCGCCCGCCGCGACGAGACCCGCGCGGCGGTCCGCTCCGTGATCAAAGCCTTGACAGACGATGTCGGCACGCTGGGCGTGGAGGGCGAAGGGGCGTGGCTGCCGCACACGGACCCGCACCACGCGCTCCTGCGCCGGTAGCGGTAGCCGCACCGGCAGCGGCACCGCCTGCGGTAGAAGGCTGAACCTCCCGTGCGTGAGGGCGGCGGTCGTGGCGGCACGGGAGCGGCGGGTGCAGGGTGGGATCCATGAAGGAGTTCCTGGTCGAGATCACCACCACTATTCCCGAAGGTACGGAGCAGGCCGAGGTCGATCGGCGCCGCGCCGACGAGGCCGTTCGCGCCGCCGAACTCGCGGCCACCGGCCACCTGTACCGGCTGTGGCGGCCGGTGGGTGAGTTGCGCAGTGTCGGGGTGTGGTGCGCCGCCGACGAAGCCGAGTTGCATGAGAAGGTGCTGGGCACGCTGCCGTTGCGCCCGTGGATGGCCGTGCACGTCACCGCGTTGGAGCCGCACCCCAACGACCCCGGCCGCACGCACGACGGTGGATGACCTGCGCCTGCGCCCGCGCCCCTGATCGCACGCGCGGGCAGGGCCGGGGCACGGCCGGGCGGGACCGGACCGCCGGTGTCCCGGCGGTACCGGTGGCGTCTGCGGCTTATTCGACGACGAGTTCGACCGGCAGGTTGCCGCGGGTGGCCTTGGAGTACGGGCAGCCCGCGTGCGCCTGCTCGACCAGCTTGCGGCCGGTCTCGTTCTGCAGGTGGGCGGGCAACTTCACCCGCAGTACCGCACTGAGCGCGAAGCCCCCGTCCGAGACGTCTTTGCCAAGGCTGATCTCGGCGGTCACCGAGATCGCGCCCGTGGCGACCTTGGCCTCCTTGCCCACCGCGCCGAGCGTGCTGGTGAAGCACGCCGCCCAGCCCGCCGCGAACAGCTGCTCGGGATTGGTGCCCGCGCCGTTTCCGCCGAGCTCCGGCGGAAAGGCCAGACGCACGTCGAGCTTCTCGTCGGAGCTGACCGCACGGCCGTCGCGGCCGGTCGAGGAGGCGATCGCGGTATAGAGCGTATCCATGGGTTGCACCCGGTTCCTTGTGGTTGTTCCGACTGATTCGACCGATTGACCGATTGACCGATTCGACTGCTGTTTCAGCCGCCCTTGACCGCCAACAGATCGATGGGCGCGATCACCGGCGGCGCGCTCAGCTTCGTCTTCGCCGCCTCCCCCAGCGCCGCGGCGATCCGGCCGTTCACGTGTGCCTGGCGCCCCTGCTCGTCCTCGAAGGTGTCGAACACCCCGAAGGTGGTGGCGTTCTCGCGGAACGCGAACCACGCCACGGTGCCCTCTTCCCGCTCCGCCTCCTCCCGTGCGCCGCGCAGCATTGCCGCCACGTCCTCGGCGTACTCGGGCTTGGCCTCGATGCGTACCAGCAGGCCGACCTTCATACGATCACTCCTTTTGTGCCTGCGCCGGCGTTCCGGCGCACGTCAAACCCTATGAGCAGGCCTGACACAGCATCAGCATCTGAAGCGACATGATGGGTAGCGTTTCCGACATGGACGTAGCAGTCGTCGTGTATGACGGGGTCTTCGACTCCGGGCTGGCGGCAATCCTCGATGTGTTGAGCAACGCCAACGCGTTGGGCAACGAGCTCCACCAAGCGCCGACCTGGGACGTGACCATGGTCGGTCCGAGCACGCACGTGCGCACCGGAGCCGGGCTCCTCGTCTCGCCAGAGCCCCTGGAGCACGCACGGTCGGCCGACCTGCTGGTTGTTCCGGCACTGGCGGAGAGCCGGCCTTCGGCACTGCTCGACCACGTCGGCGGTGACGTGTCCCTCCCCGTGCGCGACCTCATCGCGAAGACCCACAAGCAGGGCACGCCCATCGCCTCGGCGTGCGCGGGAACCTTCCTACTGGCAGAGGCCGGGATCCTGGACGGTGTGCGCGCGACGACCACCTGGTGGCTCTCGCCCGCGTTCCGCGCCAGATACCCCCGGGTCGAGCTCGATCACGGCCACATGGTCGTCACCAGCGGCAGCATCACCACCGCCGGCGCGGCATTCGGACACATCGACCTCGCGCTCTCCATCATCCGCTCAGGCAGCCCCGCCCTCGCGCACCGTCGGCACGTCGCCCATCCGCTTCATCCAGGACCTGAGGATCGAACGCGCCACCCACCTGCTGCGCACCACCGACCTGTCGGTGGAGACCATCGCCCGGAAAGTCGGCTACGAACACTCCCACACCCTGCGCGCGCTCTTGCGGGAACGGACCGGCAAGACCGCATCGGCATTTCGGAGCAGGAGCAGGAGCAGATGAGGCGGGGCGACGGCGGGCGCTCTCGGCGAGTCGGGTATCAGGCGTCGAGGTAGCGGTAGCGGACATCACCGGGCGCGATCGCAACCTGGCCGCCGCGGATCTGCCACTCGCTCATTCCGGTGCTCTCATGGCTGGCGAAGAACACGCCTGTGATGCGGTCGCCGTCGGCGTCGGATGCCGGGACTGCTGCGATCTCCCGCACTTGCTCAAGGAACCACTCCAGTGCCGACTCGCGCATATCCGCGCCGAAGAAGACGTAATGGGTCCAGTTGAGGTGTTGGCGCGGCGTTCCCCAGCCATGGGAATAGTGGCCGTCATCATAGGCGGCGATGATCGTCTGGACGGCGGCCAGTTGCCGCTCATCGCACTCCAGCCATCCCCTGACGGAGACGTAGATACCCATCGGCCCATCATGTCCGATCAAGCCGCGGGCCGCCGGTGCAATTCTGGGCCCCGATAGCCGGGCGCAGGGTGGGCG
>NZ_JAGSOG010000200.1 GCF_018139695.1 Actinospica durhamensis | reverse complement strand
TTCGCCCGGCGCCCCAATCCGCCGGCGATACCCGAGCACGCCTGGATCAACGAACCGAAACCAGAGACAGAACCCGTCCTACGCTATCCATAACAACAGGCCGTCTTACTTGACTTGACAACTTCCGTTCCACGACGAGGAGCATCATGTCGAGCTCTGGGTTCAGTTGCTTGACCGGCTGATCGCGGTTCGAAACGATCTGCCGCCGTCTCAGCGCAACGACCTCGAGAGCCTGCGGCAGTATCCAGCGCTACTGGCTGTCTGCACCATGGGCTTGGCTGCTGTCCTATCCGGGCGAGAAAGGGCGGTCGCGCACGTGTTGACGAGGCCGCTGTGGAGCTCACCCACGTCACGGCGCCTCCAGATGAAGCCGTTCGAGTACCTCAACCCCGGGCGCATCCTCAATGGCCAGGTGCTGCAGAGCGTGGACGCTCCTGAAGGACGGACCTGGAAATTCCCGCAAAGCAGGCGACTGCGCCAGGTACTGCGACAGCCGCTTGCGCACGTGGAGATCGACGACGACAGGTTCCAGTGGGCCTTCGATAGGTTCGAACTCTTGGCCTCGATCATCAGCATGGGTGCGCCCCCAGCTCCACTCGGCGAAGAGCGTGCGATCTCCCGGCACCCGTGGTACGGCGAATTCCTGTCGTACGGGGAGCGGCGTCCCGGCGGCGACGCCACAGGCTTCGCCGCCGAGGTCGAGAGCGCGTGGCCGGTCGGCATCTCAGAGGCGTTCGGCAATGATCAAGACGCGGCGCGCGCCGGCGTGGCCAGCTTGCGGGAATGGATCTCGCGGACACCGCTGCTTTGATGCGCCAACCGGAGTTGTTCGCGCGCGCCGAGCGGGAAGCCGCCCGCGGGCGTCGGCCAGCAGGCCATCGCCGTTAGGCAGTGACGTGGTGAGCGATCGCGTGGGGTTGGTCGACGAACTCCTCGCCCGACTCACGCAGCTCACCAGCATCCCGGGCCGAGGCTAAGACGTTGGCGGTCTGCGCTAACGACGCCGCCCGGCCGGAGTGTGCCAGGTCGTGCAGGACGGAGTTCCAGCCTGCGGCCGGCACCGGAATGCCGTGGGAAGGCAGTGCTCGGTCGGCCTCGGCGGACAGACGAGTGCGCACCTTGCTCAAGATCCGGCGACGAGCCACAACCGGCAGAGCCTGCATGCTCACCCCCTCAGCCTCGTCGAAAAGTGTCCAGGCCATCGACCCCTACCACAAACGATATAAGCAATCGAACTCACGCTGCGGGCAAGCCCGGCCATCAGAGGCGGGACCCGCAGGCCTGGTCCCGATGCAGACCAGACAACGGCACCGGTCAGGGGGCCTCGGCTCTGCGGACGCCGAGCCGGGCGACGGCCGCTTTGAGCCCGTCTGGGCGCACCCGCACCTCGCGCGGCCTCGCTCCCTCGGATGGGCCGACAATACCTCGCAGTTCGAGCTGGTCCATCAGCCAACCGGCCTTGGCGAAGCCCACACGAAGCTTGCGCTGGAGCATCGAGGTGGAGCCGAACTGACTGGAGATGACCAGTACTACTGCCTGGGCGAGAAGTTGCCGCTCCGATTCGTCCATAGGTTCTGCATCTGACGAACCTGCGGGCGCTGCGGGCACCCGTCTCTGAGGGTCTGCGCCGTTGAGCCTCTGCAGTACATCAACCCAGCGATCCGCGATAAACAGCACGCGTCGTGGCGAGTCGGTGCGCGGCCCTATGACGCCGCGGCGCTCGAGTTCCGCAAGCGTGAGTTCTGCTGCTGCGAACGTCATCCCGAAGCGCGTGACGAGCACCGCTGTGGATGCGACGCCGTAGATGATGGTCAGTCGCGCGGCCTCGACGAGGACCGGCCGAGGGACGCGACCGTCTGGAAACTCAAGGTGCGCGCCGTACCGTGCCGCGAGCGGTGGGGGAGCACCGGGATTCGAGCGGTACTCGCCATAAAGTTCACCCCTGCGCCTGTCTGCGGCATCCCGCGCGGCTGCACGTTCGCGCTGTTGCTGCGCGCTGAAGTCCACGACGTCCCCTCCCAGTGCGCGACCAGGGGAGATCGTACGCGTAACCGATTGCGATCGGTAGGGGCCGTTGCGCGAACGCAGCTGGTCGGGCCATCCGCGGGCGGTCGAACATCAGCACTGCGATCCGCAGTTGCCCAGGGCGTCGGTCTGCAATGAAGATGACACCGATGTAGCACGAATGCGCAGGTCAGGGCACTGCGCATCGGGGTTAAGAAACGTTATGCATGACAAGTCGGCACGGAGGGGCGGGGCCGATGATCTTCGGATGGTGCCAGCCCATGGCTCGCCTAAGCGCAGGTCAACGGGGTGAGCGTTGACCGCGCGAGGCAAGGCACGTTGTGTGAGTCCCACAGGAGAGCCGTCGCGCGCACCGTAGCCGCATGCCAGTGAGCCGTCCAGGCCCGCGGTTTCCCCAAAATCGAGCGTCGCGAACAGGGTCTTGCCATTGAAGATGCAGGTCAAACGCCACTTCTAATCGACTTCTGCGTTTTCAAGCATAAGAGAGATTATGCATGATACGCGAGAGGCCCGTGTAGGAGAGTGCCTTCTACCTGGCACTTCCATGTAAAGCGGTGGATCGTTTTCGCCGCCCGGCACGGGCCTCGGTGGCCGGCCCGGATGCGGTCAGCCCGTAGTGCTGCAGCGCGTTGCGATCCCCGCGCAGCTTGTTCAGGGCCGTCACGTCCTTCGCGGCGAACTCCAGGCCGACGATGCTCTTCAGACGGGCGAGGGTCTCCTGGGTCGAGCAGCTCTCGAACTCGCCGGACTCGAATTTGGCACGCACCGCCGTGCTCGGGACCTTGAACACCAACGTCCAGTTCTCGGCCTGAAGCCGTGCCTTGAGCAGCACCTCCACCGCTGCCTGCAGATGCAGGACCGCATACTTCAGATCGCGCGCACCCGGGCTCTCGCCCCCGGTCTTGACCAGGTGGTCCACAACGCTGCACAGGTAGTCCAGACCGTTCTCGATCGGCGGGAAGTGCACGTCACCACCCGGCAGCTGCGACATCGAGCCCGAGGAAAGTGTGTCAGCCACCCACATATCCTCCCGCAGCAGATAGCCGGCCGTGAATCAATTTCGAGCTCGAAGATCCACCGCGGTTCCTACAACCCGGCGCGTGTGCCTTGCTGGAAGAACGCGAAGCAGCCCGCCGAGAAACCCGGCCGGTGGCAGAGTTGGGCCACCATGTCCGGGGCGGGCGCCGTCGCTCAGCGCCACGCCCCCCGCTCGTTACTGAAGGTCAGGATGAAGGAGCCGGACTCGTCGGCCATCGCCGCGTCTGCGGCGAAGTCCTGTACGAAGCAGTCGGTGCGCACCATCTCGCGCAGCAACTGGCTGACAGCCGCGGCATGGACGGTCATCCGCCCCGACCCGGTGTCCACAGTCAGGACGTCAGCGCCGGAGGGTCGGTCTGTTCCTACCTCGGAGGCGGCGGCCGACCCGTGCGATCGGTTGCGCTCATCGGGCTGTGCCGGCCCGGGCACCGCGTCTCGAATCGTTTCCCAGTCGGCCGTGCGCCACCACTCGAACAGGTCCCGGGTCGAGAGGACCGGGTAGGTGAGCGAGTCGGTGAACGCCTTGCTGGCTGCAGGCCGAGGAAGCCAGTGCTCATCGCGGGGCCAGACGCTAGTAAAGCGGCGCACACACCCGCTGCTACTCCCCCGCGGCCGCTGAGGGACGGATCACTTTTCGGTCGCGGCCTCTCGTGCGGTCTCGCGCTTGCCGCCCTCGGCGCCCTTGCGGATCGTCCAGATCGCGGCTGCGAGCAGTGCCAGGGCGAGGATAGCCAGGGCGATCGGGGTGGCTGTGCCGAGCCAGAGGATCTTGCCGGCGTCGCTGCTCGCCTTGTCGGCGGCGGCGGATACGGCGGCGGGGGGCATCTTCAGGTCGACGGTGAGGACGGGGACGAGCGGGACCGCGCCGGCCGGGGTGGTCATCTGCGCAGTGACCGCCTGGGTTTGTGTCGCGTCGATGGTCTCGCCGGTCACCGTGTCGATCCACATCGACTCCTTGGTGTCGACGGTGTACGTGAGTGGGACCGTCACGACGGGGGTTCCGGCTGGCATCGCGGACGCGAGGAGCTGCTGCTGGCTCGTCGGCATCGTGCTTGCCAGGGCCGTGAGCAGGGTGGACGGGACGGAGGCGGGGAACTTGCTCAGCAGGCCCGGGTCCTTGACCGCGCCGTTGATGTCGACCGTGAACAGGTAGGTGGAGCGGCCGCCGTGCTCTTCGGTGGTGACGTACTTCGCGGTGCCGGCGGTCTGTGTCGCGGAGTCCCACCACTGTGCGTCGGCGGCGGCGGGGTGGACCGGGAAGCCGATGGCGAGGCCGGTGTGGGCGAGTGCTCCAGAGCCTGCGGGGATCGCAGCGGGCTGCAGGCTTGTGCGGTCAACGGACCACAGCGCCTGCTGGTTGCCGAGCGCGGCGGCGGCCGGGCCGGAGATTGTCGTGGCGTCGGACATGAGGGCCTCGCCGCCGTTGATCGCAACGGTCTTGTACTGCTCGGTGGCGGTGAACGGGACGTCCTTGGCGAAGGCCTGCTCGAGGTTCCCGGCGGCGACCGCCTTCATGTCGAGGAAGCTCGCGCTGCCCGCGTAGTCCATCGTCGTGTTCGTGCTGGACTGCACACGCTCCTGCCCGGGCAGAACGACGAAGCGGATGACGCCGGCGGTGCCGGCGAGAAAGACTGCCCCCGCAACGAACGCGGCGGTGGACTTACGCATGGATGGCTCCTGGGTGAGCGGGGCCCGAACGATCGAGTGATCGCGGTTTCACGATGATGGGGCGGCCATGCTACCCGCGGGTAACAAATCTGCATCATGATCACGGCGATCCGGATACGCGGGGCCGGAACGGGGGAAGCGAGATGTTGCCCCCAACCCGGCTGGAGTTCCAGCGGACGCCTCACGTCAGCTCCCTGTGCCACCATGGATGGCCGCGGCCCAGGTGGCGCCGCCGAAGGGATGGGTGATATCAGATCTCTGATGTGTGGAAAATCTGGGGAAGTTCTCACGGGAAAATCGGTAGCAGACGGCAGAGATCTGCGGAGGACTGCAGAGTATCGAAGCATAATGCAAGGTGGGAGCAGGTGACCTATGAATACTCGCAGGTCGCCGGCCCTGGCCAGCCACAAGAGAGCCTATGCATGATAGTGGCCTGGGCAACCATGTCCCCACACGGCGTTCTCCACACACCACTGCGCCACCGAGGAACGGAGGAGCTCACGGCCTGATCGTCGACTCGCGGGCCGAGTCGACCACGCCGGCCAGCAACGGTGCTATGTCGAACCGTGCGTGGGCAACGATGGCGTCGGAGTGCGCCGAGAGCTCCGCCAATCCGAGCAGGAGTTCGCTGGGCCCTTGGAACGCCAGATTCACCGGGTATCGCAGTACGGCGGTCCTTAGATCACAGTGTGGGGCACCGGCCGCGAAGTCCGCGTGAGCGAACTGCAGCGCGTGGATCCAATGCGGATCCTCGCGGTCGATTCCCGTCGCCGCGGTGATGCCGTCGAGCTCGTCCGGCTCCGCGTTCTCGATGAGCGCCCCGATCACCGTCAAAGCGTGCGCTCGACGAATCCACCGAATCTCCGCCTCGATGCATGCGACGATTCTTTGCCGCACCACAGCGGAAGTATGGGGAAGCAAATCGACCATAACCGCCAGGCGGTAGTAATGGTCGAATGGTCGGTAGCTCATGTCCAGTTTGAAGGCTGGCGCCGCACCGTACCCGTGCCACCTGTCACACCAGGTGAGTATGTGCTCGGCCACCTTGGTCGCTGACGCCTCGAGAGATACGACACGGTGTGGCGGGCCTCCGTCGGTCGCCTCGGAGAGCGCGAGCGCCGCGCGCCGGAGTGCGGGTTTCAGGAGGTACGCCTCCGCTACGGGCAGCTCGCCGGCGCGGCCGCGCTGCTCAAGACGCGTGGCGACGTACAGCCATCGAACCACGTCTTCGAGCAGAGCTGGAGACTCTTTCGGCGACCGTCTTGCCGAAGCTTCGGGCGAGCCGGGGACATTGTTCTCGAGGAACGAGAGCGCAGCCGACACGGCCTTGGGTCCGAGGACGGAGAAGTCGTCGGAGAAGTTCAAGATCCATTTGTGCTCATTGAAGACTCGGGCGACCATGGACGACGCGATATCCAAAGGTTCCGCTTCCAGTCGGGGCTCCGCGCTGGACCTGAGCAGGCGCGCCTCAACCCACTCGCGGTCCTTCCCTGCAAGGTCGCTCATCCCCAGCAGCAGCCGGAGCGTCCGGCGCCACGCCGCATCGTCGTCGGCTCCGCCCCACTCCTGAAGGGCCGCCATCATGGTCTTCGGGTCCGATCGGGCGATTGCGTTGATCCATAGCTGCTCGACCGGCTTGATGCTGCGGCCGGCCAGGATGCGCAGGCCGCCACGCGAGACGAAGCGAGCGACGAGGTTCTTGCACCGGCTGCGGATCAACGGGTCGCCGACTGCCGAGATCTGCCCAAGGAGCACCTCCTCGGGTCCGGAGACCCCCGGAGTCCACGGCTGAAGGCGACGCAGCGGACCTCTACGTCCGCCCCGTTGTGAAGTTCGGTCAGCGTCCGCCTCAGCCGGCGATCGACCACCGACCGTTTGGCCTCGTCGTCACAGTAATCCAGAAGTGAAAGCAGCATCGAGGCCGAAGACAAAGACGGAGGCATCATGTCGGCGATTGATACCAGTTCATCGAGGATTTCGATATCAAGCGATGGCGCAGTGGCCGCGTAGCGAACCAGGGCCTCGGCGTATCGCTCGACGCGCCATGCGACAATCCAACCTCGCGTCGCGTTATCAATCTCCGCGCGTGCTCGGTCGAGTAATCCCGTACGCCAAGCATCCTGACTAGCCGTGCTGAGATGTGGATAGAGTATGCCCGCCGTGAGGAAATCGCCAAACATTGGAATACTCTCTGACGCCCAGATGAATTCCGCCAACTCGCGATCCATCTTGTGCTCGAATGCCTGCGAGAGCTGCACCATGTAGTACGTCGCCATCGCCTGGTGAAGGTCCGCGCGGTCTTCCCGTCGCCAGTACTCCGGGTGGGCCAGGGCGAGGCCGATGACCGCCCACGGGCGCGTTCGCTCATCGAGGTTGTCAGCTGCCGCATACATTCGCTCGAGCGACGGCGCATCGTCGATGTGATCGGCCGCCTGCGCGATGAGGGTCGCTCTCTCGTTCGACGCGATCTGTGCGTCCTCGATACCGTCCATGACCAGAAGACGGATCCGCTCGTCCTGGGGAAAAGCCGGAAGAAGGTAGATCGCTGCCAGGCTCACCTCGAAGGGGGTGCCGGCCGCGCGAACGATGTTCAGGAGGTCATCGACGCTGGAGTTCCCGAGATGCTTCCGGGCGGCCAGGAGGCAGGGGATGAATCGATCGTCGAAGTCCCCTTCGTGCACGGCCTGGCCGAGCCGGTCGAGGAGGATGCTCCGGGCCAACCGGCAGTCCTGATCGGAGAGTCGGGATCCGCTGTCGAGGAGAGCGCTCACAGCGGTACAGGCCTCGACGACGTCGATCGCCTGCTGCCCGTAGTGCAGAGTTCGGGCCGTGTTCCACAGGCCGGAGTCGACCAGAGCCCGCACGACAGCCACGCCCTTGGCTTCGAGATGCTCGACCACCTGGCAGACACGCCAGGACAGTACGCCCAGCGAACGGCTGTGATGTTCTGCCTCCCGCGTGCTCGGCGACTGGCGCAACTCGTCAACGCATACGTCGCACACCCTCGAGAGGTCCTGAAGCACCACCCGCGGGTTGTAGTTGTTGGTGATCAGACGCTTGTCTGCCCATCCGTCGGATGAGACGAGCGAGATGGCTGCCTCGACGAGCCCGCCCTGGATGAGGTGATAGACAAGATGGTCGAAGATGTAGCCGTCATCGCGTATTTCAGCAAGCTGGCCCACATCGTTCGTGTAGGTCCGCACGAATTCCGTGTGGGCACTGGCCGCCCCTTTTTCACGGTCGAGGAGATCGAGACACCAGCGGTGCACGAGCCGGTGTACCCGCAGTCGTTGCTCGCTCCAGTCGATGTCGATCAGGCCGCGATCCGCCAACTGGGTGACGGCGGCGCCGTGCTCGATTCCCGAGCCGAGGGCCTCGGCGACCCGACGAGTGATGTGCAGCGGTACGTCCGCGTCGACGGTGAAGAGGCCGAGTAGCGCCAGCAGCTCATGGCTGCCGGAATTAAGGGACCCCGCGGCCGCGGCCATGAGTGCGCCGAAGTCGAGTCCCAGCTCAGGGTCGATCGCCAAGGTGGCGGGATGGGACTGGATCTCCGCCACTGCGTCTTCGGTCAGGCCCGACGCAAGCATCGAGCCGGCGATGCGAAGGGCCAGCGGGTGCAGCCCGAGATGGTTGGCGAGTTCGGCGGCCGAGCTGACGGTCCGGCCCGCCCATCTCTCCAAAATGGCCACGCCGGTCGTCTCGTCGGGACAGGGCACGACCAGCTGTGTGTAGCCGAGCTGCGGCCCCACGCGTTGATTGCGGGAATTCACGATCACCCGCACGCCGGGTGACAGCCATGCGATCTCACCCAGCTCGGCCGCGTCCTCCAGATTCTCGAGCACGATCAGTACTCGACGGCCTTCGAGCATCGCCCGGAGGTCGCGCGCCGCGGAGCCGTGCCGACCGTGGTCGAGGTGCGGCCCCACTGTGGCTAAGATGTTCGACTCGATCAACTTCGGATCGCCGGAATCCGCGCAGTTGACGAACGCAATGCCGTCCGAGAACATCCTTCGGATTTCATAGTCTGAGATGCAGGCAGTGACTGTCGCCGTCTTCCCGACGCCCGGCATGCCCACCACGATCATGGCGTGGCCGGAGCCCGATCCGACGTCGTTCGCGGGTTGGCGGAGAAACTCGCGAACGCGCGCTTCGATGTCAGGCCGGGGAACATACTTGGCTGGCCGCGCGATCGGCGAGAGGAATCGTCCGATCGGCGCCGGCGGTGCCTTCAGTTGAATCGCGAGGCGATCGAGTTGGACGGGGTCGTCGTGCGGCGGGAACGCGTGCATGTCGAGCCTGCGAAGCGGCTCCGGGACCTGATCCGGCGCCAGGTCCCGGATGACCACGTGAACTGGCTTGCCGACGGCCAGGGCATGGCGCCACTCGGCTTCGACGTACTCCGACGCGACGGCGCCCGGCCCGAGAACGACGACCACGCGGTCCCCGTCCTCGATCGCCCGGCGTGTCTCGTTTGGAAGAGTCTGGCCTCGGTCCGGCATCGTCCAGACATCGAGCCAGACTTCGAGTCCCTGGCTCGCAAGGAACGACCGGATGAGTTCGAAGAGGTCCGCAGGATCGGACCTTGCATATGAGATGAAGACCCGCGGTGCCCGGGCAACTGCCGTCTCGTCGTGGCCCGCCGCACTCGGGCCGTCCAGCGTGACTGGAGCCAGGTCGGCGCCGACAAGCGCGGCCAGCCCGTCCACCGCGGCCACCAGCGTGAACGTCAGCACACTGGCATCGACGGCTATGTCGAAGTCGTCGGTGAGCACCCCCACGAGCTGCCCGGTGCCGGTGGCGAACACCGCGGCGCCCGACGCCCCCGCCCACGGTGAACCCGCGCGAACATGCCGTCCGGGAACGATCGTCCCGTTGGTCATCGCCAACATCGCCCTGCCCGCGGCGAAGCCTGCCGCTCCCTGGGAAGGTTCGACGATCCCCCGCACGATATGGCTGTCCAGGTTGCGGCCGTCTTTCATCACCGCCGGAAAACATACGGCGAACACCGGCACCGGTACGGTCCCGTCGATCCGGCCCCAGCCCGGGGCGGGTGTGACCGAGGCCGACAGCGCCCCGGCGGCGACCCGGAGCAGTGCCACGTCCAGTTCCGCGTACTGCGCACCGGTCGCCGCCACCTGTGCCGGAACCCACGCGTCGTCCGGGCCGGCAGCGGTGTCGAACAGCCGCACCAGGATGTCGCCGAACGCGCCGGGCGCAGCGATCACGTGGCCTGCAGTCAGGACCAGGTCGTCGGCGACCAAGAACCCCGTCCCGCGGGAACGGCCCGGGCACCGAACTTGCACCAGGCGGCCGAGATCGGGGCCCACCGCGGACGGCCGGAGCCGTCCGGGGTCAGGCATCGGTGTCTGCTATCCGCTTCCGGCGGGGCTGACCGGCCCCGGTCGCGTCGGGCTCGATCGGCTGCAGCGTCAGCTTGATCCGCTGTGTATGGTCCGAGGACACTCCGCCCTTGACAGATGCCGACCAGGGCAGAAGCGCCACCTTTACCGAGCCCTCGGCGTCCTTGTGCACCGTGGCCGCTAACTCCAGTTCCACCGGGCCCAATTCGAATCCGATCGTGCTCGACGCCCCGTCGATGAGGGCTTGTTCGATCCCGGCCCTGATCGCCGAGATCGCCTCACCCAGTTCCGCCCACCCTTGATCCACAGCACACCCCTACGACATCGAGCCCTGATGAGTTTCGCCGTTCACCACCACGTTATCCGGACACTGCCCGCGCCGAAGGCGGGTACGCGCAGGCGTCTGCGATTCGCCAGCGAGGCCCTGAGGCTTGGTCGGACCAGGCGCGCTCGAAGAACTGGACGGCTGGGAGGCCGCGCCTAGCCCATCGGCGCCTGAACGAGGATGTCGCCGGCCACCAAGTCACGAGCCGCCGCGCGCATCAACCCGGCGACCGCGGAGGCACCCGGCTCAGCAGCGGCGTCCATGAGCAGGTCGCGGATCACGCTCGGGGACCCGGGCAGCCACCCCTCCCCCGCGCTCAGCTCTGGCTCAGCCAGCGGGGCGAGACGACGGCACCGGATCAAGCCGCCTTCCTGCGCCCCTGCACCATTCATCGCGATCGACGGCTGCCTTCCTCAGCTGCTGACAAGGCCCGGCAGCCGTACCGTAAGGTATGGCATGTAACTCCACGTGTCGGGACGGTCGCGTATCATGCGTCTTGTAGTGGAGTAGAGGATCTGTCACTGGGCGGGCTGCTGATGTGACGGCGCGGAGGGAGGATCAGTGGTTGACGACTGGGAACTGCCGGTCGATCCCCGGGATTGGGATATCTCGATTCCCACGGACGACGCCTCCATCGTGCGGCGGCGGCGCGCTCTGGCTCCGATCCAAGTGCTCACCGATATCGAGCGGACCAAATCCAGTTTGGACGGGGGCTTCTGGCATCGCTACGACCTGTTCAACATCGCGCTCGCCGTGATCGACCAGGTTGCGCTCGCCATGGGGATCTCCGCCGGACGGACCTGGGAGGAGACGGTTGAGTACGCCATCGGGCAGGCTGCGCGGCAGGCGCCAGACGCAGGGCGTGCGCAGTGGAGTGCCGTGGCCGAGCGTGTCGTGGTCTCGCTCGTGACAGTGGACATGGAGACCGTGGAGTATCTGGTGCACGCCGAGGCCGGCCCGGCGTGGAAGCAGCAGCGGTTCCGGTTGCTGTACGTGCATACGGGCGGCGAAGGATCCGAGTACCTGCGGGCCTCCGAGCAAGCCATCAACATCTTCATCGACGCGCTCGACCTCGACATCGAGGCGGCCCAGATCGCGAACGAAGCGCAACTCGCGGCCCTGATCAAGCGGGGCGCGGTCGAGTCCGCGGTGCAGATCGCGCGGCACGCACGTTACCGCTCGATCCAGTACCAGGAGCGGATTCGCCGGATCATCGCCGACACGCTCATCGACCCGGATACCCACGACTGGATCGAGGAGGTTCCGGTGCTGCTCGACGGCGCGCTCGCGCACGTGCGCGAGCGGCTGGAGGCGGAGGCCGCGCTGCTCGAGGCCGTGGCCGAACGGCGTTTCGCCGCGCAGGATCCGAGTCGGTTGCAGGCGGCGAACCAGCTGATTGAAATCCTCCGTGAGTGCCGCCACCGCCACAACGAACTGCACACCCATCTGATCGGGGCGCGCACCCGACTGCGCCAGTCCCTGGACGACCGGTTCGCCAGACCGCCGCGCACCACCCACCGCGCGCAGTTGGGCACCGACCTGCTCGGCCCGTACCTTGCCAGACCCACCTCGCCGGCGGCGGCCATCGCGGATCGCATGCTCGCGGCGGTCGGCGGCCAGACGGCGCGATGGCTGCCGCCGCTGGACGTGCTGGCCGAAGAACTGTGCGCCCCGACGAGGACACCCGCAGCCGGGGAGGAGTACGTCGCTCCCGAGTTCGACGACGAAGACCGTCCGGAGTGGTGGGAGCCGTACGAGGCGACCGTGGACGCGCTGCTCGACGCGATTGAGGAGCCGGTGCGGCTCTCCGCCCTGTTGGCCAGGGCCGAGGGTCTCGCCGAGCACACCGAGGACGAGAACGGAGAGCCGCTGGAACCCGACGTGCTCGCCGCGCATCTCGTCCACGGCGCCCACCGGGCGTGGGCGGCGCGCCTCGCCGGTCACTTCGCCGGCGACCGGCTGCTGATGGCGTTCGACACCGGCGCCCGGATCGATACCGACCAGGTCGGTTCGGCAGACCTGCTGCTGATTCCTGGAACGCTCACCGCGGACATTGCGGATCCCACGCACCGCGCGAGCCGCCCGTCACGGCCCCGCGAAGGCGCGTGGGACGACGGGTTGGAGCTGGAGGAAGCAGGCGGATGAGCGCAGCCGATGACGCTTTCGACACCGGCCGACTGCTGGCCTGGGCTGCGAGGCCCAAGGAGGTGCCGGGACAGCATGAGGACCTGTTCAGAGTGGTGTCGAGGTACCGCCGCGAGCCCGACTTCGCGGAACACGCCGACGCTGCACACGGACTTCTGACCGAACCGGGCCGGCTGCCGCGCTGACCTACCTGGCACGACCGCGACTCCGACAGCACCCACGTCCGCTACGCACGTAGTCCGTTGGCCTGCATCGTACGCCTGTTCCTCGCAGAATCCTGCGACGACGCCCCGCGGCGATGCTGCTGGAGGTATGGACCTGGTGGACGGGCAGCCTCTCCTTCCCGGACCGGGCCCCGCAACCACCCGAACTTCCCCCGCCACGGCCTCCTGCGGTTCGCCGACGACTCCGACCCGCGCATGCGCCGCCTGGCCCTCGACGACCCTGCATCCACCCCGGAACTCCTCGCCCAGTTCAGCCGAGACGCCGACGCCGACGCCGGTGTCCGGGCCGACGCCTGATCGGCGACGACGCAGCCCGTCTGACCAAGGACACCGACCCGACCGTCCGGAAGGCCGCCCAGACCCACCCGTCGCCGCCCCGAGACCTGCTAGTCGACCTGCTTCTCGACGCCCTGCCAGCCTCCGAGCTGTGTGCCGAGGGTGCGTGCGCGCCTTCGGCGAGGAGCACGCCGATATCGTCGAGACCCGCCGCCTGCACTCGAACCTCCAGGCGGCTCTGGAGCCTGATCCCCCGGGCGTCTGATTCCGGGACGTTCATCGGACATCTAGGCCACCTTGGTGATCTTGGTGGTGGGCGCGAGCGGTGGCGGCTTCGGCGTGCCACGAGTTCTGCCTAGTTTGACACCGCAACTCCAGCGAGAGAGGTGTCAGAGCTTGAATGAGCAGGTAGAGCGGGTTAAGCACGTAGAGCGGGTAGATCAGGTGGGTCGATGGTCTGATCCAGCGCTCCGGTGGCGCGTTGCCCGCCGGCGGGCCGCCGTGTGCGCGGTGTCCGCGATCACGGCGGGTCTGATGGGTCTGGGTCCGAGTACCGCGTACGGCGCGGGTGCGGCGAGTGCTCCCGTGCCCACGGCGGTCTCGCTCGGCGACAGCTACATCTCCGGGGAGGCCGGGCGCTGGCAGGGCAACACGATGGTGTCGTCGTACGGCGACGCGTACGGGACCGACCGGGCCGCGTATTCCTGCTGGTTCGAGTACGAGTGGTGCGACCACGACCCCGAGCGGGTGTACGGCAGTAGCTACGCCAACGGATGCGACCGGTCCGACGTGGCGGAGATCATCTCGTCGCGGATCGAGGAGTCCCGCGTCAACCTGGCGTGCTCCGGCGCGACGACGTACAACGTGACACGCGCGGTCGACGGCGGAGGGCCCGACAAGAGGAAGGGCGAGGAGCCACAGGCCGACCAGCTGGCCACGCTCGCCGGCCACTCCGACGTCGCCATCAAGCTCGTCGTGGTCTCGATCGGGGGCAACGACATCGACTTCGGCGACCTGCTGGAGGACTGTGGCTACGCCTTCGTCTTCCCGTTCATCTACGACAAGTGCGAGGAGACCAGGGCGGCCAGGCTCGAGAAGTCGCTCGACATCCTGCCGGCCCGTGTGCTCAAGGCGCTCGACTCCGTCCGGGCCGCGATGCGCTCCCGCGGCTACAAGGACGGCAGCTACCGGCTGATCCTGCAGTCCTACCCGTCGCCGCTGCCGCCCGCCGACGCGTACCGCTACGGCGAGACCGACAGCAGGCTCACACAGGGCGGGTGCCCGTTCTACGACTCCGACACCACCTGGGCCATCGACACCGTGATGCCGGAGCTCACCGCCAAGCTCAGGTCGGCCGCGGCCTACGCGAAGGCGGAGTTCCTCGACCTGAGCCACGCTTTCGACGGGCACGAGGTGTGCAGCAGGCACGACCGCCAGGCCGAGAGCGGCAACACCCTGGCCAAGCCGGTCCCCGCGGCGCAGGCCGAATGGGTCCGGTTCGCGCCCTTCGCAGGCCCGGTCCTCAACCCTTACAAGCCCAGCCCCGCCGACCAGGGCAACGACCAGGAGCCGCTGCACCCGAACGCCTACGGGCAGGAGGCGCTGGGCGACTGCCTGCGCAAGATGTGGAACGCCACACCGGGCTCGTACTCGTGCAGCGGATCCGCCGATCACGGTCCGCAGGACATGGTCCTCAAACCCCTCTCGTGAAAGAGCCCGTACACGTGAAGAACAGAGAGAAGTACGCAGAGAAGTACAGGAAGTGCGGGGGGCTCTCGCAGCGCAGGGCGCAGCGCAGGGGTCTGTGGCGGCGCGGGCCGAGCCTCCTCGTCGCGGGCGCACTGCTGCTGGCGGCCTTCGGCCCGGTCGGTCCGGCCACGGCCGCCCAGGCCGCCCCGCCCCGCGCGACCGGCCCCTCCGGCCTGGCCGACCCCAGCCAGAGCGACCACACGTATGAGACCCCGGACATCGTGGCGAACGCCGACGGGCGGCTCGAGGCCTTCATCCGCCAGGACGACGGCACGGTCTTCCACGCCTGGCAGACGTCGCCGGGCAGCGGGTGGTCCACCTGGCGCCCCCTCACCGGCTCCGGGGCAGTCGGGTTCGGCCCCTCGGCCGTGCGCAACACGAACGGCAGGCTCGAAGCCTTCGCCATCACCCCCGGCCACAAGCTCGAACACGCCTGGCAGGAGCAGCCGGGAGGAGAGCAGTGGCACGACTGGCAGGTCATGGGGGCGCCGAACGTCCCCCTGTTGTGCGTGACGGCGACGCAGAACGCCGACGGCCGGCTCGAGGTCTTCACACTCGGCACGAACGGCCACCTCTACCACATCTTCCAGGAGACCCCGTTCGGGCACTGGAGCGCCTGGCACGACCTCGGCGGAAACCTGATCGCACTGCCCGCGCTCGCCCGCAACGTCGACGGGAGGCTCGAGGCCTTCGAGATCGACCAGAACCACCACATGGTGCACGACTGGCAGACCTCGGCGAACGGGCCGAACAGCGAGTGGGCGACGGGCTGGACCCAGCTCGGCGACGGCGAGACCTTCGCCGGCGCCCCCGCGGCCGTGAGCAACAAGGACGGGCGGCTGGAGGTCTTCGGCACCACCGACAGCGGCTATCTCAAGCACGCCTGGCAGGTGGGTCATCCGGCGGGTCCCTGGTCCGCGTTCGACACCATGGCCGCCATCAGCCCCGGCATCACCGTGTCGGGGCCGCCCGTGGTCGCAGTCGACGCCGACGGGCGCCTCGAAGTCTTCGTCCTCGGCAACGACCGCAGCATCTACCACAGCTGGCAGAACGACGCCGGAAGCTCGGTCTGGAGCGCCTGGCGGAACCTCATCGGGGTCCTGACCGACCCGTTGGCCGTCACGTCCAACAGGGACGGGCGGCTGGAGATGGTCGCCCTGACCCCGGGCGGGTTCCCCCTGCGCAACGCCCAGGTCACGGCGGACAGCCCGAACTGGACGCACTGGTCGACGCTGCCGTACGACCCCCACGCACTCGTCTGGAACGGGTGAGGGTGAGCCGGGTGACGGCGGCTCAGGTGACGGACCGGCAGTTGGCAGGCTGAAAGCTGACAGGAGCTGACGTGAGGTGAGGTGAGCCTCTCCCCCGCCAAGCCGTGAGCGGACCATGAGCACGTCGTGAGCTCGCAAAGAAGGCAGCCGGGCTCGCAGAACAGTCGAGACGTGTGGGGCAGCCGACTTCCGGCTGCCCCACACGTCTCGACTCGGCTCGAGCCGCATCGGGGGCGCGGCGGGAAGCCTCCCTCAGCCGCTGCGTCCGCGAGCAGATCACGAATCACGGCCAGGCCCCACGCAAGCAGCGTCGGCCCGCTGATGGCCGGGATCCAACCGGCGCGTACGCCGAGATGCCGGCGTAAGCGCAGATAGCAGCTCATCACCGCACTCCCCCGCACGGTGCCTCGCAGACCCCAGAAGCACACAGTATCGGCTGACGAATATCCGGCAGCCGTCTCAGCTGAGTGCGGTGAGCAGCACTCGTCGGCGAGGTCGCCGGGTCCGTGAGTTCGAGTGCTGAGACACTAGGTGTGCGCCCGATCGAATGCGGGTAGTGTCACCGGACCGCCGTCGAGGGGGTGGCGTGTGGCCGGAGG
>NZ_JAGSOG010000001.1 GCF_018139695.1 Actinospica durhamensis | reverse complement strand
GGATGCCTTCTCGAACTGAACGGATAAGGGCCTAGAGAACCTCTATTCTTCCAGGTCAGAAGGCATCTCGTGTCACCGGGGTCACCCCAGGGCGGGCATCGAAGCATTACCCATCAGTGGATTCAGGCTGAACACCTCGGCGGCGCTGGCGATGACGCCGTCAATCTCGCAGTCCGCCGCCGCGAGAAAGTGCTGAAGCGCTGTGCCCGCCGGGCTCTTCGCCTCCCGGGCGCTCCAAAGCATCAGGGCACGTATCAGTGCACGGGTGCGGTCCGGGCCGGCGCCCGCCGGCACCAGGAGATCGGCCTCCGTTATCCCCGCGGGAGTCAGAACCAGCCGGAACGGCGGAGATAGCGGCTTCGTAGTCGGCGAGTACTCGTCGGTATACGCATCGATCCATTGCGCGGATCCGCCAGAGATCAGCTTGGAGGCCAGCCCCGCGATCTCTTCCTGGCGGATCGGCCCTCCTGGGGCGTGCGGAGGCATGGGGCGCAGGAACCTGTCGGGATTGGCACGGTACCACCCGGTCTCGGTGATCAAACGGAGCCAGGACAGGAAGGTGTACCGAATCTGCCCGAGTCGGTCTGCTGGCCGAACCAGGGAGACACCGACCGCTCCGGGAGATCGATAGCCTGCTGCGACATCCTCGCAGCGCAACTCCTGCGCCCTGGCGAGTTCCTGCTCCTTCGTCCGCTCGCGGCGCGCGAAGTCTCCGTCGAGATCGCCGAGATCGCGAGGCAGCGGGACAGCCTCGAACACGGCGCCGAACGCCTGGATCTGGAGCGGTCGGGCATACTGCGGTGCTGCCTCACGAACCAGCCGGTGCAGAAACTTGATCGCATCGGTGACAAAATGGTCCTGATAGGACACTTCTGGTACGGGAGGGGCCATATCGGACAGCTCTGCTATGGGAGTAATCCACCATTCGAACAACCCGACCTTCTTATAGCGCGTGCCGTCGAAGCCGAGATAGCTGGCCTCATCGCCTCCCGGCCTGTCATGGTAGGTGATCAACCATGCTGGGCATTCGAAACATCTTGTCTTTTCCCCCTTCCAGCGGCTGTACGTCTTTAGCTCTGGTCTGATGATCTCCGCCTTCGGGTTACCAAACCGTTCAAGCACCGGCACGGCGTACTGCAGCAGTTCGATCAACTCGCTGACCGAACCTCCAGATCGTGCACTCGACTCGCTGGTCACGATCCCTCCCACTCCCCGCCGTCCATGATTGCCGACGACGACGTTCCCAAGGCGTGCGGACACTGTCCTCACGGCAGCTCTAACGGACTGCCAACAGGCACAATACGCATGCTTCCAGTTCCCTGTTCGATTTCTGGAGAGCCGTCGATGTCGGGCCAAGTTCGTGGACGAGTCGAGTCTGACTAGGCGGCGGGAAATGATCATGCCCGACGTGGGAAATGTTGCCTTCAGGCATCCCTGCCTAGCAGGCCGACCGCAATCCGTCGGTGCCCCACTCAGGTGCACCGACGGAAGTCGGCGGCATGAATGACGAAATCAGCCCGGCAGAAGTGATGAAGATCGCTTCAGCCGGGCTTCTTCGTGTGCGGGGGTGGTCGGCGGGCTCCGCTCCTGTTTCAGGGCGCGGTCGAGCTCGGCCCCGGGGTGATCGTGTTGTGGATAACGTACGGCTCGCGCTGGTCAGGCTGCCTGGAGTTCGGGCGTGAGATGGCCGGCGGGGGTCCAGGTGCCGAGTGGTTTGCTCTTGCGTCTTCGGGTCGGTCGCCGTCTTGGTGGTTCGTCGTTCTCGCCTTCGAGGGTGTCTGCCCAGGTGGCGAGCTTGCGTGTATTCACGTGATGAAGCTGGAAGGCCAGGAGGATGGAGGCGGGGGCGATGCCGCGGATGCGGCGGGTGGCTCCGGCCTCGATCGCCTCGTGGACCGGGTCCTTGGCGAACCCGTTGATTCCCTCGACGCTGTTTCTGAGCCGGAAGTAGATCTTGGCCCATTCCTCGCCGCCGTAGGCGAGGTCCTGGGCGTGCTTGGCGCCGGCCTCGGGAGGGATGGTGATCGAGTCCTGGCGGCAGATCTTCGGCGGGCCGACGGGCGAGGGGGCGGGGTCGACGATGGGCAGCAGGTGGCGCTTCGGGTGGTCGGGCGGGAGTGGCGGCTTGAGCGGGCAGTGGACTCTGCCGGCGGCGGCCGGGCACTGGTGGCGCCCGAAGCCCTCGGTGTCCGGGGCCTGCTTGGGCACGAGCCGGTAGGGGGCACGGGCCGCGATCCGATACCGCCAGGTCTCGGGGTCGATGCGTTGTTCGTGCAGGTCGGTGGTGGCTTCGATCAGTGGTTCGGGCATGTGCGGGCAGTACCAGGCGCCTTCGACCTGGTTCGCGCCGCCGGTGCCGCCCTGGATGCCGAGTTGGTCTTCGGTGTAGTCGAAGACGGGACGGTAGCCGAGGGTTCGTAGCGGGAGTTGGAATCGCCCGGGTTCGGAGTTGTTGAAAAGTCGATCTCCGGCGAGGAAGTTCGCCCTGTAGCCGCGGCCTTGGACATCGGCGAGGATGCGGATGGCGTTGCCGCCGGGGTCGTAACCCGGCTTGTCGAGCGCGAAGCCGAGCACGAGTGCGGGGATGACGGCCGGATTGGGCGTGCCGTCGGGCCGGGGCGCCCCGTCGTGGCGCGGGTCGCGGGCGATGGCGAGAGTTGCTTCGTAGGCGTATTTGAACTGGGCACGGCCTTCCTTCTTGCCTGTTCGGTTCTTGCCGCCCTCGGCGACGGCCTCGTGCTCGGCGTGGTCGCCGGTGCGCACGTGCCAGGCGGCGTCCGGATCGGTCGCGGTCGCCGGTCCTTTACTGCGCAGGCCCTTGGCGTAGGCGCGCACCGCGGTGCCGTCCACGGATCCCGAACCGTCCCAGTATTCGTCGATCAGAGGCCGGGCGTCGATGAGAGAGTCATCGAGGATCGAGTTGGTCAGCAGTATGAGCCTGGCCCGGTTCTCCGCCAGCAGCGCCTGGTCGGCTGCGGCCTCCAGTTTCGCGACCTCGGCCTTGTCGAGCCGCTTGTTCTTCGGCAGCGGCGAAGGGTCGCAGGCACGGGCGAGCTTGTGGAAGCGGCGGCGCACCACGGCGTAGCCGGCCTCGAAGCCCTTATCGGAGTCCGGTTTCCAGGCCACGCCAAGGCGCTCGCGCATATGAGGGCTGATCTTGAAGTAGAGCGTGTCGGTGACCTCGACGAGCTGGACCTTGCCGCTGGACTGGTCGGCCGCGAGGAACATCCCGACCAGCAGTGCGGTGCCCGTCAGCGTTGCCGGCCGGCCGCGCCGGGAGGTGAGCCAGGGTTCGATGAGTGCGCTCAGCCCGATCTTCTGCACTCGCGCGAGGACCCGTTCGACCTCGGCGTCGGCGATGCGGCGGCGCCGTGAGCGGAGCTTGGCCAGGGCCTGATGTCGTGTGCGCTCGGACTCATCCTGGTTCACGCGCGCCCGCGCAGCAGTTGCTCGCCTCTGGCGGCCTCGACGGGCGCGAAGTAGGGCATCAGGCGAGACAGGGCGTGCAGGGTGTCCACGCCGGCCGCGGCCACGAGTGTGGTGAGCGGGATTCCCTCGTCGACGAGCTCGACGATCCAGGTCGACCTGGCCCGGCCGAGCAAGATGCCAGGGTCATCCGATCCCCTGCGGGCGCGTGCGACGAAGTTGGCGATGATGTTCTTGCCGCGCGTCGGCGCGTCCGGCCGGATCAGGAACTGGTCCGGCTCCAACGCTCCTGCCGCGTCGATCAGCAGTTTCTCCCAAGCGTGACGGCACACGGTGATCCGGTGCCTGGTGCCGGTCACCTCGACCCGTACCGCACCGTTCTCGGCATCCCGACGCACGTGCCGGGCGCGCACCCACTGGGCTTCGGGAGTATCCAGGCCACAGCCCAGGCCTAGCGCCATGAGGCTCTTCATGCCCGTGCGCAGGTACGGAGTCGGCCGGCTATTGGCCCACTCCCATCGGTCGGTGAGCTCCGCCGGCGAATACGGCCTGGATGAGCGGGACCCGGAAAGGCGTGCGGGATCGCCTGAAGCGAGTTCCGGTCCGAGGACGGCTGCGCGCAGGCGCCGCAGCCTACTGCGGTAGTTGCCCTGCGTGGACTCCGTCACGTGCGCACGCCGCGAGGTAATGAACGCTTCGATCATCTCGTGCGTCAGCCACGCCTCGGCGCTGGCGACCATTCCGCGCCCGTCTGCGAAAAGCGCGAGCTGCGCCATGACGTACACCAGTTGCCTGGCTACAGGCGCCGCTGTTGGCTGGGTGCGCTTGACGGCGCGGCGTACCTCGCCGGCCACCCGTGGCCATGCCGGGCCCGCGTTATGCGGGGCATAGGCGTCGATGACGTGCGTGCCCACCATCCACTCCCAGTCCAGTACCCCGGGCGCCGATCTACCTACAAGATCGCACGGGGCGGGTTCGGAGGTAAGGGGAGCAGGCGGATCTGCGCAGAAGAGTGCTGATTGGACTTCTCGGCGTGCCGAGCCGTCGGTTTCTCCGGAACCGTGGGGCTTGCGCATACCCATGGGACATCTCGTTTCTCCCGTGCCGCATGGTTGCGGACACGGAGGGACGAGGGCGCGGCGCAATCCCAGCCGACATCGAGGAGTCGAGTATCGTGCTGAGAGAACACCGACCCTTTTGCTGGAATCGTGCTGTTCATCGGCCGCCGTCGAGCTCTGAACCTCGACGGCGGCCACCTGTTTCTTTATGCCCCGGCGGACCTCTGATCGATTTCGAAGTCGTCCGCCGCGCTGCCCCGAGTCTGCGCAGGGACGCCTGGCTCAGCTTTGTACGTAGCCAGAAGAGGGCTACCCGCGGGCAGGAACGATCCGTCGGCGAGACGAACGGCAAGACCTGCGGCGGCCAGATCCAGCAACGCGTGCCGGGCGCCTTCCCGCGCTGTCTTGGAAATCGGCTGGCCCTTGCCCTCGTACGCTTCGGCGACATCGCGCGCGCGGACTGGCCGGGTCATCCCGATCGTGTTGAGCACCTGCAACGCCACCTCTCGACGTGAGACCGTGCCCCGCAGCGCCTGGACTTCCTGGTCAGACAGAGTGCGCGGCGGCGAGTCCGCTTCGGGATCTGCTGCCGGCTCCGGCCCGGGGCAGTCGCTTGGCCCGCTCCACGTGCTTTTGCGCCGGGCGAGTTCGCGTCCGACCGCTTCGGCGAGCAGCCGATTGTGCTCCATCTCCTCGCGAGTCTGCGCCAGTTCCTTTTCACGGAAGGCTAACTCGGCCATCAGACGCTCGTACTCCGCGCGCACGCCGTCCAGCGTGGCTTGCAACGCGTCGCTCAACGCGTGGTCTTGCACCTGCACGATTCGCCTCTCAACGCGCCGATTCCCCCAGAACCGCATCGTAGGCACCGTGATGATCATAAAGAAGCACATTGCGCCTATGCCGGGCGCGTGTCGCGCATCATGCCTCGCGGGGTGCCTATTCGGAAAGACCCGATAAGTCGGACTATCCGGATAGGCTGCATGTCGCTTTCAGACTCGGCGATACCGCTGGTGAGACCACACATTCCACACGCTGGCGGCGGGCGTGAGCGGCTCACGCAGCAGCCGCCGTACCGGGCGTGGCATTGGCACCCCTGGTGGTACCAGTGCAGCACCTGTGCGCGGCTGTGGGCGACCCGGCATGTCCACGGCACCTTGCCCAGGAAGGGCTTTCAGACATGGTGATCCTGCTGGCGAGACCACGCCTTCGCTACGTACCGGCGGCTATGAGCAGCTCCCGTCGCGGCCGCCGCGCCGGGCGTGGCATTGGCACCCCTGGTGGTACCAGTGCAGCACCTGTGCCAGGCGGCAGCCGACCGCAGTGCCGCATCAACCAACGTCCGCTCGGTTTCCTGCGGTTTTTTATGGATGTTCGCTCCACATGCGTGGACCCGATGTGGCACGGTGGTAGCCGCCTACATCGACCCGGTGCTGATAAGCCGAATCCCATCGACGACGGCAATCACGGCGAAGATCGCGAATATGCCGCAGCCCACTCGGTTCCATCCCACCACGAACCTCTGCTGCTCTGGATCGGACGATCGCCCTGCCCAAGGTACGCGCTGGGCGAAACCATGGAAGTCAGCTGCAATCGCCGCAAGCAGCAGCAAAGCGACGACACTGATCACCAGAACGATGACACCCGTTCCTCGACCGTGGAGCTGCGTAGCCGGAGCAGCCTCATACATCAACGACATGGACCCCTCTCTCATTCGGACCTGAATCGTAGCTGGATGACAGCAGTGGCAACCACTTTGGAGTCAACCGCGCGGACGTTCCCGGGGGTAGCACTAGCTGTCGGCTCCGGCCGGCAGGATCCCCCGCCGTGGGCCGGTACCGTCCAGAGCAGCCCCGCTTCTGCCCCTGAGCTCCGGGACGTACTTGTAGATCGTCGAGCGGGAGACGCTCAGCAGCCGGGCGATCGATGCGACCGAGTTCTCGGGCCGCGACAGAAGATCGCGAGCATGCGCGACCTGCTCCGGCGTCAAGGCTGGCGGGCGCCCGAGGCGCTGCCCGCGAGCCCTCGCCGCCTCAAGCCCTTCGCGGGTACCTTCGACGATCAGTTCTCGGATGAACTCAGGGCGGCGAAGACGTGGAAGACCAGCCTGCCGCCTGGTGTGGTGGTATCGAGCGCCTCGTGCAACGAGGCGAAATCGATCCCGCGGCGGCGCAGTCCGGCGACGATCGAGATCAGGTCCGCGAGGGAGCGGCCGAGCCGGTCGAGCGAGGCGACCACCAGAGTGTCGCCAGGGCGCAGGAAGTCCAGTGCCTTCCACAGTTCCTCGCGCTTGATGTTCTTGCCGGACTTCTTGTCGGCGAACACCCGGATGCACCCGGCTGCCGTGAGCGAGGCAAGTTGGCGGTCGAGAGGCTGCCCGGCGGTTGAGACCCGGGCGTAGCCGATCTTCGCGCCGGTGGCGAGCGGCGGATCGAGTTCGAGTTCGTTCACGGCGGCCGAGTGTAGGGAAAACGGCGCCCCGACCCGGGACTACGGCTGGATTTTGCAACAGCGTTTCCGCGACAGTCGGGGCGGGCCGACAACCACCCGCGCGGGTGAGGTTGCGCCGGTGTCCGCGAATCGTTCGAATATCGACGACGTAGTCGCGGAGGCTGTCAGTGCTGGCTGGCAATCGGGCAGACCGGTCTACGACTATGTGTAACGTGTTGCCGTGCGGAGCTGGAAGCTGTCGTAACGCTCGGCTGGGTCGCTGTTTGCGGCCAGGATCAATACTGAACAGGCCGTCAAATTAGCCACTGCATCGCCTGGCCATGGCCCCGGGCCCATGCGAGCGGGCGGCCATCCAACGCCAGCACGTTGTGCAGGGTTTGGTCCGGCGGCATCGGAAGCCCGGCGAAGGTCACGACGTCCGGAGCCTCGACCGAGATCCAGTGGCCGGGCTGCGCGCGTACCGCGTTGAGGAACAGACTCCGGCGCGCGGCGGGCAACTGGTAGAGCACGGAGGTATGGAAGACCACCAGCGTCGCGTCGGCTGGCGCACGGGCAACCAGATGCGCCAGGTCGTCGACGAGGTCGCCGCGGATGAGTGTCGGCGGGTCCGCGGCCGCGATCGCGGCCGCGGACCGAAGCCGCTGTCGGCGATCGTCTTGCTCCGGCCAGATCAACGCCTCCAGCCAGGCGAGGTCGGCCGGGTCGGTCACATCGAGCGGATTCAGGTCCAGACCGGCCCGCCAGACGATCTGCGGCAGCCGGGCCGGCGGAGCTGTGCCGGTGAGTGCGCACTCGAGAACCGGGCCGCCGGTTCCGATTCGGTGGCGGCCGTAGCGGTACGAATACCGGTCCGGGTAGAGCCCGAGCCCGGCCGCCGCGCCGACCTCCACCAGGGCCAGCGGTTGCCGTAACGCCGCGAGTACCGGCAGCAGCAGCGCGCAGCGGCCGACCTCGTTGGTCTGCGTGGCCCGGCTGCGCAACTGCTCCTCGACCGCTGGCCAGTTGGCCATGGTGAAGTCGTGGAACGCGCTTGCGTCATCGACCGGTCCGCCAAGCAGCCGCACCACGGCGAGTAGCAGGTTCGGCTGCCGCTTCGGGGCGGGCACCCGCTCTAGCAGCGTGAGTACATCCGTATCCCGCGAGATGGCGAGCGACAACCGCTCATACGTCGGCGATGCACCGCGAGCCTCGCGGGTGGCGAATTCGGCATACATGGTCGCGACCGGCATGACGCGAGGATTCCACACCAACCTCGTCCAAAGCCGCCAGCGGGAAAGGATCAAGGGGAACGTGGGAATTCATCCAGTGTTTTGGCGCTCCAAGACTGGTCAGGGCCGTTCCGTCGGTGCACCACTCAGGTGCACCGACGCAAGTCGGGAGCACAAGTGGCGAAAGCCGCGACGGGATGAGCCCGGCAGAAGTGATCTAGGTCACTTCGGCCGGGCTTCTTCGTGTTCCGGGGTAGGTCGCTCGGCTGTGTCGGCGGGTCGCCGCGGTGGAAACGGGCCCAGCGCAGTACGCAGTAGGCCGGCCGCGCTGGAGGCGACACCGCCGCCGCCGTTGTCGGCCCGGCTGTCCTTCCATTCGCGGGCGATGACGCTGAACCCGACCTGACTGTAGGAGGCGCGGGGCCGGGGGCTGTTCGGGCTCCAGATGGTCCTCGACGGACTTGAGCGCCGGATAGAACGCACGAACACTGACACGGCGCGCGGTGCCGGGACGAGCGTCCCATGGGGATGAGCCCGGCGGCATGAGTCGGCAGAGGTGATCAAGGTCACTCGGGCCGGGCTTGATCGCGTTCCTGGGCGGTGCGGACGTGGCGCGGCGCCCTGGCCGAGACCAGGGCGCCGCACGTGTCCTTCTGGGTTGTCGCTTTGCGTTCGGGCTACGGGGTGACCAGCCCGGCTTGGACCGGGGTCATGTCGGGGCGTTCGCAGACGTTGCTCAGGGTGCCGAGCGACGTTGCGGTGGCAGAGTCGGGGGCGAACACCGTGAGGGTGTTCGGACCGGGGTAGGTGCAGGCCACGCCGGCCGCGTTGTCGCCCCAGTTCAGGATCGCCGAGCCGGTCGCGCCGGGAGAGAGCGTGATCTGTGCCTGGGAGTAGTTCTTCGCGGTGTAGGGGTCATGCGGGTTGTCGCCCGCGGTGACGAGTGTCTTGCCTGCGCTGCTGACCAGCGTGGTGGTCGGATATCCCTCGACTGTGCAGGTCGATCCGCTGATGTTCGTGAGGACCAGGACCCGGTAGTGGGCACCGTTGGTGCTGTAGGTGCCGCTCGAGCCAAGGGTGATCTTGAGATCACCGGTGCCGCAGACCGGCGAGCTGCCGGAGTGGAGATCACCGGCAAGGCTCCGGGTGAGCTGTTGGACCATGGTCGGGTCGAGGGTGCCGTAGTCGACCGTGGAGAGATACGCCGACTTGTCGAAGTTCACCGTCAGGTCGACGGCCTCGATCACGTTGCCCTGCTGCACGAAACAGGCATGGTCGGATGTGCCGTCGCCTGCGGGGTGGCCGGTCGGGGTGGTGACGTTCGACCAGCACTGGCTCTCGGCCGCGGAGCTCGTCTGCGTGGTGGTTCCGGTCGTCTCGCCGCCCGTCGTCGGGTTCGTGCCGGAATCCGTGGCGACGCAGTGGTGGAAGCCCGAGCCGATCGCGTTCCACGCGGAGCTCGCCGCGGAGGAGTCCGAGTAGAAGTAGACGAGGTGTTCGACGTCGGCCGCGATGGCGTTGTCGGCGGTGCTCAGGAAGGTGTTGTTGTCGGCCCCCGTGTAGTCCTCGTACTCGGTGGCTGGTGCGGCGTTCAGCGAGGAGATCTGACACCCGTCACCGAAGTAGGCGAGGTTGGTGGAAGCGCCGTCGCCGGACGACTCCACTTCGCCGACGTTCCCGCCGATCCTCGTCCCGAGCATGTCGGAGACGGGCACCCAGACGAGCGTGGACGAAGCCAGCGGCAGATCGGTGGGCTGGTACCAGTTGCCCGGGCTGTAGGTTCCGGGCACCAGCGAGCTGGTCGGGTTCGACGTGGCGGGGTTCGCGGACGTGCTCGCGCCGGCCGGGGTGCTCGGGGCCGAGTCAGGGCTCGGAGAGGCCGGTGTGGAAGCCGACGCCGAAGCCGATCCGGTGGGGACCGCCGCGCCGGTGTGGCCGGTCGGCAGCGGGGTGCCGTGGCCCTGGCCGAGGCTGGTGGCGGCCACGCCTCCGGCGGTGCCGAGCAGCGCCAGGCTCAGCGTGGAGGCGGCCAGACGCTGCCGGGTGCGGCGCTGCCTGCCGCGCTTGCGGGCCAGGGCGGGGCCGGGGGCGCTGTGCGCGCCGGCCGAGTCGACCAGGCCGGCCATGAGGTCGTCGAACCGCTCAGACATGGGGGACACGCTCCTCACGAGACTTGCTCGGCTTGGACTTCGGCTGCTTGACGGTCGCCGGCGCGGATTCGGCGAATTCGGACAGGTGCGGAGCCAGGGCCCTGCGGCCGCGGGCGAGGCGGGCCTTGACCGTGCCGGTCGGCGCGCCGGTCTCCCGGCTGATCTCCTCGACCGAACGGTCCAGGAAGTGGTGCAGCACGATGACCTGGCGCTGCTCGGGCGTGATCAGGCGTAGCGCGTTCATGATGGCCAGCCGATCGGGGCTCAGCGCGGGCTGCTCCTCGGACTGGGCCTGGCGCTTGTGGGCGGTGAAGCGGCTCATCGTCTTGCGCCAACTCGAGACCGAGATGCGGAACGCGACGGACCGTACCCAGGCCTCCGGGTCCTCGTACTCGCTGATCTTGTTCCAGCTCTGCCAGGCCCGTGCGTAGGCTTCCTGCACCGAGTCCTCCGCCTCGGCAAGGCTGCCCGTCATCGCGAAAACCTGGCCGACCACGCGATGGAAGGTCGCATGGTAGAACTCGTCGTAATCGAGCCCTGCGGCCACTTCTGCCCTCTGCTTCACTTGCGTCTCCGGCGCCGCAGCGGGCGCGTTCGAGGTAACACGTACGACCCCGCGGGCCGGTTGCCTCGAGAGCCGGGGAATTTCCGAGACGCGCGAAGCGCCGCACTCGCGCTGCCCGGCGAGGACGAGACGGCCGTCGCGTACCGCCGCCGACAGCAGCAGTGCCCCGGACCATGAGCGGTCCGGGGCACCGGTGTGCTGGGTGATGCGGTGATGCGGTGATGCGTGATGCGGTGGTGCGGTGGAGCAGTAATGCGGTCTAGCGGTCGTGCGTTGTGCCTGGTGTCAGCGCGCGAACGCCGACCCGCCCAGCCGTGCGGTCGGGGCTGCCACGGCGTTGCCGGCCAGCGGGGACTTCACGTTCGCCGAGGGCTTGGCATTCGGCGAGGAGGGCGGGGCGGTGGTGGCCAGGGGCTTGGCGAAGTAGCCGAAGAAGTCCGAGATCAGCTGGATCGAACCGCTCGGGGACCCGTTGAGGTAGTCCTGGACGCCGTTGGTCATCGGTGCGAGCACCCCGTTGGCGATGGTCTGACCCTTGCTGAAGTTCAGGTTCGAGACCGACGGCAGGTTCTTGATCGGGTCCGGCACGACGCTGACGTACCCGGAGGCGGTCGGCGCGGTCACCGTGACGTTGTAGAGCGAGGCGGTGAGCGCGGCGACCGGCACCTGCAGGGCGTAGGCCATGGTGTACGACTCGTAGTAGAACGGGTCGAGCGCGCCGCCGTACTTGCGGGTGTCGAACAGCCGCGTCGGGTAGTAGGGGACGAACTTCGAGGTCGCCGAGTCGGAGAAGTACCCATCGAGGTCGCCCAGGATGTCCACGGCTCCGCTGCCGCCGTTCTTGAAGTCGATCGTGCGGTCCGCCGGGACGGCCACGATCACCAGGTTCGGCAGGTTCTCCGAGGCCGGGAAGTTGAGGTTCGAGGCGTTCGGGGTGGTGCCGTCCGGGAAGACCGAGATGACGCCCGCCTTGCTCGGCGCGACCGCGGTCACGTTGAGCACGATCGCGGTGGCACCGGTCGGGACCGAGGAGGGCAGCTTGAGCTTGATGGTCTTGCCGCCCGCGACTCGGCCGCCGGCTCCGCCGGTGTCGTGGCGCGTGTCCAGGATGCGGGTCGGGGTGACCGAGCCGTATCCGGCGTTGGTCGGGTCATTGCCCGCGGTGTAGTAGCCCTCGAGGTCGGCGATGAGCTGCTCGGTGCCGCCGGAGCTGACCGAGAGTACGATCTTGCCGCCCGGCAGGATCGGGACCGTCACCAGGTTCGCGATGGTCTCGCCCTTGGAGTAGTTCAGGTTCGAGGTCGTCGGGTTCTGCGAGAGTCCGGTGGAGTACGCCGTGACCAGCCCGAGTGCGGTGGGCTGCGTGACGGTGAGGTTGATCACGACGGCGCTGAGGGTGCCGTGGCCGGAGTTCGTGATCGAGGTCGGCAGGGTGATGGTCACCTTTCCGTTCTTCGCGACCGGACCCTTGGTGCCGCCGGTGCCGTAGCGGGTGTCGAGCAGCCGCTGCGGGGTGACCGCGTGGTAGCCGTCGCCGACGGTGAAGTACCCCGTCGCGGAGGTGGTGATCTGGCCGGCGTCGGTCACCGTGACCGAGACCGGGTAGGTGCCCTCGTACTCCGCCTTGGTGGCGCTGCTGGAGGCCGAGACGGTGGCCGCGGCGCCGTCGCCGAAGTTGTACGAGTAGCTCGCACCGGCGGTGGCGTTGCTCTTGGCGGTCAGCGTGACGTTCGTGGAGCCGTCCGCGAGCGAGGCCCCGGCGACCGGGCTGGCCGAAGCGGTCAGGAAGGCCGGGATCGGGGTCGGCTCGGTCGCGTTGTATCGGATGAAGCCGACCAGCGGCGGAGCCGTGGTCTTCTCACACGTCTGGGTGAAGGTCGCGTTCAACTGGCTGAGCGCGCCGGTCGCGTCCGAGGCGATCTGATAGATCGTGAAGGTGCCGTAGTACTGGTCACAGCCACGGCCGTCGCCGTACAACGAGATGCCGGGCGCGGTGCCCGAGTTGAAGGGATAGCCGGTGGCGCCGGTGTAAGTGCCGGGAACGAGCAGTCCCCCGGCCGGCGCGGAGAGGTCCAGGGTCCAGGTGCCCGCGCCCACGGTGGCCGTGCCCTGGGTTCCGCCTACGACCAGGTTCGCGCCAGTGAAGTCAACTGACGAACCGACCCCGATGTAGTCACCCGGAGCGCTGTTGAAGGAGAACTCGTCGGCGTTGGCCGAGGTGGTGCCGGAGTTCGGCGGGTCGGTGATGGCCTGCGCCGCGTTGGGCGTCGTCGGCACCGGCGTGTCCACGGTGGCGTTGTAGCGCAGGAAGCCCACGCTGTCCGGCACTGAGGCGCTCGGGCCGCAATCGAGGCTGAACGTCGCGTTGACGTCGGTCGCGCTCATCTCGATGATCGTGAAGGAGCCGGTGGCGCAGTTGTAGGAGGTCCCCATCGTCACCGTGATCGATACACCGCTGGTGTAGGTCCCCGGAGCGAGGGGGGCCGAGGAGGACAGAGACAGTTCCCATCCCTGGATGTTCGCCGTGACCGTTTTCAGGTCCGACGACACCGACACGGACGGGCTGGTGTTGTCGATGACGGTCCCGCCGCCGATAGAGGCGTCGTTCCCGTGCGCGAGATAGAACTCCGTCGAGGCGGTGCCGACGTCGTGCGGAGTGGCGGTGGCGGCCTGAGCCGCGGTCAGCGGAGCGATCGAGCTCGTGACGGCTACGGCCAGAGTGAGCGCGCCAAGGGCACGCAAGCGCATGAAAATCCCCCATTGTGCGAAGCGGACTGAGCCGTGGTCAGACGTCTCAGGTGTAGCTGAAAATCTCATTATCCTGCGGAAATAGCGCACCACTCAACTCACTTCTTCACAACCTTTTGTCACGACTGTGCTACGACTCGAGTCGGGCCGCGAATGCCGACCCTGAACCGCGCGCGGTGCCGAGCCCGGCGCTAAAATCCACAGCTGAACAAAAATGAAGAAATCTTCATGATCAGGGTGGGGAAACATGTGTAAACGCACGCTCGCAACGAGCGCTGTGCTCGCGATATCCGTTGCCGCGCTGGCTCCCGGCGCGGCGCATGCGGACGCTTCGAGTCCGACCACCATCTACGTTGAGCATGACAGCGCCTCCTGCACGGACAGCGGCACGGGGACGCATGCCGCGCCCTTCTGCACGCTGCAGGCCGGCATCGATGCCGCGAACGTTCCGGGCGACACGGTCTCCGTACTGGACGGCTACCTCTATGCGCCCGTGACCATCAGCAATGCGGGTACCGCTTCCGCGCCGATCACGATCGAAGCCGGGGGCAAGGGCGCCGAGCTCGGAACCGGACCCACCACCACGGCGCCCGGCTTCACGTTCGTCGGCGCAAGCTATGTGACCGTCAAGGATTTCCTCGTCGGTGAATCGATACCACGGCTTGCCTACATCTCCGCTTCGAACCACATCACGATGGACAGCGACAGCGGCGGCATCGAGTCGGCTACCGGTGGCACCGTCACCGTGCCGGGAATCGAGATCGCCGGCTCCTCGTCCTACGTGACGCTCAGCCGAAACCAGATCGACGACGTCGGCCGGGACGCCCCGAGCATCCAGGTCGACCCGGGCAGCACGGGCGATGTCATCACGACCAACGGCATCCGCGCCGGCGTGCCCGCCATCCTGGTCAATGGAGCTCCCGGTACAGCCGTGACGAGCAACACGGTCGTCCTCGCGGGCGGCTACCTGTGCAATACGGCGCTCAGCCTGACCGGTGCCTCAACTGGGTCGTACATCGAGAACAACGTCCTCGAAGCCGGCACCTCATGTGACGGCTCATCGACTCCGAGCGGGCTGCTGAGCGTTGCGAGCGCCGCGACACCGGGCACGACGGTTGACTACAACGACCTCGACCCCAACCCGAATCTCGTTCCCCAGCCCGGTGATGACGAAGGCCCCGACGAATACACGTACGACTGGGCCGGGAAGTACTACGAGACGGTGGCGCAGTTCACCGCCGCGAGCGGCCAAGGGCAGCACGACGTGATCGGCGATCCGGACGTCACCGGCCCCTGGGGTTTCGAGGTCGAGTCGGACTTCAGCCCGGTGGTCAACTCCGCGAACTCTGACGCCCCGGGCGAACTGGCCACCGACGTCAACGGCAAGTCCCGCGTCAACGACCCGCTCAAGCCGGACACCGGCGCGGGAACGTACTCCTACTACGACCGCGGCGCGGCGCAGATCCAGCCCCCGGCCAACCCCGGCACCACCTTGACCACGACGGCGAACGGCGCCCTGGGTGTCACCGCGCAGTCCGTGGCCTGGCTCTCGGACGGCTGGAGCTTCGACTTCGGCGACGGCAGTGCGCCGGTGAGCGGGAGCTACGGGGCCGCGTCGCACACCTACGCGAAGCCGGGCACGTACACGATCACCGTCACCGGTACGTCGATGGTGAACGGCCAGCCGTTCACCGCCACGGGCACCGTCACCACCACCGGGTCCGACTACACCCCGCTCGACCCGACCCGGATCCTGGACACCCGCAAGGGCATCGGCGCGCCGAAGGCGAAGATCACCCCGGACAACCTGGCCTCGCTGAACATCGCGGGCAACGGTTCGATCCCCGCGGACGCGACCGCCGTGGTGCTCAACGTCACGGTCACCGACACCACCGGCAACGGGTACGTCAGCGTCATCCCGTCCGGCGGGTACCTGAGCGTGTCGAACCTGAACTACCTCAAGGGCCAGACGGTCACGAACGCGGTGATCGTGCCGGTCGGCGCGGACGGCACGGTCCAGCTCTACGACATGGGCCCGGCCGGCGGCAGCGTCGACCTGATCGCGGACGTGTCCGGCTACTTCACCCGGTCCGCCGGCAGCGGCTACACCGCCGTGACCCCGGCCCGCATGCTCGACACCCGCCACGGCACCGGCGCCCCGGCCAAGCAGGTCGCCGGGAACTCCGGCCTGTCCGTGGGCATCGCGGGCGCGGACTCGATCCCGTCCGGGGTCACCGCCGTCGCGCTGCACGTGACCGCGACCGACACCACCGGCAACGGCTGGATCGCGGCCGAGCCGGACGGCGCGGGCACGCCCACGACCTCGAACCTGAACTACCTCAAGGGCCAGACGGTCTCCAACACGGTGATCGTGCCGGTCGCCCAGGACGGCAGGATCGAGCTCTACAACGGCGGCGGCACCGGCTCGGTGGACCTGATCGCGGACGTCGCCGGATACTTCTCCACCGACTCCGCCGACGCCTACAGCTCGGTCACCCCGTATCGCGCCTGGGACTCGCGCAAGAGCGGCACCCCACTCAAGGCGGACGGCACCACCACGTACGCGCTCAACGCGAGCGAGTACAACACCACGGTGCCCCCGGTCATGCCGGCCGGCGCGACGCTGATCACCAACCTCACCGTGACGGACCTGACCGCCAACGGCTTCGTCACCGCCTTCCCGGCGGGCACCACCCGGCCCGGGGTGTCCAACCTCAACTACCTCACCGGCCAGACCGTGGCGGGCCTGAGCCTGCTGGCGAGCACCGGCTCGAACCAGCAGGTCAGCCTGTACAACGAGTCCACCGGACACGGAGACGCGATCCTCGACGTGTTCGGCTACTTCTCCGGCTGATGCGGGGACCCGGGGCGAAAGCCTCGACGTGAGGGGCCTGGCCGAGGTGACCTCGAGTCACCTTGGCCGGGCTTTTTCCTGCTCTGCGACACTCGGCTCTGCCACACTCGGCTTCATCACAGACGGGGAAGGATCTGCGGATGTACGACTCAGAGTCGATGTGGCGCGAGGTGGACGCGTACTTCGCCGGGGAACTCGTCCCGGAGGACGAGGCGCTGGTGCTCGCTCGGGAGTCCGGGCCGCGCACCACGATGCCGAAGGCCGAGGTGGCGCCGAACCAGGGGAAGCTGCTCGCGCTGCTGTGCCAGATGTCGGGGGCCAAGCGGGTGCTGGAGTTCGGCACGCTGGCGGGCTACAGCACCGTCTGGCTCGCCCGTGCGGTCGGAGCGGACGGACAGGTCACCACGCTGGAGCTCGAGGAACAGAACGCTGCGATCGCCCGGGCGAACCTGGAGCGGGCCGGCGTGGCGGACCGGGTGGAGGTGCGCGTGGGGTCGGCCGCGGACTCGGCCCGGCGGCTGATCGAGGACGCGACCGAACCCTACGGCTTCGTCTTCATCGACGCGGACAAGCCGAGCAACCCCACGTACCTCAAGGCGGCGCTCGAACTGACGCATCCGGGCAGCGTCATCGTCATCGACAACGTCGTGCGCAACGGCGCGGTCGTCGATGCGGACAGCTCCGACGCCCGGGTCCAAGGTGTGCGCACGGTGCTGGCCGACATCGCCCGGGACGAGCGGCTCGAGGCGACGGCGCTGCAGACCGTCGGTGCCAAGGGATGGGACGGGTTCACACTGATCCGGCGGACGCGCTGACGCCGGAGTCCGCAGGGGAGTTCGCATGTCTGGTTTCAACCATCCGTCCGCAGTCGTCTTCGATCTCAACGACACCCTCATATCCGGCGGCGAGCGCGGACTGCGCGACGCCCTCTCCCGTGCCGCGGCGCGGGATCTCGGGGTCGATCCCGAGGCGTTCGCGGGCGCGGTCCGCGACAGCTTCGACGCGCGGTGCCGAGGCGCGCTAGGCGACCTGTACGAGACCTACTCCCGCCTGGCCGAGGGGCTCGGAGCGCACCCGGATCCGGCGGCCGTGCGGACGGCCGTGGCACGCCGGCTCCACTTCGAGCGCGGCCGCCTCATCCCCTCGCCTCAGGTGCTCGAGGCGCTCGATCGGTTGCGGGGCAAGGGATATCGCCTCGGGCTGATCAGCGACTGCTCGGCGGAGACGCCGGCGATCTGGCACGAGACCGCGCTCGCGGAACGGTTCGACGTGGCGGTCTTCTCCTGGGAGCGAGGCGTGCGCAAGCCCGATCCGTCGCTCTACCTCGCCGCGGCGGCGGCCCTTGGCGTGGCGGCCCAGGACTGCCTGTACGTCGGGGACGGGGCTTCGGACGAGTTGGCCGGGGCCGAGCGAGTCGGGATGAGGGCGCTGAGGCTCGAGTTCGAGGTGGTGGACGCGGCGACGCAGGCGGATCGCTGTGAGCTCTACGGCGCGCGAGCGTGGGACGGTCCAGCCGTCGAGGACGTCGGTGAGCTGGCGGCGCTGCTCGGGGCGCCGCGTTCACCCAGCGACCCGATGCCGGTGCCCGGCAGATGACGACGCCGTGGGATCCACCTACAACGGCTGCGGGCGTCACCGGCCGGTCAGCCCAGTACATTGATCCACTCTGGCGGATCTCGGTGAGTCTGAGCCCCCTGGAACGGGATCTGCTGCGCACCGAGCCGTTGCGGCGGCTGCACATGGTCGCACACGGCGGCGCCGCGTCGATCACGACGACACAGACCTACTCGCGCCTGGAGCACAGCCTCGGGGTCTTCGCACTGGCCGCGTGCTTCCATCCGGATCCCGCCGACCAGCCGCTGCGTGCCGCCGCACTGCTGCACGACGTGGGCCATCTGCCGTTCAGCCACACCTTTGAAGGTGTCGCAGGACTCAACCATCACGCACTCGGCGCCGATCTCCTGCGGGAGCCGGCCATCGCGGACGTACTCGCGGCGCACGGGCTCGAACCGCACGAGATCGCGGACCTCCTGTCCGGCCGGACGCCGTCCGCGTTGACTCCGGCGCCGGGACTGCTCAGCCTCGACCATCTCGACTCGTATGTGCGCAGCGCCCGCTTCGGCGCGAGGCTCGAGGTCGAGCCCGCTCGTCTTCTCGCCGCCCTGCGTCTCGTGGACGGCGCTGTCAGCACCGACCTGCCGACGGCCCGGATCCTCGTGGATCTGGTCTGTGCGGAGGCGCGGCTGCACGCCTCCTGGGACAACCTCGCACCCGCTGCCGTGCTTCAACGCTTGGTCACGCGGCTGCTCGACGCGGGACGCCGCGAACCGGCTCGACTGGCCCGGATGACCGATGCCCAACTGTGGGCCGCGCTCGACGAGGCTCCGGAAACCCGCGACGAAGCCGAGATGCTGCGCACCCGGCCGCATCTGCTGCGGGTGCGGTGCCTGCCGGATGCAGCGCAGGCGGACGTGCGGGTCCCGGAGTACGCGGCGTCGGGATGGGATTTCGCGCTCCGCAAGATCTACAGCTCGGCGCCGCTCGTCGGCACTGTGCCGCTCGAATCCGCCGCACCGGACCTCGCCGAGCAGCTCGAAGATCTCCAGGCGTTGCCGATCAGATACCGGGTCTGGTGGGCTGGAGCGGAAAGGCGGGTCTCCAGGTAAACCTCCACCGGCCCGTGTGCGTAAAGGGATCGTGAATCGACAACCCGCGGACTTCGGCACGTTCTACCTCCAGTCCCGAGACGGCTGCCTACGCGCCGTCTACGGGACCGTGGGCAACCTGTCCCTGGCCGAAGAACTCGTCGCGGAGGGGTTCGCCCGGGCATTCGCGTCCTGGCGGAAGGTGTCCGTGCATCCGGCCCCGGGTGCCTGGGTGGTGCGGACGGCGCTGAACCTGCACATCTCGTGGTGGCGTCGGCGTCGGCACGAGACAGCCTGGGACCAGCGGTTCGACCGGCTGGACCAGGCGCCCGCCGAGCCGCCGCTGGACGCCCACGTCCTCGCGGCGGTGAAGGCACTGCCGTTGCGCCAACGCGAGGTGATCGCGCTCCGGGTCTTCATGGACCTCGACACCCAGGACACGGCCCAGGCGCTCGGCATCGCACCGGGCACGGTCAAGGCGCATCTGTCCCGGGCGATGGCCACCCTGCGCAACGAACTCGCCGCACGACTGATCGAGGAGGAATCCCGGTGAATCCCAACGAAGACGATCGCGTGCTGGTCGGCGTCCTGGAACGCTCCGTGGGCGAGGTGCGCTTCGACCGCGAGACGCAGGGGATCGTCTCACGCGGGCGTACGCTGAGCCGGCGCCGACGGGCCGTGCCGGCACTGGCCACGGCCGGGGTCGTGGCGGCGTCGCTGAGCTTCGCCGTCACGACGACGCAGCACGGCAAACAGACGCAGCAGGCACAGGCCCGGCAGACTCCGTCTCAGCACCCGGGGTCGGGCGTGCTCAACGTCGAGAACGCGTCCTTCACCGTGCACACCGACGTCACCACCGGCGTCGTGACGGTCAAACTGAGCCTGCTCGCCGACCCGTCCCAGCTTCAGGCGCTGCTGAAGAAGGCGGGAATCCCGCTCGACATCGTCAACAAGGAACTCCCCGAGAGCAACTGTGTCTGGACCGGTGCCAAGGCCGTCGGGATCCCCAGCGGCGTGGTGGGCGGTCCCACTGTGGACGCCAAGGGCTACCTCACCGCCGCGTCCACGATCACCTTCGATCCGGCCAAGATGCCCAAGGGCGACGTCCTGGGCGTGGTCGAGATCATCCACAACGGCGAGACCGCCGGCTCGGCCGTGACGGGACTGTCCAACTGGCCCACCGGCTGCGTGACGCAGTAGTAAGACCCCTGCCCAGGGCGTGCGTCGCGAAAAGCCTTGGCGGCTATGGGCCGGCGCCCACTAGGGTGCGGCCGACGACGGTCGGCAGGATGGGAGACGAGATGCGCCTCGGCATGGTCACGGTCACCGCCTCTCCGCAGGAGCCCGGGCCGCGGATCCGCTAGCGCGGCCGCGCCCAGACGCAGGGCACTGACGCCCCGCGCCGCAGCTCCTTCGGCGAGACGGACACGGACTTCCGACCGTCTCCCTCCACCGAGGAGCCATCCTTGTCTGCCCGAAACGCGCCGCTCGGCGCGGGATTCCGCATGCTCTGGGCCGCATCCACCATCTCCACGATCGGCGACGGCGTCACGCTCGCCGCCGGACCCATGCTGGTCGCCTCGATCACCCGCGATCCGGCCGCGGTCGCCCTCGCGGCCTTCGCCCTGCAAGTGCCCTGGCTGCTGTTCGGCCTGATCAGCGGGGTGTACGTGGACCGGTTCGACCGCCGCCGCCTGGTCGCGGGGGTCAACCTGGTGCGCGCGGCCGCGCTGGGCCTGCTCTCCGGAGCCGCGGCGCTCGACGCGGTGACACTGCCGCTGGTCTACGCCGTCTTCTTCACCCTCGGCACCGCGGACACGCTCGCCGACAACGCGAGTTCCGCCCTGCTGCCCGCACTCGTCGCGCCCGACCGGCTCGCCGAGGCCAACGCCCGGCTCTCGCTCACCTTCAACATCGGCAACCAGTTCCTGTCCAAGCCGCTCGGAGCCTGGCTCTTCGCGCTCTGGGTCGGGGCTCCGTTCGGCACCGACGCGCTGACGTTCCTCGTTGCCGCGGCACTCGTCGCGACCCTGCGTCCGGCCAAGGTGCCGACTGCGAAGCCGACCCCGACGCCGCGCCCGCGTCTGCGCACCGACCTCACCACCGGAATCCGCTGGCTGGCACGTCAACGCGTCCTGCGCACGATCTCCATCGCCATGGGCTTGGGCAACGTCGCGTTCTGCGGCGCGTTCTCCATCTTCGTCCTCTACGTCCATCGGCGACTCGGCCTGACAGACCTCGGATACGGGCTGCTGCTGACCACGTTCGCCGTCGGTGGCACGCTCGGCACGCTCTCGGTCCGCCGGCTCAGGCGAAGGTTCGGTGCGACGAGCCTGCTGCGGGCCGGGCTGTTCGTCGAGGCGCTCACCCACCTCGTGCTCGCCGCGTCGACGCACGCGTGGATCGTCGCGGTCACGCTCGTCGTCTTCGGCGTCCACACGATGGTCTGGGGTTCGCTCGCGGCCACGCTCTACCAGCAGCGCGTGCCGGACGAACTGCGTGGACGGGTGGGCAGCGTGCGCATCCTGTGCGATCTCGGCGGCGCGGCGATCGGCACGCTGCTCGGCGCACTGGTGGCCGGGCTGGCCGGGTTGACCATGCCGTTCTGGATCGCGGGCGCGGCCATGCTGGTGGTCGCGGTGTGCGCGTGGCGGCCGCTCGGCGAGGCGTCGGCCGCGTCCGAGACCCGGCAGGCCCCCTGCACACCCCTACGCGCCGACAACACTTGTTGACAGCAAATGTTTCTATGAATAACCATTGTCCTTGTGAAGACAGACACGGGGACGAACACGGAGACAGACGCCGAGACCGCGGCGCCGGCGAGCGGGTCGAGCCCGCGCGGCGGCCCGCGCCCTGACGTGGCCGCCTTCGAGCGCCTGACCCGGGCGCTGGTGGGCGTGACCGCGCAGAGCCTCGACGCACTCGACGGGGCCGTCACCGTCTCGCAGTTCCGGCTGCTGCGGACGCTCGATGGCCTCGGCCGAGTGCCCTCCTCCACCCTCGCCGCCGCGCTGGGCGCGGCCGCCTCCTCGGTCACCCGGCTGGTGGACCGGCTCGAGGCGGCCGGGTACGTCGCGCGCGGGGCGGATTCGCACAGCCGCAGCATCGTCACGGTCGAGGTCACCGCGGCCGGCCGGGAGGTGGTCGCGGCCGTGCTGGCGCGGCGGCACCGGCTGCTCGAATCGGTCCTCGACCTGATGTCGGCCGAGCAGCGCGCGCACGCGGCGGACGCGGCAGAGCGCTTCGTGCGCCTCGCCGGGGACGCCGCGGTGGAAGCGGCGGAGAACGGGCCGGTGGCGCTGTGATCCCCGCTGCCGCGACCCGCGCGCCCGGCGCCGCGCCGCGCGAACGCCCCGCGCACCTCGGCGACTTCGACGTCGACCCCCGCGTCGTGCCGATCACCGGCCTCGCGCTGCTCGTCGGCGGCGCGGGCGCGCTCGCCTCCTTCCTGCTGCTGCGGCTGATCGGCCTGATCACCAACCTCGTGTTCTTCCAACGCGTCTCGACCGCCCTGGTCGCCCCCGGCTCGGGTCGCCACGACCCGCTGCTGGTGCTGTGCGCGCCGATCGCCGGCGGCCTGGTGGTCGGGCTGATGGCCCGCTTCGGCTCCGAGAAGATCCGCGGCCACGGCATGCCCGAGGCCATCGAGGCGATCCTGACCGGCGGCAGTCGGGTGGCGCCGCGGGTGGCCATCCTCAAGCCGATCTCGGCGGCCGTGAGCATCGGCAGCGGCGGGCCGTTCGGCGCGGAGGGCCCGATCATCATGACCGGGGGCGCGGTCGGCTCGATCCTGGCCCAGGCCCTGAATCTCACCGCGGACGAACGCAAGACCCTGCTGGTCTCCGGCGCCGCGGCCGGCATGGCGGCCACCTTCAACGCCCCGCTCGCCTCGGTGCTGCTCGCGGTGGAGCTGCTGCTGTTCGAATGGCGTCCACGGAGCCTGATACCGGTCGGCGCGGCCGTGACCGTGTCCGTGGTCTGCCGCGGCTGGCTGCTCGGCACCGCGCCGGTCTTCCCGGTCGCCACGCTCGTGCACCCCGGGCCCGCCGCCGTCACCCTGGCCCTGATTCCGGGCGTGACCGGCGGTCTGCTCGCGATCGGCGCCACCGGGCTGGTCTACCTGTTCGAGGACGCCTTCGGCAGGCTCCCGATCCACTGGATGTGGTGGCCCGCGATCGGCGGCCTGGTCATCGGCGTCGGCGGCCTGTTCGAGCCGAGCGCGCTGGGCGTGGGCTACGACGTGATCGACCGGCTGCTGACCGGCCGGGCCGGGCTGAGCCTGATCCTCGGCATCCTCATCGTCAAAACCCTGATCTGGTCGTTCTCGCTCGGCTCCGGCACCTCGGGCGGCGTGCTGGCCCCGGTGTTCATGATCGGCGGCGCCCTCGGCGCACTCGAGGGGGACCTGCTGCCGCACGTCTTCCCCGGCTTCTGGGCGATGGCGGGCCTGGCCGCGGTGGTCGGCGGGGTGATGCGCTCCCCGCTCACCGGCATCGTCTTCACCCTGGAGCTGACCCACGCCTGGAACGACCTGGTGCCGCTGCTCGTCGCGTCGGTCAGCGCCTACCTGCTCTCGGTGCTGCTGCTCAAGCGTTCCGTGCTCACCGAGAAGATCGCGCGCCGCGGCCTGCACCTGACCCGCGAGTACTCCACCGACCCGCTGGAGATCTTCTTCGCCCGCGAGGTGATGACCACGAACCCGGTCACGCTGCGTGCCGACGATCCGCTCGAGCAGGTGCTGCGAGCGCGCGTGCCGGTCACGACCGAACCGCGGCGCGAGCCCGCGCTCTATCCGGTCATCGACGCATACGGCGCGCTGACCGGGATACTCACCCACCGAGAGCTGCTGGCCGCCGGTACGGAGCGGTCCCCGGCCACCGCGCGCACCGTGGGCGATCTGGCCAGGCCCGCGCGTACAGTGATTCACGCAGACCAGACGCTTCGCGAGGTGGTCAACGCGTTCGCCTTGCACAGCACCACCAGGGCTCCCGTCGTGGACCGGGCCGACCCGACCCGGCTGCTCGGCGTGGTCACCCTCACCCAGCTGCTGCACGCGCGCCGCGAGGACCACCGCGAGGAGCACCACCGGCAGCGGCACCTGCTCGCCCGGCCCGGCGTCGAGCCGCCGCGAGAGCAACTCCCGCTTCCGGTGACGGTGGTCGCGGCGGCGAGCGCCACCGCATCCGCCGCCGCGACCACGACCGTGACCAGTGAGGGATCATGACCGAGCGCTCCGCCCCACGACCGCGCGTGCTCGCCGAGTTCGACCGGCTGCTGTCCTCGGCGCAGAGCCCGCAGTGCGGCCCGCAGCCGTCCGGCGCGCTGTGGCGGCTGGAGGAGGCAGAGCGCCAACTCGACGCCAACCTGATCCGGCTGCCGCCGAACCACCGCGTCGAACTGCACCGCGAGCCGGACGTGGACGTGCTGCTCGTGGTGTTGTCCGGTGACGGGGCGGTGCACACCGACGAGGGCACGCTGGCGTTGGCGCCGTACGTGGTGCTGTGGCTGCCGCGCGGTTCGCAGCGGGCCCTCGAGGCCGGGCCGGGCGGCCTGGCCTACCTGACCACGCACAGGAAGCGCGCCGGAATGCGCATCCGACTGCCGAGCGACCCCGAGGCCCTGCGCCGGCTCGAGGCACGCGAGGAGGAGGGCGAGGGCGGCGAACCCGCCTGCCTGCTTCCCCGCCTGTGTCCCGAGTGCGGTGCGCCCAGGGGGTCATCCGGGCAGGCCTGTCCGACCTGCGGAGCCGAACCGGCCCGATAAAACTGGTGGAGAGAGAAAGGCGGGAGCCGCGATGACGACGATGGAGATCCTGGACGAGCGCGAGGATCACAACCGTTTCGCCGCCTATGTGGAGGGCAGGCGGATCGGCTATGCCAGCTGGATCCAGGTGCGCGAGACAGTGCTGCTGCCCCATGTCGAGGTGGATCAGGACCGCCACGACCTGGGTATCGGCTCGCTGCTGGTGCGGCGGGTGTTCGACGAGGCCAGGGCGCACGGCTACACCGTGCTGGCGCTGTGCCCGTTCGCCCGCCGCTGGGCGGACCTGCACCCGGCCTACCGGGACGTCGTGCGCACGCCCAAGGCCGGCGAGATCGCGGCGGTCACCTCGCTGCTCGCCGCCGACCAGACCATGCGGCTGCTGCACCGGGACGAGTCGAAGCAGCTCGAGCAGGTGCTCGAGCCCGAGGCGGCCATGCCGGAGGCCGTACCCGAGGCGATGCCCGAGGTGATCTGACGCGTCATAATCTGATGCGCCACGATCTGATGCGCCACGATCTGATGCGCCACGATCTGATGCGCCACGATCTGACGCGCCACGATCTGGCACGTCGAACCGACGCGGCGCCGACGCCGGTGCGCAGGAGTAGGCGGCGGGCCTACCGCGGCTACTCCAGGTACCGCGCGCGGTCGAGCGCGTAGATCGCGACCGTGGTTCCGTTGCCCGGCACCACGGTCTCGCGCGTGTAGCCGAGGCCCAGCTTCTCCATGACCCGGCGGGACGCGGCGTTCTCCACCCGCGGCAGGCTCAGTACTCGGTCGAGGCCGACCTCGGTGAAGGCGTAGTGCAGCATCGGACGCGCCGCCTCGGTGGCGTAGCCGCGTCCCCAGTGCCGCCGCCGGAACCGCCAGCCGATCTCGACCGCGGGCAGCACCTCCGGCAGGAAGTCGGGCGCGGCCAGGGTGACCCACCCGAGGACCTCGCCGGACTCGCGCGCGGTCGCGGCGATCAGCCCGTAACCGCGCTCCTCCCAGCCACTGCGGACACGGTCGATCAGCCCGGCTGACCGCTCCTTCGTCCGCTCGTGGACGCGGCCGTCGCCGATCCAGCGCATGACCTCCGGATCAGCGTCCATCTCGTCGAAGGCCTCGATGTCGTCGTGCTTCGGCACACGCAGGATCAGGCGAGGCGTCTCGATCGTCGGCATCAGCCCATCATGACGCGGCGGTCGCGCTCGCGCGCGCGGATATCGGCGCGGTCGCCTCCTCGAGCAGGTCCTCTTCGGTCGCGCCGCGGCGCCAATAGCCGGTGAAGGTGACGTGGCGGCGGTCCAGGTTCCCGTCCCCGACCAGGTACCGCCGCAGCTTCCTGACCTCGCCCGACTCGCCCGCGATCCACGCGTACGGCTGCAGGGCAGCGGGATCCGCCGCGCGCACGGCCTCGGTCAGCCGCGTCCCGGCGTCCCGGATCAGCCAGTTGATCTCGGCGTCGGCCCAGGTCGGCAGGTCCTGCACGTCCTCCGGATGCCCGACCTCGATCCAGGCGCGCACCCGCAGGCCGGCGCCGAGATGGGCGAGGATGCCGCCGATCGCGGGCAGCGCGGACTCGTCGCCCGCCAGCAGCACCACGTCCGTGCCGGCCGGCGGCCGGAAGTCCACGCCCCCGTTCTCCCAGTCCGTCGGCCCGAGTGCGAAGAGCCGGTCCCCGGCCAGGCAGCCGCCGGCCCACCGTGCGGCCGGCCCCGGCTCGGCGTGCAGGGCGAAGTCGACGTCGATCTCCCCGAACTCGCGGCGCTGCTCGCGCACCGTGTACGTGCGCATGATCGAACGCTGAGCCGGGTCCTGCGCCCGCCACGCCGCGTACCACTGCTCGCCGGCCTGCACCGGGACCGGCAGGGTGGGCCCGTCGGACTCGGGCCGCGGCAGGAAGAGCTTGAAGCGTTGATCCCGGCCCCCCGAGGCGAATTCGGCCAGGCCGCCGGGCTGCGCGCCGCGGAAGGTCACGCGCTGCATCCCCGGGCTGAGCCGGCGGGTCCGGGCGACTTCGAGGTCGAAGAAGCGGAACATCTCAGGCGACCTTCCGGGCGGAGGAGAGCGCCGTGGCGAAACCGGAGACCACGGGCGCGAGGGCGGTATAGGAGTAGCGCAGCTCGCTGGCCCAGCCCACGATCTGCTCGGCCTTGACCGCGGGCATCCGGGACCAGACCGGCTTGCCGGTCAGGTCCTTCGGCTGCAGCGCGGAGCTGCGGTCGTCGAGCAGGATCAGATCGGCCTCGTACTTGTCCGCGTTCTCCCAGCTCAGGCTCTCGAAGAAGCCGCCGACCACCTTTGTCGGCCGCACGAACTGCACACCGAGCGAGGCGAAGTAGGTCAGGTCCGGGTAGACGGTCGGGTCGGCCACGTAGAGCAGGTCGGCACTGGCCGAGGCGGCCATCACCTTGATCGAGCTCTGCGACTTGGCGATGGTGCGCAGCTTCTCCGCGGCCTGCTGGAAGGAGGACTTCGCCGAGACCACGGCCGAGGCCGTCAGATCGGCGCCGAGCAGCCCGGCGAGCTTCTCGTAGCGGGCGAGCGGCTCGGTCAGCGGCGTGCTGGTGACGGTGATCCCTATGCTGGGCGCCAGCTTCAGGATCGTAGCCTCGCTCTCGTCCGGCACGTACCAGAGCGCGTCCTTCTCCCACATGTTGGTGACCAGCAGCTGCGGATTGAGCGTCGCGTACTTCTGCACGTCGAACTCCCCCCACGCCTGCCCGAGGACAGTCACCTTGTCCACCGGGAGGCTGCCGGCCATCGGGTCGGGCGAGCCGTCGGACTGGGTGGTCGGCCCGAACACGCCCACGATCCGGTCGGTCACGCCGAAGTCGTAGAGCGCCGCCGCCGTGTCGATGTACGCGACCACGCGAGTCGGCGAGGAGCTCAGGCGCACGGCGGTACCGCGGTCGTCGGTGAAGGCGAACGGACCCGAAGCCGAACTCGAGGCCGAGGGATCGGCGCTGCCCGAGTTCGCCAGACCACACGCGCTCAGCAGCCCCGCCGCGCCCACCCCGAGCCCGGCGCCGACACTGGTGCGGAGCAGGCGGCGGCGGGTCGGTGCCGCGTCGCGGAGCGTGGGGATCGGGACGGACAGGGGCATGGCGTTACCTCGGTTTCTCGGGCGGATCCAGGCGGATTCAGACGGATTCGCGGGCGCGGCGTCGGCGGGGGCGCCGGTCTTCGACGGGGTCGAAGGGGCCGCGATTGAGGTTAGGGTAGCCTAACCTTATTCACAGCGACCACAGGAGCCCCATGACGCACCGCCGCGCCCTCGGCATACCGGCAGCGCTCGGCGTGCTGTGCGTGATCTGTCTGCTGAGCCTCGCGATCGGAGCACTGCCGCTGTCCCCGGCGGCCGTCTGGCACGGCCTGACCGACCCGGCCTCCAGCGCCTATCCGGTGGTGCGTCAGATGCGCCTGCCCCGCACCGTGCTCGGCCTGCTCGTCGGCGCGGCCCTCGGTGTCGCGGGCGCGCTGATGCAGGCCCTGACCCGCAATCCGCTCGCCGACCCGGGCCTGCTCGGCGTCAACGCGGGGGCTTCGGCCGCCGTCGTCACGGCCACCGCGCTGTTCGGCATATCCGGCCTGGGCGGCCTGATCTGGTTCGCCCTGGCCGGAGCGGGGCTCATCTCCGTGCTCATCTACCTGATCGGCGGCAGCGGCGTCGGCAGCCCGGCCCGCCTCGCCCTGGCCGGCACCGCCGTCAACGCCGCCCTGTACGCCTACGTCGGCGCGGTCGAGTTGCTCGACACCGACGCCCTCGACCGGATGCGGTTCTGGACCGTGGGCTCCCTCGCCGACGCGGATTTCCCCACTGTCACCCGGATCGCGCCGTTTCTGCTGCTCGGCGCCCTGCTCGCGGCCGGCTGCGCCCGCCCGCTGGACGCGCTCGCCCTCGGCGACGACGCGGCCACCTCGCTCGGCGGCCGACCCGCCCTGACCCGCGCCGTCGCGATCCTCGCCATCGTGCTGCTGTGCGGCGCCGCCACCGCCGCCTGCGGCCCGATCGTGTTCGTAGGGCTGATGATCCCCCGTCTCGCCTCCCGGTTCACCGGCCCCAGCCTGCCCAGAATCCTGCCCTACTGCGCGATCCTGGCCCCGGTGCTGCTGCTCGGCGCCGACGTCCTCGGTCGCGTCGTGGCACGTCCGGCAGAACTCGAAGTCGGCATCGTCACGGCCGTGCTCGGCGGCCCGGTGTTCCTGCTCGCCGTGGTGGGACGCCGCTCATGAGTCGCCTCGTGACCGCCGGTGTCACCGCCTCCCGCCGCCGCCCCGTCCTCGTCGGCGTCGGCTGCGTCGTACTCGCCCTCGGCATCGCGCTCGCCTCGCTCGAACCGGGCAGCCTGTTCACCTCGATGACCTCGGCCGACGTCTTCGTGTTCGAACAACTCCTGCTGCCCCGGGTCCTGATCGCCCTGTTGGCCGGCGCCTCGCTCGCCCTGTCCGGTGCGGTCTTCCAGTCCCTGACCCGCAATCCGCTCGGCAGCCCCGACGTCCTCGGCTTCACCCAGGGCGCCGCGACCGGCGCGCTCGTCGGTGTCACGGTGCTCGGCGGCGCCACCCTCGTCGTCGCCGGATCCGCCTGGATCGGCGCGGTGGCCAGCGCCGCGCTCGTCTACCTCATCGCCCGACGCGGCGGCGTGACCGGCGGACCCCGGCTGGTCCTGGTCGGAATCGGCGTCGCCGCGATGCTCGGCGGCGTCAACGACTACCTGATCACCCGGGCCAACATCAGCGACGCCGCCCAAGCCGCGCTGTGGATCACCGGAAGCCTGGACGGCAGCACCTGGAGCGGGGTGGTCCTGCTCGCGGCGGCCGCCGCGATCCTGATGCCGCCGCTCATCCTGGCCTCGCGCGCCCTGCGCATCTTCGAAATGGGCGAGGACCTGGCCGTCGGCCTCGGACTGCGGACGGAACTGCTGCGGCTGAGCGCTCTCGCCGCAGCGGTGGTGCTCGCCGCGACGGCCGCCTCGCAGACCGGCCCGGTGGCCTTCGTCGCCCTCTGCGCCCCGCACGTCGCCCGCAGGCTCACCCGCGCGAGCGGCCCGAACCTGGTGCCCTCGGCCCTGGTCGGCGCCGTACTCCTGGTCGCCGCCGACTGGCTGGCCCGGTACGCGATCCCCGACCGCGAACTGCCCGTCGGCGCCGTCACCGGCCTGCTCGGCGGCGGCTACCTCGCCTTCCTCCTCGCCCAGCAGCGCAGAACCGGACGGATATAAGCCCGCATGCAGCCGAACCACGCCAGCGGCCCCGCGAGCCGACTCGCCGCCCGCCGCCTGACCATCTCCTACACGCACCGCACCGTCGTGCGCGAACTCGACCTGGAGATCCCGGACGGATCCTTCACCGTCCTGATCGGCCCCAACGGCTGCGGCAAATCCACCGTCCTGCGCGCGCTGGCCCGCGTCCTGAAACCGAGCGGCGGCGAGGTCTTCCTCGACGGCACCCCGATCGCAGGCCTGCCCAGCCGCCACGTCGCGCGGACCGTCGGCCTGCTGCCCCAGGCCCCGATCACCCCGGACGGCATCACCGTCGCCGAACTCGTGGCCCGCGGCCGATATCCGCACCAGGGCCCGCTGCGCCGCGAATCGCCCGAGGACCGCCGCGTCGTCGAACGCTGTCTCGAGCAGACCGGCATCGGCGACCTCGCCGCCCGCCCCATGGCCGAGCTCTCCGGCGGTCAGCGCCAACGCGCCTGGATCGCGATGGCCCTGGCCCAGGACACGGAACTGCTGCTGCTCGACGAGCCCACCACGTACCTCGATCTTGCCCACCAGATGGACGTCCTCGACCTGTGTGCCCGCCTGCACCGGGACGGGCGCACCGTCGTCGCCGTCCTACACGACCTGAATCAGGCCGCCCGCTACGCCACCCACCTCATCGCCATGCGCGACGGCGCGATCCTCGCCGCCGGCCCGCCCGCCACCACCTTGACCGCCGACCTGGTCCAGCAGGCCTTCGATCTGCCCGCCCGGATCATCGAAGACCCCGAAAGCGGCACGCCGCTCGTCATCCCGCGCGTCCACCGCTGATCCCCGGCGGGTGCGACACTGCCTGGTGGAACACTGCGATCTCGGGAGGCTCCGGCATCATGACCAGTAAGTTCACAGAGCTCGCGATCGACTGCGCCGACCCCCGCGGCCTGGCCGGGTTCTGGTGCGCGGTGCTCGGCTACGAGGTGCAGGACGAAGACCACGAACTCACCATCATCGGCTCGCCGCTGGTGCCCGAGGGCAAGAAGCGCCTGGGCCCGGTGCCCCCGACGCTGACGTTCGTGCGGGTGCCGGAAGGCAAGACCGTCAAGAACAGGCTGCACATCGACGTCAATCCGACCGACTTGTCACAGGACGAAGAGGTCAACAGGCTGCTCGGACTCGGGGCGCGGCACGCGGATGTGGGACAGGGCGAGGACGTGAGCTGGGTCGTGCTGGTCGACCCCGAGGACAACGAGTTCTGCGTTCTCGCGGACCGCTGCCCCTGAGCGGATGCCGCTGAGCGGATCCGCGGTTCGGCGCTACTTCGGGCGGTGGGCCGCGACGAGGGGCATGAACAGCTCGTCCACGATCGCCAGGACCCGTTCCGCCGGGATCGACTGGTAGGTCATCAGCATGTCGTGGCGCATCAGGTCGAACGGCATGGTCAGGATGACCGGCGGGATGCGCTCGAGGTCGATCTCGCCGCGTTCGTGCGCGCGGGCGAAGATCTGGTCCGTCCAGAGCGGGCGGTCGGCCAGGATCTGCTCGCGTACCTGGCCCGGGGTCAGATCGGTGTCGGCCAGCAGGCCGGAGAACGCGGCGCCGATGATGGTGACGAAGCCGATCCGCGCGTTGGTGGCGTTGCCGAGCAGCGCGATCATGTCGCCGCGCAGGCTGCCGGTGTCCGGGATCTCGACCGGGCGCGTCTCCCCGTAGTACCGGATGGCGGCCAGGACCAGGTCGTTCTTGTTGGGCCAGCGCCGGTAGAGCACGGCCACCCCGGTCTTCGCGCGGGCCGCGACCGACTCCATGGTCAGCCGGGCGAAGCCGACCTCGACCAGTTCCTGCCACGCGGCCTCGAGCAGCGCTGCCTCCAGTTCTTCCCCGCGCCGCCGCTGCCGGACGTGTGCCTGCTGAGCCATGGCAGCAGGATAGCGGCGCGAAATAAGAGATGCTTGCATTCCTTATCTCTCCGCCCTAGCCTCGTAAGAGAAGGATTCATCTCTTATTGGGGGACGGTGGCATGGCAGCGACACCCACGAGCCCGGCGGCGAACCCGGCCGGCGCGGCAGGCCCGGCGAGCGCGGCGAGCGCGGCGAAGCCCACGAAGCCCGCCGCGGAGAAGCTGGATCCGGCCGTGGTCAAGACGGCCCTGATCCTCATCGTCGGCGCGATGGCCGTCATCTTCGACACCACGATCGTCAGCGTCGCGCTGCACACCCTCGCGCTGCGGCTGCACACCTCGGTCACCACGATCCAGTGGGTGACCACCGGCTACCTGCTGGCGCTCGGCATCGCGGTGCCGCTCAGCACCTGGGGCCTGCAGCGGTTCGGCGGCAAGCGGCTGTGGATCTTCTCCCTCGCCGTCTTCCTGGCCGGCTCGATCGGGGCCAGCCTCGCCTGGAACGTCGGCTCGCTCATCGGCTGGCGCGTCGTACAGGGCCTCGGCGGCGGCCTCATGCTCCCGCTGCTGAGCACGCTCATCTTCCAGGCTGCGGGCGGCAAGGCGCTCGGGCGGCTCGTCACCTACGTCGCGCTCCCGGCACTGCTCGGTCCGATCCTCGGTCCGGTGGTCGGCGGCGCCATCCTGACCCACCTGAGCTGGCGCTTCATGTTCTGGGTGAACGTGCCGTTCTGCGTCGTCGGCATCGTGCTCGCCTGGCGCCACCTGAAGCTCGAAGCCCCGGCCCGCCCGGACGCCGCCGCCGGCAGGCCGAAGCTCGACGTGCCCGGACTCCTGCTGCTCGCGCCCGGCACCTGCGCCACCCTGCTCGGCCTCGCCGACGCGGGCACCGCCGCCGGATTCGCCCACCCGAACGTCGTGATCCCACTCGCGATCGGCGTCGCGCTGCTCGCGGCCTTCACCGGCTACGCGTTGCGCGCCGGCCATCCCCTCGTCGAGATCCGGCTGCTCGCCAAGAGATCGGTCGCCTCCTCCAGCGCGGTGCTGTTCTTCTCCGGGTTCGCCCTCTACGGCGCGATGCTCCTGCTGCCGCTGTACTACCAGGACATACGGGGGGACTCCGCGCTCACCGCCGGAGCCACGCTCATCCCGCAGGGGGTCGGCGCCGTCCTGTCCCGCAGTGTCGCCGGCAGCAACATCGACCGCGTCGGCGCGCGCCTGATCGCCGTGCTCGGCTTCGTCCTCGTCGCCGCCGCGACCGTGCCGTTCGCCCTGGCCGGGCCGCACACGAGCGAGTGGCAGTTGGCCGGCTGGCTGGTCCTGCGCGGCTTCGGCCTCGGGGCCGTGACGATGCCGGTGATGGTGGCCGGCTACATCGGCCTGGACAAGCAGCAGATCCCGCACTCCAGCGTGGTCACCCGCACCGCCCAGCAACTCGGCGGCTCGTTCGGCACCGCCGTCCTTGCCGTGATCCTCGAAGGCGCCCTCGTCACCCACCCGACCGCACCTGTGGACGCGTTCCATCAGGCGTTCTGGTGGTCCGTCGGTTTCTCCGGCGTCGCCGTGCTGCTCTCGCTCTGGCTCCCCGGTGCCCGTCCGTCGGCGCGGCAGAACGCTTAGACGCCCGGCGGTCTACCTCGGCTTCGAGCGCTCCGCGACGTCCTTGGCGGCCTCGACGAACGCGGCCAGCGCCGGCGACGGTTCGCGTGGCTGCCACGCCAGGCCGATTCGCCAGCGCGCCGCGGGATGGTCGACCGGGATCAGACGCAGCCCCGGTGCGATGGCGCCGGCGCGGGCGGACACCAGTGCACCGCCGATGCCCGCAGCCACCAGGGCCAGCACGGTCTGGACGTCGTTGGCACGTTGGAGGATCCGGGGACGCAGGTCGGCGGCCGCGAGGTAACGGTCGGTCAGACCGACGAACCCGGGGCTCCCGGAACGGGTCAGACAGACCAGCCCCAGCTCGCTGATCAGAGCCTCGGCGCCGGGTTCCGGATCGACGCCCTCGGGGACCGCCAGGACCAGTTCGTCGCCGCCGAGTTCGACGGCCGGCACGCCCGCGTCGACCGGGAGGCGGACGAAACCGGCGTCCAGTTCTCCGCGCCGCAGGCGTTCGAACTGGACCGCCGAGGACAGGTCGTCGAGCGCCACCCGGATTCCGGGGCGTCGTCGCCGGAACTCGGCCACGGTGCGCGGCGCGATGTCGATCGTCGACAGGCCGAAGCCGACGGCGAGCGTGCCAGCTCCGCCCGCGGAAAGGCGACGGGCCCGCAGTGCGAAGGCGTCCAACCGCTCGACGGCGTCGCGGGCGTCGGGCAGCAGGGCCCGGCCGAGCGCCGTGGGTTCGGCGCCCTGCCGCCCGCGCCGCAGCAGCGTGCCGCCGACGCGGGCCTCGAGTGCCTGGATCTGCTTGGTGAGCGCGGGCTGGGTCACGGCCAGCGCGCGGGCCGCGGCGCCGTACGTGCCGTGATCCGCCACCGCGACGAACGCCCTCAACAGCCGGTCTTCCATTCCACAAGCTTATCGATCGCCCTCGAACATTCATTAGACGCATGTAAGCCGGGCCGGTTCGATGGGACTCATGACGATCCGAGTCGCGACAGTCCAGTTCCAGTCCCGTCCCAAGGACAAGGAGTACAACCTGGCCCGCGTCGAGCACTTCACCCGCACCGCGGCCGACGGCGGTGCCCAGATCGTGGCCTTCCCCGAGCTGTGCCTGGTCGGCAACAGGCACCTGGCCACCAGCACCGCCGAGGCCTTGCGGGAAGTCGCAGAGCCCGATGACGGCCCGTCGGTCGCCCGGGTCAGTGCACTGGCACGGCGCCTCGGGGTCGGCATCGGCGTCGGGCTGCTCACCGAACGCGATGCCTGGCTGTTCAACGCGTACGCGGTCTGCCTGCCGGACGGCGCGGTCCACATCCACCGCAAGCTGCACGCCTCGGGGTACCCGGGGATCTCCGACGGCGGAAGCTACACGGTCTTCGACACGCCGTGGGACGTCCGGGTCGGGGTGCTGATCTGCCTTGACAACAACATCGTGGAGAACGTGCGGGCCACCGCCGTGCTCGGCGCGCAGATCCTGCTCGCGCCGCACCAGACCGGCGGCACGCACTCGATGATCCCCTTCGGCGAGGACCCGATCCCGTTGTCGCTGTGGGAGAACCGCGCGGCCGACCCCGGCGCGCTCGAGGCCGCGTTCGCCGGCCGGAGTGGACGCGCCTGGCCGCTGCACTGCCTGCCGTCGCGGGCCCACGACAACGGCATGTTCATCGTGTTCAGCAACGGCGTCGGCCGCGACCACGACGAGGTCCGCACCGGAAACGCCATGATCGTCGACCCCTACGGCCGGATCCTCGCCGAGAGCCGGGCCATCGAGGACGACCTGGTCGCCGCCGACCTGGACCTGGATCTGGTCTCCGGCTCGGTCGGGCGCTGGTGGATGAGGGCCAGGCGCCCCGACCTCTACCGCCCGCTGACCTGTCGGCCCGCGGCCTGACCAGGGCTGATTGAGGCTGCTCTGGGCTGCTCTGGGCTGGTCAGCTCGGACCAGTCCGGACCAGCCCGCCGCGGCTGCCGTTGCGCTGAAGTAGGCATGCGCCTACTATCTTTCTATGACCACCGTCCCCGGCCCGCGCCGCATCCCCTGCGCGCTGGCCTTCGCCGCCAGCGTCGGGGTGTTCGCCACCTCGCTGCGGCAGTGGCCCGCCGCCCTGCTCGTCCCACTCGCCGCCGTCTGGCTCGCCGTGATCGTCGCCGGGGCCCTCGCGCCGCGCCGGGGACCGGTCATCCTCATCGTGCTCGCCTCGCTGACCAAGGCCCTGACCGTCGTGCTCATCGTCTGGGCCCTGACCCACCCGCACTCGCCGATCGGTCCGCACTCGCCGCTGGACTGGATCCCGCTAGGCTCGCTGAACGCGGCCACCGGGCTCTGGCTGCTCGCCGTGATCCGCGGCCGGGCCCGCTGAGAACGGATGGGAGCTGCGACGATGAGCGACGGCGACGGCGGCGAGAGCGTGGCCCGGGCCACCCGCAGGACCCGCCGGTCGGCGGCCGAGCGGCGCGGCGAGATCCTCGCCGCGGCTCGCGGCCTGTTCGCCGAGCGCGGCTTCCACGGCACCACCACCCGGGACCTGGCCGCGGCGGCGGACATCAACGACGCCCTGCTCTACCGCTACTTCGCCAACAAGCAGGAGATCCTCGAGGCCCTCGTCGACGAAGCCGTGGCCGTCTTCGAATCCGCACCCGCCGTGCCCCGCGACGCGCCGATCCCGCTCGAACAACTGCTGACCTTCGCGGGCCTCGGGTTCATCGAGCGGGCCAGAACCAACCTCGACCTGCTCACGATCCTGATCGCCGACAGCCGCGCCCTCGCGGACGACACCCGCTTCGTCGCCTTCATCGACCGCGCGGCGACCGGCCTGGCCGAGCACGTGGACCGGGCCGGCGGGGGCACCGGGACGGATGCCGGCCTGCACGCCGGCTACCTCACCGCACGCGCGTACTTCGGCGCGCTGATCTCCTTCGTGCTGCTCCAGGACCAACTCGGCCTCGACCGGATCCGCCCGCTGGACGCCACCGAGTACGTCAGTCACCTCGCCCGCGCCACCTCGCTCGCGGTCGAAGCCGAGGGCCGAGGGGCGCCGTGACAGAGTTCTGTGGCGTTGGAGTCCAGGCGCGCCTAGCATCGCCGTATGGGTGTCGGTGAGGCCCTGCTCCTGCTCGCGATCGACCCGCGTCGCGGCACCATCTGGGCGCCCCAGCGGATGGCGTTCGCGCTGCGTGCCGGTGAGCTGCTCGATCTGGTGTTGGCGGGCCGGGCCACGGTCGACGACGGGCGGATCGAGGTCACCGACGCCTCGGGGACGGGGAACGACCGCTTGGACGAGACATTGGCCGAGATCAGCGCGATGACCGCGCCGACAGTGCCGTCCTGGGTGCGGGGAACCACGCCCGGGATCGGCATGCGGTATTTGTCCAGGCTGGAAGACCAGCACGTCGTCCAGATAGGCGCGGGGCGAGGTTCTTCGCAACCTCCGCGTATCACGCTGATCGATCCGGCGCGTCGGGACGGGATACAGGCCCGGGTCGACCGAGTGGCGCGCGGCGAGCCGGCAAGTGAGGAGGACCGGTCGCTGGCCGGCCTGGTGTATGCCTGCAGCCTCGACGCGCGCTTGTATGGAGGCTTACGGCGCCGGGCGCTGCGCAGACGGCTGGCCCGGCTCGGCGAGCAGCAGACCGCTGCCGTCGTCCACCTCGCGTCGGCGGGCTTCGAACCGGTCGCGAACGCGTCCACCGACGTGGTGACGCGGCTGAACTGGGCGTTGGTCGGGATGCTTCGCCACGAGTACGAATCCGGGCTCTACGACCAGCAGTACGACTCTGGGGGCGGGCATCACGGCGGTGAATCCCACCATCACGGCAGTGAATCGCACCATCACGGCGTTGAATCCCACCATCACGGCGGGATCGACACCGGAGGCGGCCACCACGGCTGATCCGGCCACGGTCCCGAACCGCGGTGTCGCGGGCCGTCTCAGGCCAGGACCGGGTAGGACATCTGGTAGGCCAGCCGCGCATCGGCCCCGTCACCGATGCCGGTCAGGATCCCGTCCAGCTTCATGAACTGCTCCCATGTGCTTCGCCCGGCGGCCCGCGCGAGCTCGGCCACGACGAGGTCTTCGAGGTCCGCGACGCGCTTGTTCTTCCAGACCTTGTCGGCCAGGCTCACCCGCCACCCGCACGGGCAACGGCCGGAGCGTCGGCTTCCGGGTCTCGCCGAGCGCGATCGAAAGCACGTCGATGATTGCCATCACATCAGGGTAATGACCCAGGTGCTACGCCGTCGCCCGCAGGACATGGTAGTTCCAACGTGTGAGGGACCGGACGACGGCTTGCGCGCCGATGGGGTTGGCGCTGTGTACGAAGACCGTCCCGATCCGGAACGGCCGTCCGTTGAAGGCGGCTTCTTCCAGCACGGTCACCACGGGCATGATGGTGTCGTCGCCGCCGAGATCGTGATCAAGCCAGAGCTCGTCGATGAACCGGTCGCGGTGCTCCTGCAGCAGCTGGATGCCTTCGCGGCTGGTGCGGGCTATCCGGGTGGCTCTGGGAAGCGGCCGGAGATCGTCTATGCCGAGGATGACGGGCGTCGGCGCGGCCGGTTCCCCGTTCAACTGGGGCTCCCGGTCGTCTCGCGCAGCGTCACCGTCGCGTGGCCCTCCTGCAGGCTCTGGTCGGAGACCAGGGTGAGCCGGGCGGTGGCCTGGAAGCGCGGCACGGTGGTGGCGCCGCAGGAGACCATGGTGGCCCTGAGCTTCGCGATCGTGGTCGCGAGCCCTTCGGAGAGGTCTCCGGCGTAGGGCACGAAGCCGTCGACGCCCTCTTCGAACAGCAGTCCCTGGGTGCCCTGGCCGTAGCGCTGCCAGTTGCGCGCACGGTTCGAGCCTTCGCCCCAGTACTCCTTGACGAAGCCTTCGCGGGTCGGCACCTTGGCTCCGGGCGCCTGGTCGAAGCGGGCGAAGTACCGGCCCATCATCACGAAGTCCGCGCCCATCGCCAGCGCCAACGCCACGTGGTAGTCGTGCGCCAGGCCGCCGTCCGAGCAGATCGGAACGTACTCGCCGGTCTCCTCGCGGTAGGAGTCGCGCGCGGCCGCGACATCGAGGACCGCGCTGGCCTGGCCGCGTCCGATGCCCTTCTGGTCGCGGGTGATGCAGATCGCGCCCCCGCCCACACCGACCTTCACGAAGTCCGCGCCGGCTTCGGCGAGGAAGCGGAAGGCGTCGCCGTCCACGATGTTGCCGCCGCCGATCGGCACCTCCGGGTAGTGCTTCTTGGCCCAGCGCAGGGCCTCGGCCTGCCAGTCGCTGTAGCCGTCCGAGGAGTCGAAGCACAATACGTCCGCGCCGGCCTCGACCAGCGCGGGCACACGTTCCCGGTAGTCGTGGGTGTTCACGCCCGCGCCCACCCGCAGGCGCTTGGCGTCGTCCACCAGCTGCGCCGGGAAGCGCTTGTTGTCGGTGTAGTCCGCCCGGAACACCAGATGCCGCAGGCGTCCGAGCTCGTCGACGACGGGCAGGCAGTCCAGCCGCTCCTCCCACAGCCGGGCGTTGGCCTCGGACAGCGTCACGTCCGCGGTCGCGTGCGCCACCTCGGTGATCGGCCTCATCCGGCTGGAGACCGGTGCGTCCGGATCGTGGCGCTGCGGGTGGAAGTCACGTGAGGTCACCAGGCCGAGCAGCCGTCCGGTCGCCCCGCCGTTCTCGGTCACGGCCGCCGTACTGTGCCCCGTGCGCGCCATGACCTCGTTCAGGCGCCGCAGGCTGTCCTCGGGACGGACGTTGGTGTCGCTGACCACGAAGCCCGCTTTGAAGTTCTTCACCGTCACCACGTCCTCGACCTGCTCGTCGATCGACCGGTTGTGGTGCAGGAAGCCGAGGCCGCCGTTGCGGGCGAGGGCGATGGCCAGCTCGGGCGAGCTCACCGCCTGCATGATCGCCGAGGTGAACGGGGTGCGCAGTTCGATCGTCGAGCTCTGTCCCGCGGCGTACCGCACCAGTGGGGTACGCAGGTCCACGGCCGCCACCGAGCAGTCGAGGGCCGTGCGATTGGGCAGCAGCAGGTATTCGTTGAAGGTCCGCGAGACTCCTGCGATGATCTGCGCCATTGGCACTCCCGTGTCCTCGGGCCGGCGTGGTGCCGCCGACCGCACCGTCGCGCCCCCTTCGGCTCGGCGGGAGTCCGGGGTACGTCGGAGCGCGGGCGCTTGAAACGGGGGAAGTGAGCGACCGCTGCCTACGTCGAGGGGTTGCTGTGACCTGCACCTTACTGATCCGGCGGCGGAGATCCAAATCAATGCGCTGTAGGTACTGCGTTTCGGTGTCGCACACACGTACCAACTCCTGGTCCTTCAGCCGCGGCGCCTGAGCGGCATGACGAAGCCGTCGCGGCGCTGTGGCGAAGCTGTGAAGGTTCTGAGTCTCTTATGAGTTCTGGCCTAGATATCAAGGCTAGGCAGCGGCTGCTACGGCCGGGCAACGCTCTTCGCTGAGAGGAACCAAGGCCGTGCGCATACGGCGAAATCTCCTGCCGACGGCCGCTTTGGCAGCTGTGACCTTCGGCCTCCTGCCCGGTTCCGCTTACGCGGCCGGAGCCACGACGGCGGCATCCGCCTCGTCCCCGGGCAACGCCGGCACCGCTTTGCACGTCGCACAGACCCCGTCGCTGACCTCCACCGCATTCAAGAAGTTCAGCAGTCCGGCATCCCAGGCGCGGCGCGTGGCCTCCACCTCCGGCAAGGCGGCGGCACGCGCGAGCGCAGACGACTCCGCCGGCGTCACGACGATCTACGCCGGCAATCCGCAGAACTGCCTCGGCTTCAGCTCGGACTCCGGCACGGGCACCGCCACGAATCCGTACTGCTCGATTCAGGACGCGGTGAACGCCGCCTTGCCCGGTGACACGATCTCGATCGCGAACGGCTACGGCTACTTCTACGGTCCCGTCGTCATCGGCACCTCGGACCTGACACTCGAAGCGCCGAACGGAGCGGCTATCGAGAACTCGACGGCGGGCGGCGTTCCCGGATTCGTGCTCGACGGAGTCGACGACGTGCATGTCTCCGGCCTGAGCGTGTCCACGTACGACTCGGTCGCACTCGAGATCGAGGGCTCGACGAATGTGGTGTTCGATTCGGGAGCGGCCTTCGGCGGCGGCGGGTCCACCGCCGTCACCATCGACGGCGCATCGAGCGGCATCACGATCACCCGCTCGCAGATCCTGCCCAGGTACGACGACCCCGCCGACAGCGGCGTCAGGATCGCTTCCGGCGCGAGCACCATCGACCTGGCATCGAACGTGTTCGCGGACTTCCCCTCCGGCAGCATCGTGGCCACCGGCGTGGACGGGCTGGACGTCGTGGGTAACACGATCCAGCGCTCTTGCGACAGCGCCGTGGGCGTCTCCGGCGGCTCGACCGGCGTGTACATCGAGAACGACGTCTTCATCGACGGCACGGACCTGAGCCCGTCGAGCTGTCCGACCGACAACCTGAGCTGGGAGCCGGACGTGACGGTGGACGCGAGTTCCGCGTCCGCAAGCACCAGCGACTACAACGACTTCGCGCTCTACGGATCGGCCGACCAGTACGGCACGGCCCCTTACTCGTGGGCCGGAACGACGTACGCCACGTTGACCGGCTTCCGCGGCGCCGTCTCCGAAGGCGTCCACGACACGCCCGACACGACGACCTTCGGAATGCTCAACGCGGCAGGCACCTGGTACAACATGCAGGCCGTCCCGGCGTGGAACTCACCCGCCGTGGGCTCGGCGAACGCCTCGGCACCCGGAGCCGTCTCCACCGACCTGTACGGCCGGAGCCCGTACAACAGCCGGGGGGCGATCCAGTTCGAGCCGCTGTTCCCGAATCTGAACGAGACCCCCACGCTGACCCAGACCGGCCCGTACTCGGTCACGGCCACGGACACCGGGAACTACGGACCGAGCGCCAAGGACGGTCTGTTCACCCTCACGTTCAACTGGGGTGACGGCACGTCGACGACCCAGGCGCTGACGATCGGCTCGGGCAGCTACGGTTCCCCCATCGCGCACACCTACAGTGCCTACGGCTCCTACACCGTCACGTTCACGCTCGACGACAACGCGGGAGACAAGGTCACCAAGACCCTGACGACCGTGCTCAGCGACCCGGACCCGAACCTGGCCGCCGGATTGGGCATGACCGGCGAGGACACCAGCGCACTGAGCGTCGCCGTCGACACGGCCACGGCCTACCCCGCCATCTCCTACGGCCTCGCGCTGGTCGAGACCTACACCTGGGGCGACGGGACCACCTCGACGGTAGCCAGCAGCGCCGGTCTGACCACCCCTACCTCGCACACGTACAAGGCCTCGGGCACGTACACGGTGCAAGTGCAGGTGACCGACAACGCGGGCGACACTGCGGTGAACTCGATGTCGGTCACCACCGCGGGCTCGGAGTACACGCCGTACGGGCCGACCCGCATCCTCGACACCCGTAGCGGCCTCGGCGCCCCCGCCGCGCTCGGTTCCGGCAAGGTCCTGCACCTCAAGGTGGCCGGCGCCGGACCCGCCGCCACCCCGATTCCCGACGACATCACGGCCGTGGTCCTGAACGTCACCGCGGTCTCGCCGAGCGCGAACGGCTTCCTCGCGGTGTACGGGAACGAAGACGTGACCGGAGCGAGCGTCTCGGTCCCGGGGACCTCGAACCTCAACTTCTTCACCGGCGTCAACGTGCCGAACCTGGTCGTGGTGCCGGTCGGCGCCGACGGCGTGGTCGACTTCTACAACGGCTCGCCGAAGGGCTCGGTCCAGGTCCTGGCCGACGTCGCGGGGTACTTCACCCAGACCGCCGCGAGCGCGTACAAGTCCATCACCCCGGTGCGGATCCTCGACACGCGCAAGGGCACCGGAACCGGCAAGGTCGCGCAGATCCCGGCGAACGGCAGCATCACGCTGACCGTGGCCGGGGCCCAGCACGGAGCAGTCCCGGCTAGCGGCGTGTCCGCCGTCGCGCTCAACCTGACCGCGGTGGACTCGACCCGCAACGGAGTGATCACCGCCTACCCGGCCGGCCGCCCGCTGCCGACCGTCTCGAACGTCAACTACCTGGCCGGCCAGACCGTCGCCAACATGGCGATCGTGCCGCTGGGGAACGGACAGATCGTGCTGCACAACAACAGCAGCGGTCCGGTGGACCTGATCGCCGACGCCTTCGGCTACTACAGCTCCACCGTCGTCGCCGGCGGCGGCGCCTACCTGCCGATGTCCGCGCCCGAACGGATCCTCGACACCCGCCGATCCGGCGACGGCCCCGTCCCGGCCGGCTCGATCGGGTACGTGGAGCTCAGCTCGCTCTCCTACGTCACCGCCTGGGTCTTCAACGCGACGGTCACCCAGACCACCGGCAACGGCTTCCTCGCCCTCTACCCCTTCGCCCCGCAGAACCCCTACGTCCTGCCGACGACCTCGAACCTGAACTACCGCTCCAGCCAGACGGTGCCGAACCTGGCGATCGTGCAGCCCGGAACCTCACTGGACAGCGACGGCTACTACGACGTAGGCATCTACCTCGGCGGCAACGGCACGGCGCAGGTGATCCTGGACTGCTTCGGAGTCTTCGAGGACCAGTAGGACAGCAGCGAGACCAGCCGCCGCCCGGGAACTCCCGAGCGGCGGCTGTCCTATGTCCGGCCTACGTATTACGCCCTACGCCCTACGCTGAAGGGAGCGGTCGGCTCCCGGCTTGGCTGGGACAAGGCGAAGCCTGCTTCGTCGCCACCTCCGTCACCCGGGCGTTTTGCGGCTCGCAGGATATTCGGAGCACTTCTCCGACGGTACGGCCGCCGGCAGCGAATGCTTGCTCAGCCGGCATGCGAGGCCGCCGTCTCGGCTTCGCTCAGCCAGTGCAGGTACCAGCTCTCGAACGTCGCGGGGTCGCCGTCGATCATGACCGGGGCGAGGTTGCCGCCGTCAACGCGGTTGTCGCGCCAGATGGTTCCGCGTGCTTCGCCGGTCACCACGAGCCACTCGCGTTCTGCGCACCCCATGTGGCATATGCAGATCGCACCGGCCGTGCGGGCGGGGGTCCAGATGGCCTCGAGCTCCTTTTCTTGCCAGGCTTCGTGGGCGGCGTCGAATTCGTCGATGTCCTCGAAGGATTCCTCGTCGGGTTCGGTTGAGTACACCTCCTCGACCACCTCGGACCCGATGGGGCCGGGGAAGGGCTGGCGGACCAGCTCCAGGTCGGCGAGATCGGCCCCGTCGCCGGCCCAGCGCCATGTGCCATCTGTCCGTTGCGCGGGAAACACGCCGTAGCTCGGGCCTGCGCCCCCGGCGGCGACTTCGAGCAAGAAACTGCGATAGCCGGCGGGGAGCTGCGTGCCAAGCTGGCGTTCGAGCTCGGCCAGTTCCTCCAGGCTCAGCGGCTCCTCCAGCTCGAACTTGTGCCCGAGCGCGCCGAACACCGTGTCCGGGCGGGCCGTACGCAGATCGAGGACCCGCTTGCGAATACCAGGCCATTCACTCATGGCCGGGAGTCTATGGTCGAGCAATGACATGGGCGGACTCTGTAGGTGTTGTAGGGACCGACTTGGAGCGATCCGCCTACCTACATACCGCTCAGCTGTTCTGCATGTCCACGAAGCGGGAGTAGTGGCCCTGGAAGGCCACGGTGATGGTGGCGGTGGGACCGTTACGGTGCTTGGCGATGATGAGGTCGGCCTCGCCGGCGCGGGGGGATTCGCGCTCGTAGGCGTCCTCGCGGTGGAGCAGGATGACGACGTCGGCGTCCTGCTCGAGGGAGCCGGACTCGCGCAGGTCGGACATCATCGGCTTCTTGTCGGTGCGCTGCTCGGGGCCACGGTTGAGCTGGGCGATGGCCACGATGGGCACGCCGAGCTCCTTGGCCAGCAGCTTCAGGTTTCGGGACATCTCGGAGACCTCCTGCTGGCGGTTCTCCGGGCGGCGCGAGCCGCTGGCGCCGCTCATCAGCTGGAGGTAGTCGACGATGACCAGGCGCAGGTCGTGGCGCTGCTTGAGCCTGCGGCACTTGGCCCGGATCTCCATCATCGACATGTTCGGCGAGTCGTCGATGAACAGCGGGGCGGCGGAGACCTCGCCCATCCGGCGGGCCAGGCGGGCCCAGTCGTCGTCGGTCATCGTGCCGGAGCGCATGTGGTGCAGCGCCACCCGGGCCTCGGCCGAGAGCAGGCGCATGGTGATCTCGTTGCGGCCCATCTCCAGCGAGAAGATCGCCGAGGTCAGGCCGTTCTTGATGGAGCAGGACCGGGCGAAGTCCAGGCCGATGGTGGACTTACCCATGGCCGGGCGGGCCGCGACGATGATCATCTGGCCGGGGTGCAGGCCCTGGGTGAGCGAGTCGAGGTCGGTGAAGCCGGTGGGGACACCGGTCATCTGGCCGGAGCGGTTGGCGATCGACTCGATCTCGTCGAGGGCGCCTTCCATGATGTCGGACAGGGGGGCGTAGTCCTCGCCCGCGCGCTGCTCGGTGACGCTGTAGATCTCGGACTGGGCGCGGTTGACGATCTCGTCGAGGTCGGAGCCGTCGGTGGCGTAGCCCATCTGCGTGATCCGGGTGCCGGCCTCGACCAGGCGGCGCAGGATCGCGCGCTCGTGCACGATCTCGGCGTAGTAGCCGGCGTTGGCCGCGGTGGGCACCGACTCCATCAGGGTATGGAGATAGGCGGGGCCGCCGATCCGGGCCAGCTCGTTGCGCTTGGTCAGCTCGTTGGCGACGGTGACCGCGTCGGCGGGCTCGCCGCGGCCGTAGAGGTCGAGGATCGCGTCGAAGATCTGCTCGTGCTTGGGCTGGTAGAAGTCCCGGCCCTTGACCACGTCGATGACGTCGGCGATGGCGTCCTTGGACAGCAGCATGCCGCCCAGCACGCCCTGCTCGGCCGCCACGTCCTGCGGCGGGGTGCGCTCGAAGGTCGCGGGGCCGCCGCCGCCGGAGCGCGGGCCCGGATCGTGGTACCCGGGCTCGTACGCGGGGGGCGGCTCGACCGGGTTGAAGACCTCGGTCCCGTCGTAACCGGACATGGCGGCGGGACCTCCTTCTCGGGTTCTCAGGCTTCGAGCCCGGTGGGGCTCGGACGGCCGGACTGCTGCGGGTGACTGCGGGAACTGCTCGGTGCGCGACTTCGGTGCGGTCTCGGCCACCTCCTGTGCCGTGCCGGGTCGCGCGGGGCTGCCCGGGCCGTCGGGCTCGCTTGTGGCGTCTCGACGGTGTTCGGCGTGGGTGCGGAAGAACCACGGTAGGGCTGTTGCGGCCCGAGAGCGAGTCAGTCGTCCACAGGGCCTGTGGATAACTTGGGGATAAGTGGGTGCTGGCTGTGGAGAAACCGGGTCACGCCTGTGGGTGACTCGGTGGACAGCCGAGCCGTGGCGGCTCGGTCGGCCCCGGCTGCGGTCTCTGGCCTGCGCGGCGCTCCGGGGCGGGAACCCACAGGCTGTGCACAAAAAATTCCGGGCGCCGTATTCCCCCTTTCGGGAGAAGACGGCGCCCGGAACCGACGTGACGTCGCGTCAGGTCCGCCGTCAGGCGGCGACGATGGTCACACCGACGGTCGCGGAGACCTCCGGGTGCAGCCGGACCGAGACCTTGTGCGCGCCGACGGTCTTGATCGGCGTGGTGATCTCGATCTTGCGCTTGTCCACCGCGGGACCGCCCGACTGCGACACCGCGTCCGCGATGTCCGCCACGGTGACCGAGCCGAACAGCCGGCCGGACTCCCCGGCCCGGGTGGCCAGGCGCACGTTGAGCCGCTCGAGCGCCGACTTGAGCTCCTGGGCGTGACCGAGGTCACGCACCTCGCGGCTCTTGCGGGCCTTGCGGATGGTCTCGACCTGCTTCTCCGCGCCCTTGGTCCACGCGATGGCGAAGCCGCGGGGCAGCAGGTAGTTGCGGCCGTAGCCGTCCTTGACCGTGATGACATCGCCCGGGGCACCGAGGCCGGTGACCTCGTGAGTGAGGATGAGCTTCATGATTTAGTCCACCCTCTCCTTAGCGAACGGTGCTGGTGTACGGCAGCAGGGCCATCTCACGGCTGTTCTTCACAGCCGTGGCGATGTCGCGCTGGTGCTGGGTGCAGTTGCCGGTCACACGACGGGCACGGATCTTGCCGCGGTCGGAAATGAACTTCCGCAGCAGGTTCGTGTCCTTGTAGTCGATGTACTCGGTCTTGTCCTTGCAGAACGCGCAAACCTTCTTCTTGGGCTTGCGCACCGGGGCCTTGGCCATGGTGTCTTTCTCTCCTGAAAAAAGATCAATTAGAACGGGGGCTCGTCCGAATAGCCGCCGCCCCAGCCGCCACCTGCGCCACCGCCGGTGGCCCAGGGGTCGTCCTGTGGGGCGGGGCCGGACTGCTGGCCACCGCTACGCTGCACGGAACCTCCGCCGGAGGAACCCCAGTCGCCACCGCCGGCGGGCCCGTTGCCGGAGCCGCCGCTGCCGCCGCCGTAACCACCGCCGCCACCACCCGAGCCGCGCTGCGACTTGGTGATCTTGGCCGTGGCGAAGCGCAGCGTCGGGCCGACGTCGTCGACGTCGAGCTCGATGACGGTGCGGTTCTCACCCTCGCGGGTCTGGTACGACCGCTGCTTGAGGCGGCCCTGCACCATCACCTGCATGCCCTTGGTCAGCGACTCGGCCACGTTCTCCGCGTACTGCCGCCAGACCGAGCAGCGCAGGAACAGCGGATCGCCGTCCTTCCACTGGCTGGTCTCGCGGTCGAAGCTGCGCGGCGTGGAGGCCACGGTGAAGCTGGCCACCGCGGCGCCGCTGGGGGTGAACCGCAGTTCGGGGTCGCCGGTCAGGTTGCCGATGACGGTGATGACGGTCTCGCCTGCCATGGGGTCCTACTCGCCTTCCGCTGTTGGTAGCAGTGCCCGGTGCAGCGTGCTACCGCTGGTCGGGACGGATGACCTTGGTCCGCAGCACACCCTCGTTGAGGTTGAGCTGGCGGTCGAACTCCTGGACCACCGCGGGGGTGGCGTTCAGGTTGATGACGGCGTAGATGCCCTCGGACACCTTCTTGCCGCTCTTCTTGATCTCGTAGGCGAGGCGACGACGGCCCCAGATGTCGGTCTTCTCGACGGTGCCCCCGTTGGAACGGATCACACCGAGGAAGTTCTCGACGGACGGAGCGATCTGGCGCTCCTCGAGGTCGGGGTCGAGGATGACCATCACTTCGTAGTGACGCATGTGCGTACCCACCTCCTATGGACTCGAACGGCCGCGGACTTTCCGCGACAGGAGGGTCATGCATCGATCCAGGTCCACGCCCCCGGGGACGGGAGACGAACCAGGATCGGTCAAGTGTACCGGCACCCGATCGGCCCCTTGAAATCGGGATGTTCCGGGTTGATGCTGACACAAGACGCGTACGGATCGAGTCGTGACCGTGCGCAGTGACAGGTAGGGAGGTCTTCCTTGTGAGCCAGACCGTTTCTTCCCGGCACAGCCACCTCACCCTCAACACCGACGGCAGGCCGCATCCGTTGCAGAACACCCTGGCGGTGTTCGCCGCGGTGTTCGCGGTCATCTCGATCGTCAGCGCCTGGTACCCCTCGACCCACCTGCTCGGATCCTGGGCCGGAGTGGCGGGGCTGGCCACCGCGCTGTGGTCGCAGATGATCTCGGCCACCACCGCCGAGCGGTGGATCAACGTCTGCGCCATGGTCGTCTCCGGGGTCGGACTCCTGTTCGGTCTCGCTCACGGTGGACTCTACTGACGCCCACCGACAAAAACCGGGCCGCCGCTCACGGGCGGAAACCGGCGGACTGCGCGAATGTCGGCGGGCCTCGCTAGGCTCGACGCGTGACTCGTATCGGTGCCACCGTCGACCAGCACGACCCGATCTCCGCCGCGCGCGAACGCGGCGCCGACGCCGCGCAGATCCTGCTGGGCGACCCGCAGGCCTGGACCAAGCCGGAGGCCGCCTACCCGGGCGGCGCGGCGGCCCTCGCGGATGCCGCGAAGGCCGCCGACCTGCGGCTATACGTGCACGCCGCGTACGTGATCAACGTCGCCTCGCCGAACAACCGCATCCGCATCCCGGGCCGCAAGCTGCTCCAGCAGACTCTGACGGCCGCGGCCGAGCTGGGCGCGGCGGGCGTGGTGGTGCACGGCGGCCACGTGACCAAGGACGACGACCCGGCCACCGGCTTCGACAACTGGCGCAAGGCGGTCGAGGGCCTCGAACTGCCGGTCCCGCTGCTGATCGAGAACACGGCCGGCGGGAACTTCGCCATGGCCCGGCACCTCGAGGCGATCGAGCGGCTGTGGCAGGCCGTCTCCGGGCACCCGCACAGCGACCGGATCGGCTTCTGCCTGGACACCTGCCACGCCTTCGCGGCGGGCCTCGAGCTCGACACGGTGGTCGAGCGGATCCTGGGGATCACCGGCCGGGTGGACCTGGTGCACGCGAACGACTCGCAGGGCGGGTTCGACTCGGGGCGCGACCGGCACGCCAACTTCGGCGCGGGCAAGATCGACCCGGAGCAGCTGGCCGCGGTCGCCCGGGCGGCGGCGGCCGCGGGCGCCGACTTCGTCTGCGAGACCCCGGGCGAGGCGGCCGGGCAGGGTGCGGACGTGGCCTGGCTGCGCGAGCGGCTGGACGTCAAGGCGCAGTGAGCCGACGACCGGATGACGCGGTCATATCGGATACAGCCGGGAATACGGTCAGTTGACCGTATTGGTATGACATAGCCGGGCGCGTCGACTCGGTCCCGGGCGCGGAGGCGCGGATACTGGACGGCTGATGGAGATTCAGCTGACCGACCGCTCCCTGCTCCGGGCCGCCCCGCGGGTGCCGCCCCAGGCGCTCGCCCGCGCTGTGGCCGATCGTGTCCGGATCGAGGTCCGGGAGATCGAGAGCGCCGCGCACCTCGGCTTCCTGCTGCACCGGGCCGAGCCGGAACAGCTCAGCTTCCTGCAGGCTCCGGTCTGGGGCCGGGTCAAGGCGGGGTGGCGTGCCGAGTCGCTCGGCTGGTTCCAGCGCGGCGAGCTGGTCGGGACGGCCCTGGTGCTCTACCGGGACCTGCCGCCGCTCCCGGTACTCGGCCGGCGCTGCCTGGCCTACCTGCCGGAGGGGCCGACGCTCGGCTGGTTCGCCGACGGGTGCGTTCCGGCGGATTGGCTCGATCCGCTGGTCAGGCACCTGCGCGCGGCGGGGGCCTTCTGCGTCAAGCTCGGACCCAAGGTCGTCGCCCGCCGGTGGAGCGCCGCGAGCGTGAAGGCGGGCATGGCGGACGCGTCGGTGACCGACTTCGCCGAACTCGCGGCGGACGCGGTGGAGCCCGAGGCCGCGCGGCTGGTCGAGGATCTGCGCGCGCTCGGCTGGCGTCGTCGGGCGGCGGCCGGGCACGGGATCGCCGACCAGCAGCCGCGGCATTTCGTGCGGATCCCGCTGGACGGGCGGACCGAGGCCGAGCTGCTCGGCTCGTTCCACCCGCAGTGGCGCCGCAACGTGCGGACCGCCGAGCGCACCGGCGTACGCGTGTGGCGGGCGGGCCCGGAGCAGCTGCCGGTTTTCCACAGGCTGTACCTGGAGACGGCTCGGCGGGACGCGTTCACGCCGCGACCGCTGACCTACTTCGAACGGATGTTCGATGTACTCGGGCAGTGCGAGCCGGACGGGATAAGGCTGTATCTCGCGGGCGTGGACGGGGTCGCCTCGGCGGCGGCCACCACGGTCCGGCTCGGCCGGCACGCCTGGTTCGGCTACGGCGCCAGCGGGGACTACCGCCGCGACCTGCGCGCCTCGAACGCGGTGCAGTGGCGGATGATGCGCGACGCCCTGGCCGACGGCATGGAGTTCTACGACCTGCGCGGCGTCGGGTCCACCCTGGACCCCGGGCACCCGATGTTCGGGCTGCTGCGGTTCAAGATCGGAACCGGCGGCGAGGTGGTCGAGTACCCCGGCGAGTACGACTATGTGATCAACCGGGGGCTGGACGCGGCGGTGCGCGCCTACCTCCGGATGCGCTGAGCGAAGCGCGACCGGCTATTGCCCGCGCTTCGGCTACTGCCCGCGCTGCTTGCGTTTGGCGATGAAGCTGCCGACGCCGACCAGGACGAGCCCGGTCACGGTCAGTCCGGTGTCGAGGGTCTGCTTGGCCTCGGCCTTGCTCATCGCGGCGACGGCGGCGAGAGTCCGGCCGTGCACGACGGCGTGGTCCATGAGGTGGGCGGCGTCCATGCTGATCTATCTGCGCCGCAGGCGGCGAGGTCACACCTCGCCGCCCGCGTGTCGCGCTCTCGTCTCACCCGGTCACGGTAATCGAATGATGATATGACCGAGCGAGCTCCTCAGCTTGGCGCCGCCTCAGCTCAGCGCCGCCGCGGCCGAACCGCTCGGCACCTGCTCCAGTTCCGGTTCCGGCTCCTTCGGCGCGGGTGAACCGAAGCCGTAGACGTCCGGTGCCTGATCCAGCACGCCGCCCGCCGGGTCGTCCATCCCGCTCATCCGCACCGGGTCGCGGCGCGGGTCGATCGCGTCGCGGATCACCTGGACGCAGAAGAAGATCGTGCCGGCCAGGTGCAGCCCGATGGCCATGTCGTAGGCCACCTGCGGCAGGCCGCGGTTGGGCGTGCTGAGGTCGGCCAGGTAGAGCCAGATCGCGCCGTAGTAGACGACCTCGCACACCTGCCAGATCAGGAAGTCGCGCCAGCGCGGCCGGGCGATCACCGCGAGCGGGATGAGCCAGAGCACGTACTGCGGCGAGTAGACCTTGTTGAAGATGATGAACGCCGCCGCCACCAGGAACACGACGTGGCCCACCCGCGGCCGGAATCTGACCAGCGAGGTCAGTATGCCGATGGCCACGCAGGAGAACGCGAGCAGCACCGCGAACAACAGCGTGATCCGGGAGGCCGAAAACACGATCGGGTGGATCGGGTTGTACTCGAGGAAGAGCCAGAACGAGCCCCAGTCCGCCCCGCGCGCGTCGTTGAACTTGTAGAAGTACAGCCAGCCCGCGTAGTTCTGGATCATGAACGGCAGGTTCACCACAAGCCAGGAGCCGACCGCGCCGGCCAGGCACAGCGACCACTGCCGCATCTTCCCGGCCCGCCAGCACAGCATCACCAGCGCCACCAGGATCAGCACCGGGTAGAGCTTGGCCGCTGTGCCGAGGCCGATGAACACCCCGGCCAGCACCGGCTTCTTGCGCGCCCAGGCCAGCAGGCCCACCGCGGCCAGGCCCACGGCCACCAGGTCCCAGTTGATGGTGGCGTTGAGCAGCAGGCCCGGCGCGAGCGCGAACATGGCCGCGTCCCAGGGTCTGCGCCCGTTGAGCCCGGCCAGCGCCACCACCGTGATGCAGGCGAAGGCGAGCAGGAACCAGGTGGTGATCAGGTAGAACCAGCGGCCCTGGTTGTTGGTGTCGCCGGGGATGTGCCGGGCGATCAGCGCCGCGGTCTCCATCGCCGCGCCGGTGACCACCGGGTACTCGAGGTAGTCGCTCTGGTTCGTCGAGACGTACGGGACCTGGTCGTTGGAGAACCCGCGGCCCTGGTACATGAACGGGATGTCGCTGTAGCACATGTGCGTGTACTGCTGGTTCCCGCCGCCGGTCCAGGCGGTGTTGAAGCAGGGCTCGCGCATCCCGATGCCCACGGACATGGTCAGCAGGGTCAGCACGATCAGGACGAAGGCCACGGTGCCGCGCGCGAGCACGCTCGCCCGCAGTCTGGCCCGCTTGCCCATCACTCCGCCGACGCCCTCGGCGCCCAGGTTGGGCAGCGGGTCGTCCAGGCTGGGAGCGATCAGGTCCCCGGGCTCCGGCCCGGGCTCCGGCGTCTCGTCCGTGTCGTCGAACGCGCTCGTGCTGACGGTCATGCGCAAACCCTAGCGTCGCTTTCTGATAAGCGCCCCCCGCCCTCGGGGCGGATTTCGCGTGCGGTGAGGAAAACGGCGCGGGCGCGACGGTGATCCGTCGCGCCCGCGCCGTACCTTTCATGCGTCCCGCGGCTATGTGCCGCCGGTTCCGCCGCCGTTGCGTCTACCGGTGCTGGTGTCGCTGGGCGACGCACTGGCCGAGGCCGAGTCCGACGGCGTACTGCCGCCGCCGTTCCCGGTGCCGTCGCACTGGTCGATCAGGCTCGGCGTGCAGCTGGCGCTCGGGCTGGCCGTGGGCGTGTACTGCGTCTGGGTCGGCGGAGCCGGCGACTGCGTGGTCTTCGACGGTGTCGGGCTCGGCGACGGGCTGGCCGACGGGCTGTTGTAGACCGTGGCGTTCGGGTTGGGCTGCGGCGTGGTGAAGGTCTCGTCGCCGCCCATCGACGTGCCCTGCATCTGCTTCATGAAGTCGGCCCAGATCGCGAACGGATAGGTGGCACCGTAGTCGAGGCCGGAGTCGGCGATGTTGTCGACGGGCAGCTGGGTCGCCACCTGTTGCCCGTTGAGCGTGATGTTCGTCCACCGGCTGATGCCGACGGAGATGGCCAGCTTGCTGCTGTATCCGTCGAACCAGATACCGGCGGTGGTGAACGTGCCGTCGTGGTTGTTGTAGCCGACCTGGCTCATCGCGGTCTTGGTGCTGGCGGTGTAGTCCATGGTGGACGTGCCCGTCTTGCCCGCGATGTTGGTCATGTCGAGGCCGGAGCTGCGGTACGAGGAGTTCGCCGTGCCGTCCGAGTTGTGGATGACGCCGGTCAGCAGCTTGGTCTCGGTGGCCGCGACGTTGCTGCTGACGACCTGGGTCGTGGTCGTCTGCGGCTTCCAGATGGCGCCGTTCGGCTCCTTGATCTCCTTGATCTCCGTCAGCGAGTGCAGCGTGCCGTCGGCCGCGAGCACGCCGTAGACCGAGGCCATGCGAGCCGGGTCGGTCGGGCACACGCCCAGGGTGAAGCGCGCGTTGTCACAGCCGCCCTGGTTGCTGGTCCAGCCCGGCGTGCTCGAGGACATGCCGAACTGCTCGGCCATCTGCTCGACCGACGTGTAGTTGTTCGGCTGGGCCATCTCGAGGCGCACGAACGCGGTGTTGACCGACTGGTCGGTGGCCTGCTGCAGCGTCATCCAGCCGACCTTCGCCGTGCTGCCGTCGTTGGTGATGTCCGGCGCTCCGGCGTCCTGGGTCTTCTCGTCCGGGTTGACGGTGACGTCCGGCCACACGTTTCCGTTGAGATAGCTGTCCGGAGACCAGTTGTTCGTCAGTGCCGTGGCCAGGGTGAACGCCTTGAAGGTCGATCCACCCTGGGCTGTTCGCTGGGTCGCGTTGTTCTCGTAGGTGGATCCGCCGTAGAACGCGACGAGGTCACCGGTGGATGGATCCACCGCGGCCAGACCGGGTTGCAGCGTCGACTGGTCGAACTTCGTCTCCTTGGACAGCAGCTCGGTCTGCACCGCCTGCTTGGCCAGGGTCATGTACTTCGCGTCGAACGTGGTCACGACGGTGTAGCCGCCGTTGTCCTCGATCTCGGCCTTGGTCGGCGCGTTCGGGTCCGTCGTCTTGTGCGCGGAGTCGTAGCTGTCGAGCCAGTCCAGGGAGGCCTGCTTCATCTGGGCGGCGGTCATGCTCTCGCTGTCCGACGTGGTGCTCAGCGCGACGACCTTGGGCGGGCTCGCCACGGCCTGGGCGTAGACGTCGGGGGTGATCAGCTTGTACGCCTCCATGTTGGAGAGCGTGTCCTTCCACCGGCCCAGCGCCGCGGTCTGCGCGGCCTTCTGGGTGGCCGCGGTCTGGCTTGGATCCCATCCGGCCGAGTACGTCGATGGCGAGTTGAGCATCATGGACAGGAACGCGGATTGGGAGGCCTGTTCGGCCGCCGGTTCCTTGTTCATCTGGGCCAGGCTGATGTTGAACCACGCCTTGACGCCGGCCTCGATGCCGTCGGTATTTCGCCCGAAGGGTGAGGTGTTCAGATAGTCCGCCATGATCGTCTTCTTGTCGTACATCCGCGACAGCTTCAGTGCGATGAAGATCTCGTCGACCTTGCGGGACGTGGTCTGAGCCTGGGTCAGATAGGCGTTCTTCACGTACTGCTGGGTGATGGTCGAACCGCCCTGGAGGCTGCCGCCCATCAGGTCCACCATCAGCGCGCGCGCAGTGCCGGTGTAGGAGACGCCGGGGTTGGTCCAGAAGGTCTTGTCCTCCTGGGCCACCACGGCGTTCTGGATCATCATCGGAATGTCCGAGTAATCGGCTATGGTCCGGTTGCTCGGGCCGTCCGTGGCGAACGAGGTGGAGGCGTCGTCGTAGGTGAAGTTCGACTCCTGCGCGAACGCGGTCGAGTTCACGTCCGGGATGACCACGGTCTCGTACTCGAACACGACCAGGCCGAGCACCATGAAGAACCCGGCCAGGAAGCAGCCGGTGACCTGCTTGATCGAGGGCGCCCAGTGCTTCCAGCCGTACTTGCCGGTGCGCGGGTAGTCGAAGTAGCGGTGGTAACCGGTCTTCTTCACCGGGCCGCCCGGGCGCCCGCCGCCGGCGGCACGCGCACGCGCTCCGGCTCGGGAGGCGGCTCCGTTGCGGGTCGAGCGGCCGTTGAGCGCGCTCTCCGGGTACTGGTCGGACCTGGTCTGGCTGGGGTCGCGCACGTCCCCGCCGCGCGCGGCCCGGCGCTCCTCGAGCCGGCTGCGGCGCGGCTCGGGCACCGCGGCGCCCACTTCGGCCGCGTCCTGGACCCGGGTCGCCCCCGGATCCGGCGAGGGCCGGGTGCCGGCGCCCGCCAACTCTCCAGTGATCGGCTCGTTGTGGCCGGCACCGCCGCGTCCGCGCGAGCCGGAACCCGAGCCGTAGCCGCGACGTCCGCCGCCGGCCGCGCGGCCGCCCGAGGGGGCCGCCGGAGACGCACCGGGCGCCGGGGAGCCGCCGTACGGGTCGTAGCCGCGGGTGCCGCCGCCCGAGCCCGCCGAGCCGCCCGAGCCCGCTGCGGCGCCCGGGGACGGATGCTGCGGCGTGGGTGGGGGTTGCTGGACGAACGGGTCGGACCCGCCGCCCGCGCCCGGCGAGCCGTACCCTCTGGTACCGCCGCCCGACCCGTAGCCGCGCGACTGCGGCGACTGCCCGCCGCCGGCCGCGCCATCACCGTCGCCGGAGGAGCCGTAGCCCCGGCGTCCACCGCCGCCCTGCCCCCGGGAGCGGGGGTCGTCGTCGGTCGAGTCGCCTCGTCCGTACTGATATCCGCCCATCGGTTCTGCTCCCTCGGCGTTGCTCCACCTGTGCCACCTGTGCGCCCCAAGAAGACGGCTCTCCCGGGCTGCGCGGTTGCCAGCAGGGTACGCGGCTTGCCTGATGTAGGTGAGCCGGGGTGAGGTTCTGTCCGGTTCGCGTCGCCTTGGCGCCGATTCCGCCTTATAAACAGGGGAATGGAGCAATACCGCTGGGCGTGGCGGCGGGTGGACTTGTCAGTGGCGTACGGTCCGATCTATCGTGGGGATGTATCGAAGCGATACATCGACGGATAAGTCTCGGAGGGAGGGCCCGGTGGCAAAGCGCTCGGGAGTGCTCGAGTTCGCCGTGCTGGGCCTGTTGCACGAGTCGCCCATGCACGGTTACGAGCTGCGCAAACGGCTCAACCTGCTGCTCGGGTCGTTTCGCGCGTTCTCGTACGGCACGCTCTATCCGTGTCTGAAGGGTCTTGCCGCCTGCGGCTGGATCGTAGAGGACCGGCCCGTGGTGGAGCCACGCGGGGTCGAGACCAACCGTCGATCGAAGATCGTCTACAAGCTGACCCCGGCCGGGGAGGCACGCTTTCAGAGCCTGCTCTCCGACGCCGGGCCTTCGGCCTGGGAGGACGAGAACTTCGGGGTTCACTTCGCCTTCTTCGGGCGCACCGACGCGGCGATCCGGCTACGGATCCTCGAAGGCCGCAGGACTCGCCTTGAAGAGAGGCTGGATCTGATCCGCCAACAGGTCACCAAGACCAGGGAGCGGATCGACGGATACACGCTGGAACTCCAGCGCCATGGTCTGGAGTCGGTCGAACGCGAGGTCAGATGGCTCAACGAGCTCATCGCCACCGAGCATGACCAGCAGCAGGTGGGTCCACCTGCGTCCTGACGACCGGACCAAACCAGTCCGATCAATCCACCCCTGTCCCCTGACGATCGAGGGCGCGACCATTCCGCCCTGCGAAGATCGACTGATTGAAGGAGCATTCACCGCATGGGTTCGGTTCGCGTAGCCATTGTGGGCGTGGGTAACTGCGCCTCGTCCCTCGTGCAGGGCGTCGAGTACTACAAGGACGCCGACCCGGCTTCGCGGGTCCCCGGCCTGATGCACGTACAGTTCGGCGAGTACCACGTCAGTGACCTTGAGTTCGTCGCCGCGTTCGACGTGGACGCGAAGAAGGTGGGCCAGGACCTCGCGCACGCCATCCACGCGTCCGAGAACAACACCATCAAGATCGCCGACGTCCCGCCGACCGGTGTGAGCGTGCTGCGCGGCCAGACCCTCGACGGCCTGGGCAAGTACTACATGCAGACCATCGAGGAGTCCACCGAGGCTCCGGTCGACGTGGTCCAGGTCCTCAAGGAGACCAAGGCCGACGTCCTGGTGTGCTACCTGCCGGTCGGTTCCGAGCAGGCCGCGAAGTACTACGCCCAGTGCGCCATCGACGCCAAGGTCGCCTTCGTCAACGCCCTTCCGGTCTTCATCGCCGGCACCAAGGAGTGGGCTGACAAGTTCACCGAGGCCGGCGTGCCGATCGTCGGCGACGACATCAAGTCGCAGGTCGGCGCCACCATCACGCACCGCGTGCTGGCGAAGCTGTTCGAAGACCGCGGCGTGGTGCTCGACCGCACCATGCAGCTGAACGTCGGCGGCAACATGGACTTCATGAACATGCTCGAGCGCGAGCGCCTGGAGTCCAAGAAGATCTCCAAGACCCAGGCCGTGACCTCGCAGCTGCAGCACGACCTCGGCAAGGGCAACGTGCACATCGGCCCGTCCGACTACGTCGCGTGGCTCGACGACCGCAAGTGGGCGTACGTGCGCCTCGAGGGCCGTGCCTTCGGCGACGTGCCGCTGAACCTGGAGTACAAGCTCGAGGTCTGGGACTCCCCGAACTCCGCCGGCGTCATCATCGACGCCGTGCGCTGCGCGAAGATCGCCCTCGACCGCGGCATCGGCGGCCCGATCCTGTCGGCGTCGTCCTACTTCATGAAGAGCCCGCCGGTCCAGTACTTCGACGACCAGGCCCGCGACGCCGTCGAGCAGTTCATCAAGGGCGAGGTCGAGCGCTGAGCTTGACCGCGGACTAGGCCGTTCGCACGGGCCCCGGCTACGCTGCTCCCCATGTCACGCAAGGTGCTGTGGGGGATCGTGGCCGGGGCTCTGGTCATCGCCGGCTATCTGTACTGGGTAAGCGACGGCAAGCACACGAATCTCGCCGTCGGGGACTGCGTCTCGGTCTCCGGCAGCGGGCAGCTCGACGTGGTCGACTGCGGTGCCGGATCCGGCGTCTACAAGATAATCGCCGAGTACGACGGCACCGACTCCAACCAGTGCGACGCCGTCACCGGGACCGTGAAGTCCTTCGTCATCAGCCAGTCCGGCAGCGGTGGCCTGGTGCTGTGCGCCGGCGACGCGAAGTGACGGTTGCGCATAAGCGGCTTGCCCCCCGGGTGGGTACCCGTGAGACACTGGCCGCTGCCGGGAGGGCTCGCCTAGTGGCCGATGGCGGCAGTCTTGAAAACTGCTAGGACGGGGAACCGTTCTCGTGGGTTCGAATCCCACGCCCTCCGCTGAGTAGTACTTATGCAGTTCAGGGCCGGTTCCAGACCTCTGGAACCGGCCCTGAGCTGTCTCTCATCCCTGGACTGCCTTACACAGGCCTACGTGGTGATCGCGGCACATACGCGGCACGGTTTCAGTCCATGGAAGGCCATGGACTGCTCGCCGAAGCATCCTCAGTCGCCTGAGGTTTCCTCGGTTCGTGCCGGTTCCTTACTTGGGCGGCTGCTCGACGCGAGCGGCCGGCCTCACGACTTCTGCACCGAGGGACGGACGGGCGCGGGCGGACACCGTCTAGTGCTGCGTGGGGGCGGTCTGTAGACTCTCGCTGTTTTCGCCGCGTATGAGAATGGTGATAAGCATGTCAGCGCATATTCGGGTACAGCGCGCACACACCGTCCAGGACCGCCTCAGCACCTACGGCGTCTATATCGACGGTGTGAAGGTGGGCAAGGTCCGGGACGACTCCGAGGTCGAATTCGAGGTCACCTCGGGGCAGCACCAAGTACAGATGCGGGCCGCCTTCTGGAGCCGCGGCAAGGCCATCACGGTGAACGTTCCGGAGGGCGGGTCCAGCCACCTGCTGACCAGCGGGGGCCCCATCACGGGAGCGTTCGGGCTTGCCGGAGCGGCGGTTGCGGCAGCGTCCAGCAATGGGCAGCAGAGCGTGAGGCGCCTGCAGCTCGTCGAGTTGAATGCCGTTGCCGCTGAGTAAGGCGGCAGATTTCGTCGGGGCCGGTTCCGGGAAACGGGGCCGGCCCTTGGTCTTGCTCTGTAGGTGGCTCGGTTCTCGGCTCGGTTCGCGGCCGTCGGCGGACGGCCGGGATGCGGGTGGAACGGGCGGCCATGATCGGCATATGGACCACAAGCCCGACGGGGCGCAGCGAAGCACCCGGACCTGTTCGTCACGGTTGGCGACCCGGATGACGCCGACTACTTCGACTTCACCAAGCAAACGGGGTAGGCCGCCGGCCCGGCGACCGGGGGTGGGCCCGCAGTACGATGCGCCGAGTATCTGACTATCGCCGTGGGGGGTGGGGGGGCTGATGGCGAAGCGTGGGCATTCGAGGGGCAAGGCATACCGGCGTCCGCTGCCGGAACGTGGCGCTGTGCTCACGTTGGCCAATGTCGAGGACATTGCGCCGGACCGGGGCATCTTCATTCGGTTCGTCGCGCCGGTGCTGCTCTGTGTGGGTCTCGCCTGGGCGGGGCTGGCTACTTTCGATTCGCTCTCCGCGGTGTTCGGCAACGGCGTGCGGGGCACGTTCACCGCGCAGTACTGCGAGCAGGGCAAGGGTGGCTGCTTCTGGGTCGGTGACTTCGTCTCGGCTGACGGTCGTGATGTGCGGTACGGCGTCGGTGTGGACGGATCGAGTGTGCTCACCACTCCTGGACAGCAGATTGCCGCCCTCGATACGGGCAACCCGATGGACGTCTATCCGGTCGGGTTCAGGTATGCCTGGGGTGCTCCGTCGATCTTCACTGTGGCCTTGTTGTTCGTGTTCGGGGCGTGGGTCGTCAAGGTGCCGGTCTCGGCGATGCGGAGGCGGGCGCGGGTCCGTCGGAAGCCCAGGCCGTGATCCTGTCGATCGAGGACGTCCAGCAGCTCGAGTGCGAAGTGGGATACCAGGACTCGACCGGCGTTCGTGGATCTGGTTCGCGCAGGTGCGGCGGGGTGAGGGCGGGGCATACGGCTGTTGACGTCCTGACCGGAAAAGTACCGAATCCGCGAGAAGGGTGAGACGGCGGCCACTGCGCGGCCGCCGGGTGATCACCGGTCGTTCACCGGTGAGGCCTACGTTCCGGAGATATGAACTCCGTTTCGCGTATCACCCGGGTGGCCTCCGTCGCGGCCGCCGCGACCCTGCTCGCCGGCGTGACCACCACCGCGGCCACGGCGGCTTCCGGGCCCGCCGCCCACCCCGCCGCCGCGTCGCGGGGGCTGAACTCCTTTGCGCGCGTCCCCTTCTCCTCCGCCACCGTGACCGCCGGCTCGAAGAGCGGCACGCTGACCGTCAGCTGGGCGGCCTCGAAGCTGCGCGGCGTGACCGTGTACGCCGGCTCGACCCAGTCCGCGCAGACGCACCGGGTCGCCACGGGCAAGAGCTCGGACACGGTCACCGTGACCGCCGCCTACGGCTCCTGGATCCGGCTGGTGCCGTCCGAGGGCGCCTCGCTCGTCCTGACCGTGCGCGACCTCGGCCTGGCCAGCGACCCGAACCTGCGCGACATCGGCGGGTACCGCACCACCGACGGCCAGTGGGTCAAGATGGGCGTGGTCTACCGCTCCCAGGCGCTCTCGCTCTCCGCCAATGACCTGGCCACGGTCGACCAGCTCGGCATCACCGCCGACTACGACCTGCGTACGACCGCTGAGATCGCGGCATCGCCGGACGTGGTGCCGGCTGGCGCGACCTACACCAACCTGAACGTGCTCGGGGACACCTCGGTGACCTCGATCTCCGGCGTGACCAGCGCGGCCGCGGCCGAGGCGTACATGCAGGAGGGCGAGCGCGACTTCGTCACCAACGCGACCGCCACGACCGCGTTCGGCGCGCTGCTGACCGGGATCGCCGACGGCAAGGGCGCGGCGCTCTACCACTGCTCCGCGGGCAAGGACCGCACCGGCTGGGCCACGGCCGTCATCCTCACCCTGCTCGGCGTGCCCGAGTCCACGGTGATGCAGGACTACCTGCTGAGCAACCAGTACTACTTCGACTCCGCCGCCGTGCAGGCCATGCTGAGCGCCATGCCCGCGGCCGAGGCGGCCGTCTACACGCCGTTCATGGAGGTCGAGTCCTCCTACCTGCAGGCCGGCTTCGACCAGGTCAAGTCGAGCTACGGGACGATGTACAACTACGCGGTCAAGGGCCTCGGCCTGAGCCCGCAGACGATCCAGAGGCTGCGTGCGAAGCTGCTCGTCAGCGGGTCTGCGGACCGCCACTAGGCAGCAGGACGGAGTGGGCCGCGGCCGGCGATCGGGCCGGCCGCGGCCTGAGGGTTGCGGACGCCTGGGACAGTCCCTAGGTGAGCGGGCTGATGAGCGCGGCGGTGCCGTAGGCGCAGATCTCGGTCCAGACGTTGCCCATCTCCGAGGTGTCGAAGCGCATCGCGATGATCGCGTTGGCGCCGCGGGACTGGGCCTCGGCCATCATCCGGCTCATCACCTCGTTGCGGCTGTCGACAAGGGCCTTGGTCATGCCGCGCAGCTCGCCGCCGAGCATCGACTTGAAGCCGGCACCCATCTGGCTGAACGCGTTGCGGGAACGCACGGTCACGCCGTAGACCTCGCCGAGCACCTGCTCGATGCGGAAGCCGGGCACATCGTTGGTCGTCACGACCAGAAACTGCGGTCCGGTCCAGCCGGATGCGTCGTGGGCCATCGTGGTTCGCTCCACTGATCGTCGCCGGAAGTTCGCGAGCATTTTCTACCCCGGGGGGCCCAAGCGTGGCGTCACACTCCGACGGAATTGAGAGCATGGGGTGATGGGCCACTCTTCTGTACGCATCGCCCCCGCCGCGCCGCAGATCGTCGCGCACCGCGGAGCCTCGACCGAGGCACCCGAGCACACGTACGCGGCGTACGTCGCCGCGCTCGAGGCGGGGGCGGACGCGCTCGAGTGCGATGTGCGGCTCACCGCGGACGGGCACCTGGTGTGCGTGCACGACGGCCGGGTGGACCGGACCTCGAACGGGCGCGGCCGGGTCTCCGCGCTGGAGCTGGCCCGGCTGGAGGAGCTGGACTTCGGTTCCTGGCACGCCCCGGCCGACGAGCCGGGCTTCGCGGGCGAGCAGGGGGACGCGCGGGACACCGAGGGCGCGGAGGCCGCGGGCGAGCCGGTGGAGCTGCCCGACCGGGACGCAAGCAGGGTCCTGACGCTGCGGCGGCTGCTTGACCTGGCGGCCGGGCATCCGAAGCGGGTGGAGTTGGCGATCGAGGTCAAGCACCCGACGCGCTATGCCGGACGGGTGGAACGTCGGCTGATCGAGATGCTGGACGAGTACGGCTGGGTGCCGCGGCCCGGGCAGGACGCGTCGGCCACGCCGGTACGGGTGATGAGCTTCTCCCGGGCTGCGCTTCGGCGGGTGCACCGGTTGGCGCCCGCCATGCCGACCGTGTTTCTGATGGAGCCGTTCATGTACCGCACCCTCGGCGGCGCGTTGCCGGCCGGGGCGGCGATCGCCGGGCCCTCGGTGGAGATCCTGCGCACCCGGCCCGAGTGTGTCGAGCGCTGGCACCGCGCCGGGCGGCCGGTGCACGTGTGGACCGTGGACGAGCCGGCCGACTTCGACCTCTGCCTCGACCTGGGCGTGGACGCCGTGATCACCAACCGGCCGCGCCGGATGCGGGCCGAGCTCGAGACCCGCTCGCATGGGAACGCCGAGTAAGCATCCTGTTACGCGTGCTTGTTTTCATGGAGCTTTCGCAAATATTTCGGGGCCCGACCGGTCCTTGAGCGGAACCCCGGGTGATCTCCCCGAGCTCCGATGTGCCGCGTCCACCTGCGCCGATCGCTTGTACCAGAGCCTTATTTCCGGCGAAAGGGGCGCTTAAGGCTGCCCGCGCGCCCCATGTGCACCGTCCGCGCGGGCAAGCCCGCCGTTTCCACCCTGTGGACGCAGGGCATCGAATCCCTTGTGAATGCAAGCGCGGAGGGATCGGTGCTCCGCCCGGTGGATTGCTTCTTCAGACGAAAAGTGGGGTCGATGGGGGTGATCATGCCCGCAGTCCGAGTAGCGCCTACCACTTACGAGGCTTACCTGCCACACTCGTCCGTCAGTGTCCGCCAGGCGCGGGCGAAACTCGCCCAGGATCTGAGCGAGCGCGACGTCCTGGGCACGGTGGTCGACGACGCCATCCTGATACTGTCCGAATTCGTCACCAACGCCCTGCGCCATGCGCGGGCTCTGACCAGCGACACGATCCGGGTCTCGTGGAACCTGACCGGGGACGGGCTGCTGCGGATCGAGGTGACCGACGGGGGCGGCACCACCCGCCCCGTGACCAAGCCGTACTCCATGTCCGTCTCGGCCCAGGCCGGGCGCGGACTCGAGATCGTGGACCGGCTCGCCGACCGCTGGGGCTCGCAGCGGGAGGAGAGCGGGGACGAGTACACGGTGTGGGCCGAACTGATCGTGCGCGCCCGACACGCCGGCCGGCGTACCCGGGGACGCGGCGTGCGGGCGAGCCAGCCCGGCGCGAGTACCGGCACCCTCACGGCGCTGCCCTCGCTCGCCGAACAGGGGCCGCAGAAGAACCCGCACAAGAACCCGCCGACCTCTACCTCATCCGCCTCGGCGCAGGTCATCCCGCTGCTGCCGACCTATCCCCATCGCGCCTGAAGCACCCCGTCTGCGGCACTATCCTTTTCCGGGTCACAGCAACGCACCGGACAAAGGGTGAGTCATGGGCAGGAAGCAGCATCCGGCAGCACGTCCGCGCCAGCTCGCGGAGGGAGAGGCCATCCCGGTGGTCGGCGGGCGCGAGCCGTGTCCGTGTGGATCCGGGCGCCGCTACAAGGCCTGCCACGGCCGGGAGCAGGCCGAGATCGTCCCGCTCAACCCGCGGCCGTTCGCCGAGTTCGCCGCCGAACTCGACCTGATCGCCCTGCACACCTTCGTTCCGGCCGCGACGACGCGGCTGACCCTCCTGGACGCCTCGGCCGGCCCCGCCACGCTCGCGACGGTGCTCCCGCTCGCGGTGCCGGCGCTGCGCCGGGCCGACGGTGAGGTGGTCGTGGCCGCGCAGACGCTCAACAGCTCGGGCGATCCGGCGCGGGACCTCGCGCACGCGCTCGAGCGGGCCCTGGCGGCCGCGCCCGGCGAGACCCTCGACTTCGAGGAGGCCCCGCCCTCCACGCCCCCGCTCGCCTCGCTGGTGGACCCGAAGGCCGCGCTGGAGCTGGATCTGCGCGACACCTTCGACTACTGGTTCGACCCGAGCGACACCTCCACCGCCGACCAGGCCATCTCGCTCGAGCGCGCCAACGCCGCGATCGAGCCGACCGTGCGGCTGAGCTCGGTCGAGTCGGCGTACTGGGTGCGCCGTTCTGCCGACCGCTGCCACCTGCGCTGGGTCATGCCACAGGACGAGGAGCCGCTGCTCGACGCGCTGGCCCGGCTGCACGCGGCCGACGCGCTGCGGCTCGGCGAGGGCAGCAAGTACGCCGGCTCGCTGCGCGCCTGCGGCCGGCTGATCGTGGTCTGGGACCTGGCGCTGGACAAGCCGGCCGCCGACTGGGAGGCGCCCGCCGCGTCGCTGGCGGAGCGGCTGGGCAACGCCTTCGCCACCGACGCGCCGCTGACCTCCGCCGAGCGGCGTTCCCGCTCGGGCCTGACCAACCGCCAGCTGACGCTGCGCTAGGGAGTGTCTTCAAAGGGGCGTCGGGTCAGGCCGCGGCGTCTGACGCGTGCGCTCGCAAGGCGCCGGGCCGTGCGCATACTCGGTCGTCTGTAAGCGGTCCGGCAACGCCGCGAGCGTGCGTGGCAGGCGTCGCGGCCCCGGCGAACCTTTGAAGACACGACCTAGCCGGCTGCCGACTGCGCGCCGGTTCCCGGTGCGCAGGGCCGCAGGTAGCCCTCGAGGATGAGGCTGAGCTCGGTGCGCAGGCGGTCGGCCGGCACCGGGCCGCTGGCGCTGGCGGAGACGATGAAGGACTGCACGGTGAGCACGATCGCGTGCGCCTGCACCGCCACCGAGCCGGCCCGGATCGAGCCGTCGCGGTGGCCGGCGTCGAGCCGGTGGGCCAGCAGGTCGATGGCGATCTGCTGGGTGGAGCCGAACTTGTTGAACAGATACGGCATCAGGATCTCCGGCTCGGCGTCCAGGACCTGCGACATCAGCGGGTCCTCCTGGAACGCCTCGACCACCGCGAGCACCGTCTCGACCAGCCGCTGCCGGGCCGGGCGCGGGTCCGGCGGCGCCTCGGGCGGGATCTGGGTGTGCTCGCGCAGGATCCGGGCGAACTCACGGCCGAGCAGTTCGCTGATGAGGGAGCCGACATCGCTGTAGCGCCGGTAGAGCGTCATCCGGCTCACCCCGGCCCGCCGGGCGATGTCGTTGAAGGTGGTCTCGTGCACGCCCGCGGCCAGCACGCAGGCGCGTGCCGCGTTGAGGATCTGCCGGTCGCCTACAGTGCTCACGCCCCCAGCGTACGCGGGAAGCTACTCGTTGGTAACTACCTTGGGCGCACGGATGGGAACACGGAGGTGAAAGCCGCGCGCCGACACCGGATCAGCGGTGTCGGCGCGGGAGGAAGCGGAACTCAGGCGGCCGGGGAGACGGACGGCGCGGCCGAGGTGGACGGGGCGGGGGCCGCGGTCGAGTCGGTCGGGGAGACCTGGCCGGACTCCACGTGCACCACGCCGTCGGCGAGCGGGGCGCCGACCTCGGCGGCCTCGGCGATCGCGTCGAAGGTGCCGGTGCCCGCGGTGTCCGCGAGCGCGTCGGTGGTGCACACGCCGCCGGTGTCGCCCGCCGCCACGGTGCAGGACATCTGCGCCTGCGGGCCGCCGGCGGTGGAGGAGACCAGGTTGATCACCACGGTCAGCTGCGAGCCGGTGCCGTTGCTGACGTAGACCGTGCCGGTGACCGAGCCGCCCTGGTCGTCCACGCAGGCCTGCGCGGAGACCTTGTTCTGGAAGCCGAACAGCTCGGTGCCGCAGTACTGCGGCAGCATCGCGCTGGCCGTGGCGGGCACGGCGGCGGCCGGGGTGCCGGTGGCAGAGGCCTGCTTCGTGGCGTGCGAGGGGTTGGCCTCGGCCGCGGCGATGGGGAGCACGACCACGCCGACCACGGCGGCCGCGAGCGCGACCGAACGCACATGACCGCGTCGCAGCGAGCTGACGGAGGCGGCGGGGGTCGGGGTGCGGTTCTCGTTCGTGCCCGGCATCAGCCTGGCCCTCCCACGGTGGTGACGGGTGCTACGGCAGGGGGTGGTACGGGCAGGGCCGACCGGGGAATCGATCAAGGCTCTGCGTCAAGAGGAGTGGCTTCGAGAGCGCGACACCCGAGAGCCGGCGACGTGGGCTGGATCTCGATCGCGCGTCAGGAGAATGCTAGTCCTATCGTGCGGTGAAGCGATACCCGGTTCATTCGTTTGGGCGTGTAGATTCACCGAATCGCGACAAGACCGTACCCGTACACTCGTCTGCCATGAGCGACACGGCAGTGGTGATCCCCGCCTACCTCGAGGCGGAGCGGATCGGCGCGACGGTGCGGGGGGCACGATCGCTGCCCGGAGTGGACCTGGTGATCGTGGTCGACGACGGGTCGCGCGACGAGGGGGCGACGGCGCGGATCGCCCGGGAGAACGGGGCGATCGTGGTGCGCCACAGCCGCAACCGGGGCAAGGGCGCGGCCCTGGAGACCGGGGCGGGCACGCTGGCCGCGATCGAGAGCCGGGACGGGCGCACCACGCCGCGGCACCTGCTGCTGCTCGACGCAGACCTCGAAGACTCGGCGGAGGCGGCCGGCGGGCTGATCGATCCGGTGCGCACGGGCGAGGTCGGGATGACGGTGGCGATCCTGCCGCCCTCGGACACCCCCGGCGGCGGACACGGGTTCGTGGTGAAGCTGGCCAGGGACGGCATCCGGCGCGCGGTCGGCTTCGAGGCGAGCGCCCCGCTCTCCGGCCAGCGCTGCCTGAGCCGGGAGGCGTTCGAGGCGGCGCTGCCGCTGGCCTACGGCTTCGGCGTGGAGACCGGGCTGACCATCGACGTGCTGCGCGCCGGTGTCAGGGTGCTGGAGGTGGAGGTGCCGCTGCGGCACCGGGTCACCGGCACCGACTTCGCCGCGCAGCTGCACCGCGGACGGCAGTACCGGGACGTGGCCATGGCCCTGGCCGCGCGCAGCATCCCGGCGAATCTGCGGCCGGAGACCTGGCGCGGGCGCTGAGCCGACGCGGCGGCGGCCGAGCGCCCCGTCAGCCGACGGACCTCGGCTCAGCCGACGGACCTCGGCTAGGCCGGCGCCCGCCGCCCGGCGCGGAACGAAGGAATCAGGCCACGAACGGTTCGGTGCCGGGTGCGGCCTGCATCGGCAGGCCCGCGGCCGCCCAGGCCAGCATCCCGCCGGCCACGTTCACCGTGTCCCGGCCCTGCGCGTTGAGGAACTGCACGGCCTGGGCCGAACGCCCGCCCACCTTGCAGATCACGTGCACCTCGCGGTCGGCCGGGACCTCGTCGAGGCGGGCGATCAGCTCGCTCAGGGGCAGGTGCACCGCGGCGGGGGCGTGGCCTGCCTCCCACTCGTCGTGCTCGCGCACGTCCAACAGGTACGCATCGGCCGACAGGGCGCCGACCTCGACCGTGGGGACGCCGGGACCGCGCTGGAACATGACCTGTTACTCCTCGCCGGTGGGAACCCGTGGAACGCATTACCGATCACCCCACCCTACCCGGTACCGTTTGCCCTGTGATCGACCTCCGTATCCTGCGCGAAGACCCGGACCGCGCCCGCGCTTCCCAGCGCGCCCGCGGCGAAGACCCCGCCCTGGTCGACCAGGTGCTGGCCGCCGACGAGTTGCGTCGATCGTCCGCCATGCACTTCGACGCCCTGCGCAATGAGCAGAGGGGTCTGGGCAAGCAGGTGGCCCAGGCGTCCAAGGACGAGAAGGAGGCGCTGCTCGTCCGCACCCGCGAGCTCGCCGCCGAGGTCAAGGCCGCCGACGCCGCCCAGAACGAGGCGGCCCAGGAAGCGCACCGGCTGCTGCTCGGCCTGTCCAACCTGGTCGAGCCCGGCGTGCCCGAGGGCGGCGAGGACGACTACGTCGTGCTCGAGGAGCACGGGCGCCCCCGCGACTTCGCCACCGAGGGCTTCGAGGCGCGCGACCACGTGGAGATCGGCCGCCTGCTCGGCGCCATCGACCTCGAGCGCGGCGCGAAGGTCGGCGGGGCCCGGCAGTACTACCTCACCGGCGTCGGCGCGCTGCTGGAGCTCGCGCTGTGCAACCTGGCCATGGCCCAGGCGGTGCGCTACGGGTTCACCCCGATGATCACCCCGTCGCTGGTCAAGCCGGAGGCGATGGCGGGCACCGGGTTCCTGGGCCAGGCCGCGGAGAACGTCTACCACCTCGCCGACGACGACTTGTACCTGGTCGGCACCTCCGAGGTGCCGCTGGCCGCGTACCACATGGACGAGATCCTGCCGGCCGACCGGCTGCCGATGCGCTACGCCGGCTACTCCTCCTGCTACCGGCGCGAGGCCGGCTCGTACGGCAAGGACACCCGCGGCATCATCCGGGTGCACCAGTTCGAGAAGGTGGAGATGTTCTCCTTCTGCGCGCCCGAGGACGCGGCCGCGGAGCACCAGCGGCTGCTCGGCTGGGAGAAGGAGTTCCTCGACGCGCTCGAGCTGCCCTACCGGGTGATCGACGTGGCCGCGGGCGACCTCGGCAGCTCGGCCGCGCGCAAGTACGACTGCGAGGCGTGGATCCCGACCCAGGGCAAGTACCGCGAGGTGACCTCCACCTCGAACTGCACCGAGTTCCAGGCGCGGCGCCTCGCGGTGCGCATGCGCGAGGAGTCCGGCGTGCGCCCGCTGGCCACCCTCAACGGCACGCTGTGCGCCATGCCGCGCATCATCGTGGCGATCCTGGAGAACCACCAGCTCGCCGACGGCTCGGTCACGGTGCCCGAGGCGCTGCGTCCTTACCTGGGCGTGGACCTGCTCAAGCCGGTCTGAGACTGGACCTTTCACTCCACCGGGCGCGGTGAAACCCGAGGTCCGGTGAAAGTCCTCTTCGAGTCCTTGCGTGGGGGCGCGCGACCGGGGTCGAGAGCGTACGCTGGCGCGTACTCTCAGCCCCATGGCGCGCCCCTTCGCAATGGCCGCGCTGCTGCTTCAGCGCTACGGGGTCACTGAAGTACAAGCGATCCGGCCTCTCACCGAAGGCCTGTTGAATCGGGCCTACACCGTCGAAACCGACAGCGGGAAGTTCTTCCTGAAGGACTATCTCAACCAGACCCCGGAGTTGATCCGGGCCCAACACCACATCACCCGCCGGCTGCACGATGCCGGCCTGCCGGTCTCCGCCCCGCTCGCCGACCTGGCGGGCGAGACCCTCCAGTGCGAGGGGGAGAGCATGTTGGCGCTCTACCCCTGGGTGGAGGGCCATCACCGGCGTGGCTCCAAGCTCGACCTGGCCGACTGCAGGGAGCTCGGCGCCCTGCTCGGCCGCCTGCACGACGCGCTCGACCGGCTGCACGGTCCGATCGCGCAACCGCTGTTCCTGCCCTGCGAAAGCGCGGAGCGGGCCAGCGAGACCGCCCACCGGCTGCTGGCCAGGATAGACCGGCTCAGCGTGCGCGAGGGTGTGGACGAGCTCGCGGAGTTCCGACTGCTCGAACGGATCGGACTGCTGCGCGAGCTCGCCGGACGCCGGCCCGGACCCGAGGTGAACCTCACCGTCGGGGCGGTCCACGGCGACTTCCACGACCTGAACATCATGTACGGCCCGCGCGGGGTGCGGGCGCTGGTCGACTTCGACCGGCTCTGCCTCGCGCCCAGCCTGGAGGAGCTCATCCGCTCGGCGTTGATCATCTTCGTCGAGTTCGGGCGGCTCGACCTCGGACTCGTGCGCGAATACGTGCACGGATACCTGGACCAGCGGCCGTGGCTGGCCGCCGAGATACCGGCGGCGCTGCACCGGCTGTGGTGGGAGCGGCTGACCGACTTCTGGATGCTCACCTGGCGCTACGACCTGCACGACGAGCGCCCGAGCGTCCAGTTCGCCGACCAGTCCGCGCTCATCGTCTGGTGGACGCACCACTACGACAAGATCCTGCACGCCCTGAGCTGACCCGCCGTCGGCGCCGCGCTCCCCGTGCCCGGTGCCGCCGCCCGCGTCCGCGTTCGTGTACGTACCCGCACCACCGGTCCCATCGCCTATCCATCCGCCCACGCCGCGGGGACGGGCCCTGATTCAAGGGTCCCGTCCCCGCGCACTCGTAGACGGGCGGGTCGGCGCCGGCGCGCTGCGTCCGGCGCTCCCGCGACGAACAGGGTTCTTACAGGTACGGCCCGGCCGCGCCCGACTTGCCCGGCTGGTACTCGCCCGCGTCCGCCGTACCGGGCGGCAGGGCCCGGCGGATCTGCTCGAGCTGCGCGCGGGCCGCCATCTGCTGGGCGAACAGCGCGGTCTGGATGCCGTGGAACAGGCCCTCGAGCCAGCCCACGAGCTGGGCCTGGGCGATCCGCAGCTCCGCCTCGCTGGGCACCTCGTGCTCGGCGAAGGGCAGCGAGAGCCGCTCGAGTTCGTTGATCAGCTCGGGCGCGAGGCCCTTCTCCAGCTCGGCGATCGAGGAGCGGTGGATCTCGGCCAGCCTGGCCCGGCTCGCCTCGTCCAGCGGCGCGGCGCGCACCTCCTCGAGCAGCTGCTTGATCATGGAGCCGATCCGCATGACCTTCGCCGGCTGCTCGACCATCTCGGCCACGCTGGTCGGGTCCTCGGCCTGGTCGTTCAATGGCTCCTGATCGTCCGGGCGGCCGTCCGGGCCTACCACGATGACGTTGTTCTCGCCGCGGAAAGGCGAGGGGGGTTGGGTGTTCGCTTCGATGTCCGCCATGAGTCCATCCTTTCCCACTCGTCGGCCACTACGCGACCAGGAGGACCTTGCCCACGTGGTCCGAGGCCTCCACCACGCGGTGCGCCTCGGCCGCCTCGGACAGCGGGATCCTGCGGTCCACGATCGGACGCAGCGTCCCATCGGCCACCAGCGGCCAGGCGTGCTCGCGCACGGCCGCCACGATGGCCGCCTTCTCCTCGGTCGGACGGGCCCGCAGCGTGGTGGAGATCACGGCGGCCCGCTTGGACATGAGCTTGCCGAAGTCGAGCTCGCCCCGGTTCCCGCCCTGCAGCCCGATGTTCGCCAGCCGCCCGTTGACCGCCAGCGCGTCGATGTTCCTGGCCAGGTACTTCGCGCCCATGTTGTCGAGGATCACATCGACCCCGCGGCCCTCGGTCAGCTCCGCCACCCTGGCCACGAAGTCCTCGGTCTTGTAGTCGATGGCCGCGTCGGCGCCGAGTTCGACGCAGCGGCGCGCCTTCGCCGCGGAGCCGACCGTCACCAGCACGCTCGCGCCGAACGCCTTGGCCAGCTGGATCGCGGTGGTGCCGATGCCGCCGGCGCCGCCGTGCACGAGCAGCCGCTCGCCCGGGCGCAGGTGGGCGGTCATGAAGACGTTCGACCACACGGTGCACACGGTCTCCGGCAGCCCGGCCGCGGCCTCGAGGTCCAGGCCCGCGGGCACCGGCAGCAGCTGCCCGGCCGGCACGACCACCCGTTCGGCGTAACCGCCGCCGCTGAGCAGCGCGCACACCTCGTCGCCCACGGACCAGCCGGTCACGCCCTCGCCGAGCCGGGCCACCCGGCCCGAGCACTCGAGCCCGAGCACGTCGCTGGCGCCGGCCGGGGGCGGGTAGAAACCGCGCCGCTGCATCAGGTCGGCCCGGTTCACGGCCGTCGCGACCACGCCCACGAGCACCTCGCCGGGGCCGGGCTCGGGATCGGGGACCTCGGCCCAGGTCAGCACCTCGGGTCCGCCCGGTTCACTGCACACGATCGCCTTCATTCAGCCAGCCTATGCCTCGGCGGGGGCGGCCGGGTCGCGCGGGCGCACCACGATCACCCGGTCCTCGGCCCGCACCGCGCCGATGGACGGGTCGTCGAACCGCAGCATCCGCCCGCCGCGGATGACCCCGAGCACCGGCAGGGCGCAGGAGCGCGGATCGCGGCCGATCTCCTCCGGTCCGGCCTGCTGCTCCACGATGTCCAGGCCCTGGCCGTAGGTGAGCAGGTCGGTCACCACCGCGCCCACCTCGGGGCTGAGCGTGGAGGCGCCGAGCAGGTTGCCGGTCATCTCCGAGGAGGTCACCACGGTGTCTGCGCCCGACTGGCGCACCAGCGGCGCGTTCTCCGCCTCGCGCACGGACGCGGCGATGAAGGCGTCAGGGGCGAGCTGGCGGGCGGTGAGGGTGCACAGCACGGCGGTGTCGTCGCGCTCGGTGGTGATCACGATCGTGCTCGCCCGCGCGGTCTCGGCCTTCGCCAGCACGCTGCTGCGGGTGGCGTCGCCCCAGACCGAGACGAGGCCCGCGGCGTTGGCCCGGGCCAGGGCCTGGCGCTGGTGGTCGATCACCACGATCCGCTCGGCCGCCACCCCGTGCTTGAGCAGGGTCTCGACCGCGGCGCTGCCCTTGGTGCCGTAGCCGACGACGACGATGTGATCCTGCATCCGGTTCCTCCAGCGCCGCTGGTCCCACTGCCTACGGGTGCCCTCGGCCAGGACCTCGAGCGTGGTGCCGACCAAGACGATCAGGAAGACCACTCGCAGCGGCGTGATCACCAGCGCGTTCACCAGCCGGGCGCCCTCGGTGGCGGGCACGATGTCGCCGTAGCCGGTGGTGGAGAGGGTGACCGTGGCGTAGTACAGGCAGTCCACGAACGACATCTGGCCGGTGGTCGCGTCCTTGTAGCCGTCCCGGTCCACGTAGACCAGGACCACCGTGAGCACGAGCGCGAACACCGAGAAGCCCACGCGCAGTCCGATCGAGCGCAGCGGCCGGACCGGCCCGCCGGGCAGGTGGACGTCCGGGTCCACCGCGGCCCGGCGCGCGCCGATGTTCACGGCCGGTGGCTACCCGCGTGAGGGCGCCGGGATGTGCGTACTACTCCGTTGGCGCCGCGTCGCCGGCGCTCGCGGCCGCGGCGTGGGCCTGCGCGGCCTCGCTCAGCCGCGCCACCAGCGCGGACAGGTCCTCGAGTCCGGCCCCGGCGCCGAGCGCGTAGCCGGCCAGGAAGGTGGTCAGCGGGGCGGCCGGCCTGGCCACGCCGTGCGCGGCCTCCCGGGCCAGGTCGAGCACCAGCGACTGCTGATCAGGAGTCAGATCCAGTTCCGGCCGCTCGCTGATCAGGGCGACCGTCTTCAACCAGTCTTCGAACATGACGCACATCCTCCCAGGTGTCGCAGTCGAAGCCGAGCCCGTCCGGATCCGGCACCCGGCTCAGTTCGAGGTCGGACAGCAGGGTCCTGAGAGAGGCGCCGGCCAGCGCGCCGCGTTCGGCCCGCAGCCGCTCCAGACCCACCGCGAGAGCGGCGTGCCGGTAGCACGCGGCCAGCCACTGGTCCCGGCCGTCCGCGTCGGTGAGCACGGCGCCGTCCGCCCCGTCGGCGGCCGCGCGCACCAGGGCGCGCACCACGACGGGGTCGAGGAAGGGCAGATCGGCGGCGAGTACGAGCACGAGTGGGGCCGCGACGTGGGCCAGCCCGGAGGCCAGCGCCGCCACCGGGCCGCCGCCGGCCGGGCTCTCCCTGGTCCAGCTCACCGGCCGTGCGGTCGGGCGCCGCGGCCCCACGCACACGGTCCGGTCCGCCTCGGCGCAGGCGGCCAGCACCCGGTCGAGCAGGGTGGCGCCGCCGATCTCGAGGGCCGGCTTGTCGGTGCCGTCGAGCCGGTGCGCCCCGCCCCCGGCGAGGACGACGGCGTCGAACGCGGGGTCGAGCGCGGGATCGGATCCGCCTGAGGTCACGGAGGCGATTGTGTCAGGCCGCGACCGGTTCGCGTGGCTTGAGGTCGCGCTCGAAGTGGATCATCGCGCCGCGCGCCGGATGGTTGCGGATGTCCACCCGGTCGCAGAGGGCTTCGATCAGCATCAGGCCGCGGCCGGACTCGGCCATGTCGGGCGCGGTGGCCACGGCCGCGGCCGGGCGCCGGCTTCCGCGCACCTCCACCAGCCGGCGCGGGGCGAACCCGACGCCGTTGTCGATGACGTCCACCCAACATCGGTCCGAGCTGATTCCCGCGGCCACCCAGTAACCCTCGGCCGGTCCGGAATGCTCGATCACGTTGGCACAGGCCTCGGTCAGCGCGACGCCGAGGTCGAAGGTGATGTCGGGATCCATGCCGACGAGGTCGGCGGTGTCCCTCAGCATGCGTCGTGCTTTGCCCACGCTCTGCGCTTCGCGCGGAAGCAGCAGGGTCCAGTTCACGTCCACCACGAGCTCTACCTCCCGCGTCTTCAGGACACGCAGATAGGTATTACCGGCTTCTCGGATCAATACGCCATCACTGCCCGCGAAAACTCCCGGGCGGGCCTCTCAAATTCGCCCGAATGGCCCCGAAACGGACTCCATCGCCCCGGGTGCGGCGAAGTTCTACGCAGCGTAGAGGGCCCGGGACCCCGGTGCCGGGCGGGCGCGGCGGGCATGACACCATCGAGCCTGTGAAACTCCTCCGCAACGGACGAATCGCCGCGCTCGCCGCGTTCGGCGGCGCGCTGGCCGCGGGGCTGGCCGGCTGCTCGTCGAGCGGCTCCACGCAGAGCCCCACCGCGCAGATCACCCAGATCGGGCCGACCTCGGCGTACTACGGTCCGGTGCTCACCAAGCCCTACGGGCTGCCGTCCGGGACCTTCAGCGCCACCAGCGGCGGCACCGAGAGCATCAAGGCGCCCGCGAAGGGCGACCTGACCCTGGTGTTCTACGGCTTCACCCACTGCGACGACGACTGCCCGACCACCATGGCGGACATCAGCGCGGCCTGGCGCGGACTGCCGAAGGCCGAGCAGAGCCGGATCACCGTCGACGTCGTCACCACCGACCCGTGGCGCGACACGGTGCCTGTGCTCTCCGCCTGGCTCGCCCGCTTCGACCTGCCGAGCTCCACCGGCCTGACCGCCTCCTGGGACGTCATCCACGACTCCGGCACCGCGGTCGGCGTGGACGTGGAGAAGCCCACCGTGATGTCCGGCGACTACCAGGTCACCCACGGCCTGCAGGTGCTCGGCTACACCTCCGACGGCAAGGCGCACATCGAGTGGCTGGTGGAGGACATCACCGTGCCGCAGCTGCGCGCCGACTTCGCCCGGATCCTGTCCGGCGCGCCGATCGAGTAGGGCGGCGGTGCCCGATGGCTGAGAAGGCCGTCGGGGCGCCGGGCCGGGGCGCTAGGTTGGCCACATGTCGCACACGCCGCGTTACGCCTTCCTGGGCCCGTCCGGGACGTTCACCGAGGCCGCGCTGCTCGCCCTGCCCGAGGGCGGCGAGGTCGAGGCCGTGCCCTACCCCTCGGTGCCCGCGGCCTTCGACGCGGTGCGCACCGGCGAGTGCGAGGCCGCGGTGGCCGCGATGGAGAGCTCGGTGGAGGGCGCGGTCACCGCGACCATAGACGAACTGGCCAACGGCGAGCCGCTGATGATCGTGCGGGAGCTGCTGCTGCCGGTCACCTTCGCGCTGCTGGTGCGCCCCGGCACGCCGATCGACCAGGTCAAGACCGTCGCCAGCCACCCGGTCGCGGAGCCGCAGTGCCGGCGCTGGCTCACCCGGCAGCTGCCGGACACGCGCTGGGAGACCGCGGCGTCCAACGCCGACGCGGCCAGGCAGGTGCGCGACGGGGTCTTCGACGGGGCGCTGGCCGGCGCGTTCACCGCGGCCAGGTACGGGCTCGAGGTGCTGGCCGACGACATCTCCGACACCGCGGCGCAGACCCGCTTCGTCGTGGTCACCCGCCCGGGCCGGCCCACCGCGCCCACCGGCGTGGACAAGACCTCGATCACCGTGGGCCTGCGCGACAACCACCCCGGCGAGCTGATGGAGATCCTCGAGGAGTTCGCCGGGCGCGGGGTGAACCTGTGCCGGATCGAGTCCCGGCCCACCGGCGAGGCCATGGGTAAGTACTACTTCTTCATCGACTGCGAGGGCCACGTCGAGGAGGAGCGGGTCGGCGAGGCGCTGCAGGGCCTGCGCCGCAACAGCGGCCGGCTGCGCTTCCTCGGCTCCTATCCGCGGGCGGACCGGCAGGCCCCGAGCATCCGCCCGGGCACCACCGACGCGGAGTTCGTCGAGGCGCGGGACTGGCTCGCGGACGTGCGCGGCGGTAACCGGTAGGTAACAACTTGTGCGTTTCGCCGCTCCGGCGCCGCCGTGCCCTCACCCGAGGTCGTGCTTCGGTTACGCTGGAGCTATACGATGATCTGACGCTCAGTCAGGACCGGCACGCGGCAGGTCCGACACGGTAAGACGGGGTCGACGAGACGGCGGGAGGGCTCCGCCGCGCCCGGCTCCGCAGCAACACACACCCCGAGGGGGGCCACGGATGGCGGTCATAGTCGTGGTGCCGGACCCGGACACCGATGCCGGGCTGCCCCGCATCGCCGCCGCCCTGGTCTCGTCACTGCGGGCGGTGCGCGGCCAGGTGCCCGCGGCCGACCGGATCACCGTGGTCGAGTTCGCCGACCTGCGCGCCCGGCCGGAGTCCGGCCCGATCCCGGTGGAGGGGCTCGCCCTGGAACGCTCGGTGCTCGAGGGCTGGTGGTCCGCCGCCGTGCGCACCGGCCAGGGCCGCGGCGAGGCGGTCCCGGACGCGGCCACCGCGCTGCGCGGCACGGCCCACTTCAGCCGGCAGCCCAAGCCGCCCGCGGGCGGCGCGGCCCAGCTGCGCCGCTACCTGACCGACCGCAAGTACCGGCACGAGCTGCGCGACCGCACCCAGGGCTGCATCGGCGCGGAGACGCAGGTCGTGGTCGGGCACGGGCTCGGCGGCCTGATCGCCTACGAGACCCTGTGCGCGGTGAGCGACTCGGTCGCGGTCACCCTGGTCACCCTCGGGCCCGCGCTGTGCGGACCCCGGGTGGTGTTCGACCTGCTCGAGCCGCCGCCGCGCAACAACCAGGGCGACTGGCCCGCCGCGGTGCGCCACTGGTTCAACATCGTGGCGCAGACCGACGTCACCGCGCTCAGCCGGCCGCAGCTGACCGCGCGCTTCGGGCCGGGGATCGAGGACCTGATGATCGAGCCGCGCTCGGTCACCGACAGCCTCAGCACCTACCTGCTCGACCGCTCCACCGGCCTGGCCGTGGCCACGGGCCTGTCCGCCGAGTTCCGGTAGCCGCCGCCGGGTTGGCGGGTGGGTTGCGGCCGCGGGGTCCGGCTTCGTGGGTCACGGGCAGGGTCAGGGGCATCGCGCGAGATTCCGCCGGACCCGTTGCCGCGGGCCGGGCGGCTTCCCGACGTTCTGACTTTTCGCCGGCCGCCTGTCCTACTGCGGCATCAGCAGCTGCTGGCGCAGCAGGTTGAGCGCCTGTTCCTTGCTGTTGATCTGCTCCCACAGCCGGCTCGAGAGCACCTCGAGGACGAGGGCCGCGCCGACTTCGAGCAGCAGCTGGCCGATCGGGCTGGACAGCAGCGTCTCGCGCTCCACCCTGGCCTCGGCGGTGCGCGCCTTGAGCCAGATCAGCCGCTGGCGCAGCCACATCTGGCGCACGGCCGGATCGGTCGGGCCGGTGTTGTTCACCACGGCCCACTCCTCGGCCAGCCGCTGCAGCTCGTAGAGGTCGAGCTTGCGGTAGGCCTCGTTGACCCGGGCTATGAACGCGCTGCGCCGCTCCTTGTCCACCGGGTCCTGCACCAGGTCGGGGTGGGCGCGGCGGGCGAGTTCGCGGTAGATGCGCTGGGCCACCTTGGCCGGGCTGATCTCCTCGGCCATCGCGACCTCGGGCTCGGTGAACCGCAGGGTGCTGGTGTACTCCGGGTCCACCGCGGGCGCGGCGACCGGGAGCGGGTCGGTCAGCGGGTCCGGCCCCGAGGGCCCGGTGCCGTAGAGCGCCTGGAGCCTGCGCAGGTCCTCCGGAGCGCCGGTGAGCGTGGCCCGCAGGCCGGCGATGTCCAGGTCGAGCTGGTCGAGCCGGTCGTAGAGCGGCCCGAGCTGGCTGTGCTGCTGCCGGGTCAGGTGGTCGAGCTGGGCCCGGGTGTGCTCGAGATCTATCTGAGCCTGGGCCAGGTCAGCCTCGGCGACCGTGACGGTGTCTTCCAACGTCACGGGCGTCGTCGGTGTCGAGACGCCTATTTGGGCGACGTCCATGACCCCTCCATTTCTGATTCGCACTGGTCACAGTAACGTGACCTGCGCGGACCATGAGCGTATCGGGTGGTTCTGACATGCGATCGATACAAAGTGAGCAGTGGGGGCTCCGGGTATGACGGGCCGTGACCCGCAAGGCCGATTCGGGTGGCCGTGACGCGATACCGGGGAGATGGTGGTTTCACCGTCACGGAATGTTTTCTCCAGCACGCGCGAGCGCGGATCGGGTAGAGGGTGAGCTCGGTGGGAACTGTCATCCACGGACTGTCGATAGATCGGGCCGTCAACATCGGGCCGGTGCTCTCGGCGCGGCTGCGCTCCGTAGGGATCGAGTCGCTCGAACAACTCAAGCGCCAGGGTGCGCTCGAAGTCTGGCAGCTGATCGCCGAACAGACTCCGCCGGAGGAGTGCGTGCACACTCTGCTGGCGCTCGAGGGTGCGATCCGCGCGACCCGCTGGACCGCGATCGACCAGGCCGAACGTGACCGCCTGGTCGCCGCGGCCGGGCTCGACGGCTGACATCCGCGGATCTCGGCCGTCGTCCCGCGTCCCGCCTCGCCGCGCGTCCTAAAGCGTCCCGCTCTGCAGTTTGGCCCAGGTCGCCGCGTCCACCTGGCCGGTCGGCATCAGCCCGACCGAGCTCTGGTAGCGCATCACCGCGGCCATCGTGGTGGCGTTGTAGCGGTTCGAGGCCGTGAGCTGCGTACCGAGCGCCTCGTTGAGTGCCTGGTCGAGCCGGCTCACGGCGCTCGAGTGGCTGCCGGCGCGCAGGGTCGGGGTGTCCCCGGCCGCGATCAGGGCCACCAGCGTGTGCTGGCCCACCGTGCTCGCGGCGTCACCGGTCACACCCGCGGCGCCCTGGAACTGCTGCACCGCCAAGGCGGTCGCCTGGTCGAAGCTCCCTGAGATCGAGCCGTGATAGTAGCCGAGCGCCTTGAGCCGCTCCTGCACGTACCGGACCAGGCTGCCCTGCGAACCCGGTCCCAGCGGCAGGGTGTCGCCGCTGAAGCCGCCCGCGGCGGTGGTGGACGGGGCGGTGCTCGGCGCCGCGCTGGTGGTCAGCTTGCCGCCGCTCTGGGTCGGCACCACGACCGCGCCCGAGCCGGCCGTGGAGGTCGCGCCCGCGCTCGGGGTCGCGCCCGCCGTACCGGTGCCGGACGCGTTGCCCACCGGGTTGTCACCGCCACCCAGGTAGAGCATGCCCAGGATGACCGCGGCGGCGAGCAGCACCGCGCCCAGCGTGCCGTACATCAGCAGGCGCTGGTGGCGTGCGTCCTGTTCGTCCTCGTCGTCCGGGAACTCCGGCGGCGTGGGCGGGACGCGGGAGCCGCCGGGCGGATCCATCCGGTAGTCGGCCTGGACCGGCGGCAGCAGTTGCGTGTGGGCGTGCGGCGAGGGCGAACCGTCCTCGGACCTGAAGAAGCCGTCGAACTCGCTCGGGGTGCCCGGATTCGGCTGGGCCACCGGAGCCTCGTAGAGCGGCTCGGCGTAGAACTGGGTCGAGTCGGCCTGGACGGCCTGAGCCTCGGCCACGGCAGGGCCGTAGCCGCCCGCGTAGCCCGCTCCCGTGACCGACGCCTGCACGGCCGCCTGAGCGGCTGCCACGGCCGTCGGTGCGCCGCACATGCGGCAGAAGCGCCCTTCTACCAGTTCACCGCATTGATTGCAGTACTCCATTGGGCAAGCTCCTCGTGATTCTCCCGGATCGCCTCGAACCGGCTCGAGCCCCACCGAGCGGCCACTCTAATCGGTGCTCGTCCACTCCCTGTACCGGCTATGACTCAGGTTTTGCCCGTCCGCGTCCGAATCGTGTCCTGATCGAGCTGCGGACGCAGTAGGGCGTACCGGGCGCAACCGGACCGTGGCGGCGTGCTACGGACCGCCGGGGCTGTGGATCGCCGACTGGAGGTTCGCCGGCTAGAGGTACTGCCGCGCGGCGGCCACGGCCTGCTCCCCGTAGGAGCCGCCGAACAAGGCCGCGTGCACCAGCAGCGGGTGCAGTTGGTGCAGGGCCACGCGCTCGCGCCAGCCGTCCTCGAGCGGATGCACCTCGTCGTACGCGGCGAGGGTCGTCTCCAGCAGCGGGGTCTCGAACAGGGCCATCATCGCCAGATCGGTCTCGCGGTGCCCGCCGTGCGCCGCCGGGTCGATCAGCCAGGCTCGACCTCTGACATCCCACTGGACGTTGCCGGCCCACAGATCCCCGTGCAGCCGGGCCGGCAGTTCCGGCGGTCCGGCCAGTTCCTCGATCCGCCCGCACACCCGCTCCACCAGCGAGGCCTGGTCCAGGTCCAGCGCGCCGCGGCGCACTGCCGCCCGCAGGTAGGGCAGTACCCGCCGTTCGGTGTAGAAGGCGGCCCAGTCGTCGGACTCCGTGTTGTCCATCGACAGGGCCCCGATATAACCCGGCCACGCGGCTCCGAAGGACTGCGCGCCGCGCGCGTGCATCGTGGCCAGTTCCCGGCCGAACGCCTCGGCCCCGGCCGGAGTGGGCCGTCCGGGCGTGATGAAGCCGGTGACCAGCAGATCCTCGCACTCGCCGAGCACCTCGGGCACCGGCGCCCCGTCGGCCTCGCGCAACCAGCGCAGGCCGGCGGCCTCCGCGGCGAGGAAGCCGGGTGCCTCGCCCTGGTAGGACTTGGCGAACACGGTCTCGCCGGACAGCAGGGAGACGCGGTAGACCCCGCTGCCCCCGGCCCCCGTGCCGAGCGCGGTCACCCCGGCCACCTTGGCGCCGAGCACGGCGGCCACCCGGTCCCCGATCATCACCGGGTGCCCCGGGCCCGGCATAGGGCCGAACGGACGCGCGTGGGGGCAGGCGTGCGCGCGGACGTCGGCGTCCTCGCTCCCGCGGATGTCACGTGGTTCCCTCGCTTCAGGCGTGCGTCGGTGTGGCCGTCAGGACCGGCACACTTCGAAGTCTGCCAGGCAACCGTAGTACGGATCCGACCGGCTCCGATCAGCGGCCCGCCGCTCGAGACCGCCGGATGGACGCTGTGGGCTTGCTCACTTCGCGTCGTCCGGCAGCACCGTGTGCAGCACCATCGAAACCGCGGTGATGATGAGCGAGCCGATGAGCGCGGCGACGAAGTTCTTCACGTGGAAGTGGACGGCCAAGTGCCCACAGATGGCAGAGGTCAACATCAGCATCAGAGCATTGATGACGAAGGTGATCAGGCCCACGGTGAGCACGATCAGGCCGAGGCTGAACAGCTTCACGATCGGGCGGATGAACGTGTTGACCAAGCCGAAGATGAGCGCCACGATGAGCACCGTCTCGACCAGTTGGACGTTGGACCCACCCGCTCGGTCGAAGGTGATGCCGGACTTCAGTATCAGCGAGGCCACCCAGAGTGCTACTGCGTTCACGCCGATCTTGATGACGAATTTCTTCATGGGCGAATGTTGCCCCAATCCGCACCCTGCGGTCGAGAACCTGTGGCAAGCTGTTGCACACAACCCGGGTGGCGCTCGCAGGGCGCTGTGTATCACCCGTACGCGTCAGGGCCCGACGCAAAAACGGGCATTTTGTGCGACACAGGATATGATCGACGCTATGACAGCAATGGATGACCGGCTCGGCCACGTGGTCAAGAGCCTTGAGCAAGAGCTCTCCGGAGCTAAGGACGCGGTGCTGCGACCCATGGGTCTGACAGTCCCGCAGTACTCGGCGCTGTTGGTGATCGCTGAGACGCCGGGCATCAGCGGGGCGGAGCTCGCCCGCCAATGCCTGGTCACTCCGCAGACGATGACCACGGTGCTCGGGAACCTCACGGTGAAGGGTCTGATCGAGCGCCGCACGGTGCCCGGTCAGGGCCGGGCGATGGAGACCACCATCACCCGCAGCGGCAAGAGCCTGCTCGCGCGCGCGGACAAGAAGGTCGAGGAGGTCGAGGGGCTGCTCGCCGGCCAGCTGTCCAAGACCGACCAGGCGACGCTGCGCAAGCTGCTGGAGAAGTGCCGCGCCGCGTTCGCGGACGGAAAGGCCTCCTTCGCCGAGGCGGAGGCTCCGGCCGCCCGCCCGGCTCGTAAGGCCCCTGCGAAGAAGGCGGTGACGCGTCCGGCCAAGAAGGCCGCGACGAAGAAGACCGCCTCGCGGGCCAAGAAGGCCTGAGTAGCACCCTTCACGCTTGTCCAGCCCGCCGGATCGTCGTTTTACGAGCCGGCGGGCTAAAGCGCATCCGGGGAGCCGTGTGGTGGGCACGGCTCCCTCGGGAGCGTTTTCCGAATGCCTTCGAACGCTTTCGAAGCGTTCTCGAGTGCTGAACGCTTTCGCCCGTCCGCGGGCCCGGGTGGGTTCTCCCCGTGCCTTTCGGGCGCCCTCGCGCACGTCGCGTGCTCCGCGTACGGCGCCGCGTGCCTCCTCGCCCTGCCCTCCGCGCGCCCTGCGCGCGCCGAATCCGGGCCGCGCCCCGGCGGCGCGTGCGGCTCCCGCGTCCCCGTTGCGCGCCTGCCCGCCGCCGCGCCCGGGGGGCCAGACTGCTGGCGCGAACCGCGAACGCGATATATCGTGGCTTGGGGAGGGAACGCCGGCGACCCGCCGCTCGTTCTCCCCATAGGACGTACACAGATTTCGAAGGGGTAGGGAAAGCGAGATGCCGTTCTGGTTGAAGGCGGTCATGGTGGTCGCCGGAGTGTTCATCGTCGGATCGATCGTGGTATCGGTCATCAGCTGGGCGCTGCACTCCCTGCTGTTCATCGCCCTCGGTGCGGTCGCGGTCGGCGCGCTTTACGTCGCCTACCACCGCTTCATGATGTCGATTCCGGCTTACCGCCGGCGGCAGCTGCAGAAGAAGCGCGACTTCTGACACGACCGCGCACCCGTGTCGAGCGCGCGCACGGGTGAGTGACGGGGAGCGCGCGGGCACCGTCGTGCCGCCAGGGGGGAGGCGCTACGCTGGCGGAGACAACCGAACAACCGCGGGAGCTCGGGGCGGATCCGGGCTGAGAGGGCGATACGCCGACCGCATGAACCTGTCCGGGTAATGCCGGCGTAGGGAGTGTGAGCGCAGCCGTGGCTGCTTTGTCTCCGAATGAAGTCCTCCGCAAGACCTACCTCACCGACGCGCACGACACCCTCAGGGTGCCGATGCGCGAGGTCGTCCTCAGCACGGGTGGCAGCATCCTGCTGTACGACACCTCCGGCCCGTACACGGACGAGAACCTGCGCACCGACGTACGGGCCGGTCTGCCCAAGCTGCGCGCCCCCTGGACGGCCGAACGGGCCGCCCGGGCCGGCGACGGCGCCCCCACCCAGCTCGGCTACGCCCGTCGCGGCGAGATCACCACCGAGATGGAGTTCATCGCGCTGCGCGAGGGCGTCAGCGCCCAGACGGTGCGCGAGGAGGTCGCCGCCGGCCGCGCGGTGATCCCGGCGAACGTCAACCACCCCGAGATCGAGCCGATGGTCATCGGCGAGGCCTTCCTGGTCAAGGTCAACGCCAACATCGGCAACTCCGCCGTCTCCTCCTCGATCGAGCACGAGGTGGAGAAGATGGTGTGGGCCACCCGGTGGGGTGCGGACACCATCATGGATCTGAGCACCGGCAAGGACATCCACCAGACCAGGGAGTGGATCCTGCGCAACAGCCCGGTCCCGGTCGGCACCGTGCCGATCTATCAGGCCTTGGAGAAGGTCGGCGGGCGGCCCGAGGACCTGACCTGGGAGGTGTACCGGGACACCGTGATCGAGCAGTGCGAGCAGGGTGTGGACTACATGACCGTGCACGCGGGCGTGCGGGCCGACTACGTGCCGCTCACCGCCCGCCGCAAGACCGGCATCGTCTCGCGCGGCGGCTCGATCCTGGCCGCCTGGTGCATGGCTCACCGCCGGGAGAACTTCCTCTACGAGCGCTTCGGCGAACTGACCGAGATCCTGCGCGCGTACGACGTGACCTACTCCCTCGGCGACGGCCTGCGCCCCGGTTCCATCTACGACGCCAACGACCGGGCCCAACTGGCCGAACTCGAGACCCTCGGCGAGCTCGGCCGGCTGGCCAGGGACATGGACGTGCAGGTGATGATCGAGGGTCCCGGCCACGTCCCGATGCACAAGATCAAGGAGAACGTGGCGCTGCAGAAGCGGCTGTGTGACGACGCGCCCTTCTACACGCTCGGCCCGCTCACCACCGACATCGCCCCCGGATACGACCACATCACCTCCGCCATCGGGGCGGCCATGATCGGCTGGTACGGCACCGCCATGCTCTGCTACGTCACGCCCAAGGAGCACCTCGGCCTGCCCGACCTCGAGGACGTCAAGCAGGGCATGATCGCCTACAAGATCGCCGCCCACGCCGCCGACCTGGCCAAGGGCCACCCCGGCGCCCAGGCGTGGGACGACGCCCTGTCCGACGCGCGCTTCGAGTTCCGCTGGGAGGACCAGTTCAACCTGGCCCTTGACCCGGCCACCGCCCGCGCCTATCACGACGAGACGCTGCCGGCCGCTCCGGCCAAGCAGGCCCACTTCTGCTCCATGTGCGGCCCGCACTTCTGCTCCATGAAGATCACCCACGAGATTCGCAGCCGCCACGGCGAGGACGCGGAGCCCGTCGCCGTCTAAAGGTGGGGCGGGCGGTGCCCGCCACCGTGTTCATTCGTGGCCGAAAGAAGCCCGGGACAAGCTCGAAGGCCCTTCACCGAGGTTGGTGAAGGGCCTTCGAGCGTGCTCCCGCCGACGTCAAAATTCTGCGAAAGTGCAGGTCATTACCGGGGTCTGGCAGCTTGCTGCCCGGCAGGGTCATGCCACTGTGAACCCCTTCAGACCGGCCTGCCGGGTAGGGCAGACTCAGTGTCACGAGCCGGATCCCCCACCAGATTCCCGGCCCTCGGCGCGGTATCGCGAAACCGCTGCCTGAACCCCTGTGGCGGGGCCACGGGCCCACACTGGCCCCGCCCCAGGGCGGCAGGCTCCCTTGGAGCCCGCCGCGCCCCCCGATCTCTCCACCTCTCAGAGCCAGCCCCGTTTTGTGGCCTTGTACCCCGCCTCGAACCGGCTCGTCGCTCCCAACCGCTCCATCAGGTCGGCCATCATCCGGCGCACGGTCCGCACGGAGATGCCCAGCTTCTTCGCGGCCGCCTCGTCGATGCTGCCGGCCGCGAGTAGCCGAAGCAGTGCCAGCTCCTGACTGGTCGGCAACGCGTCCGGTTCCGCCTCCCGCTCCGCCGCCTCGAACCTCTCCGCAGACGCCCAGACCAGCTCGCAGTACTCGTTGAGCGGGAACAGGATGCCGGTCTCGCGGATCAGGAAGAGCTCGTGCGGGTGCGGTTGCACGACGACCGCGGTCGTGCGGTCGATCATGATGAGGCGCATGGGAATCACCGGGGCGGTCCGGACCTCGGCGCCGATCTGCGTGAACCACTCCATGTACTCCCGCATGCCCCGGTCGCCGCGGACCGAGTTCTGGTACAGCGCGCGGACATGGACTCCACGCTCGATCGCCTCCCTGTCCCACGGGCGGGCGGCGTCCAGCGACGGCTTGGGCAGCGGGCCGCCCGGGAGCATCGAGTAGATGCTCTGCTGAGCCTGGACGAACAGGGCCTCGATCCGCGTCTGCATCGCCTCCCGCCCGATGATGACCTCGACGTCGATCTCCCGCAGGACGTCGGAGCGGACCGGACGCATCGAGAACAGCTCGTCCATGGCGGCCTGAAGCGTCCTGATCGCCTCGGTCTGTGCCGTGAGCTGGTCGGACTGCTGGCGAAGCAGGGTGTGCAAGGCGCGTTCGATCGAAACCGGGCGCAGGCGGTCGGCGGGGCTCAGGCCCGGGCGCAGGAGGGTGAGATCGGACAGCTCGTCGAGCGCGTCGACGACCTCGGAGACTTGGAGGTTGAGCTTGCCGGCGAGCTGTTCGGCGTCGGCGCCCGTGGTGGCGTGCATGGCGAGGTAAACCTGGACGCTCACGGGATCGAGACCCAGTGCGTGGAGAACCTGCTCCCCCATGTTGCTGGCTATGTCAGCCATCGCCCGCTTCGACTCCCTTGGTCAATCCTGCCTGCACGCCCTAGCTCACTGTCGTCGCCTTGGCTGCCGTCAGCCGTGGCAGGTAGCTCCGTGGCACGTACTTGCCAGGCCCACGGACTCGCCGCCACCTGCCGGGTGAAAGCATACTAAGTCTGGCTGGACTGCCAGCTAGAGAGCGTAATCCAAGGTGGACGAGTACGCTTTCCGCGGCCGCACATGACAAAGGCCGCACTCAAACGGCGTTGATCTGAGGGTGAAAATGTCCAAGTTCCGTACTGTTCGTTATCGAATAACGACACTGGCCATGCTCGGCCTACTGATGGGTGGAATCGCCACGACCACAGCTCACGCGTCGGCGTCCGGCTCGGACGTGGCCTGCGCGGCGTGCCTGGGCGGCGCCCCCACCACGTCGGAGGCCGCCTTCCAGGTCGTCTCGTTCTGACCCCTCGCTTTCCGCGAGCGGTTCGGCACGACCCACGGCACACTTGAGCCGTGGCTGAAACTTCCGAGCACCAGCGGTTGGCGGGGGCCGATGAGGGTACGGCTCCCTGGCGGGACTGGGGGCCGTACCTGTCCGAGCGGGCGTGGGGAACCGTTCGCGAGGACTACAGCGCGGATGGGGACGCGTGGTCGTACTTTCCATTCGACCATGCCCGCTCGCGCGTCTACCGGTGGAGCGAGGACGGCTTGGCCGGCCTGTGCAACCGGAACCAGGACTGGTGCTTCTCCCTTGCCTTCTGGAACGGGCACGACCCGATCCTGAAAGAGCGCGCCTTCGGACTCGTGAACGCCGAGGGCAATCACGGCGAGGACGCCAAGGACTACTGGTGGTACGAGGACGCCACACCCACCGGATCCTTCCTCTCCTGGCGCTACCACTACCCGCAGGCCGAATTCCCTTACGCACGGCTGCGTGAGGAGAACGCGGGGCGCTCCAAGCTGGAGCCGGAGTTCGAGCTCGTCGACACGGACGTGTTCGCCTCCGACCGCTACTTCGCCATTACAGCCGACTACGCCAAGGCCTCGCCGCATGCGTACGCCATCCGCGTGAGCGTCACCAACTGCGGGCCGGATCCCGCCACCCTGCACGTCCTTCCGCACCTGTGGCTGCGCAACATGTGGGCCTGGGGACGGGCCGCGGACATCGAGGACGCGGTGGACTCCGGGCTGGTCGGCGTGCTCGGGTCACCGGGACAGCTGACGGCCCGGCACCCGCACTTCGCCTCGCTCACGCTCACCGACGTCTCCTCGGCCACCGCGCCCACGCCGCTGCTGTGCGACAACGAGACCAACGCCGCGCTGCTCTACGGTTCGCAGAACACCTCCGCCTACCCGAAGGACGGCATCGGCGACCACGTCGTCACGGGCGCCGACACGGTCAATCCCGAGCTCTCGGGGACGAAGGGGGCGCTGCACTACGTCCTGTCGCTCGCTCCCGGCGAGACGCAGACGCTGCACCTGACCCTCACCGAGACCGTCGACGAGCTGCCCGACCTCGACGCCGCCACCGCGTGTCTCGCCGCGCGCGCCGCGGAGGCCGACGAGTTCTACGCCTCGGTCACCCCGCCCGGCGTCGACGCGACCGACGCGCGGATCCTGCGGCAGGCGTACGCCGGGCTCGTCTGGGCGCAGCAGTTCTACCACTACGACGTACACCGCTGGCTCGAGGGAGACCCGGCCCAGCCGCTCCCGCCCGCGCACCGGGCCCACGACCGCAACGCGACCTGGAGCCACCTGTGGGCGCGGGACGTGTTCATCATGCCGGACCCGTGGGAGTACCCCTGGTTCGCGGCCTGGGACCTGGCGTTCCACTGCGTCGCCGTCAGCGCGATCGACCCGGGGCTGGCCAAGGAGCAGCTCTACACCTTCATGTCCCAGCGCTACCAGCACGCCAACGGCCTGCTGCCGGCCTACGAGTGGGACTTCGACGACATGAACCCGCCCGTGCTGGCCTGGGCCTCACTCGCGGTCTACCGGGCCGCCGGGCAGGACGTGGACTTCCTGCGCGCCTGCTTCCACAAGCTGCTGCTCAACTTCACCTACTGGGTCAACCGGAAGGACGACGGGGAGAACAACATCTTCGAGGGCGGCTTCCTCGGCCTGGACAACATCGGCGCCTTCGACCGGTCCAAGCTGCCGGTGGGCGGGGTGCTCGAGCAGTCCGACGGGACCGGGTGGATGGGCTTCTACTGCCTGTCCATGCTGGAGATGTCCATCGAGCTCGCGCTGCGCGACCCCATCTACGAGGAGATGGCCTGCAAGTTCGCCGAGCACTACGCGTACATCGCGGCCGCCATCAACGACGGCGGGCTGTGGGACGAGGACGACGGGTTCTTCTACGACCGGCTGCGCTGCCCGGACGGGACCACCGTCACCATGCGGGTGCGCTCGATGGTCGGCCTCGTGCCGCTGCTGGCCATGCTCCCGGTCGCGCCGGAGACGCTGCGCCGGCTGCCGCGCTTCGCCCGGCACCTGGTCGAGTTCACCACCCGCCGGCCCGAGTACGTCCGCTCGGTCACCCGCTTCCGCGAGGACGGCGGGCTCATCTTCTCGCTGGTGGACGTGGACCAGGCCGAGCGGGTGCTCGCCCGGGTGGCCGACCCGGAGGAGTTCCGCTCGCCCTACGGCGTGCGCTCGCTCTCGCGCTATCACCGCGAGCACCCCTTCGAGGTGGACGTGGCCGGGATGCACGCGGGGGTGGACTACGAGCCCGGCGAATCCACCTCGGGGCTGTTCGGCGGCAACTCCAACTGGCGCGGGCCGATCTGGATGCCGATGAACTACCTGCTGATCGAGACGGTCGAGCGGGTGCTCGGGGCGCTCGACGGCCAGGTGGTGCTGCCCACGGACCGGCGCAAGCTGCCGGGGGAACTGCGCGAGGGGCTGCTCGATATCTTCCGGCCGGACCGGGACGGGCGCCGGCCGGTGCTGGGGGAGACAGAACTCTTTCAAACCGACCCGCGCTGGGGCGAGCGGCCCTGGTTCTACGAGTACTTCCACGCCGACACCGGCCGCGGCCTCGGCGCCTCCCACCAGACCGGTTGGACCGCACTGGTTGCCCGACTCATCCGCGGATGACACGAAACCGTGGCTTTCCGTTGGGTTTTCCAGCTTCCTGATCAGGGCACATGCCACTTGGACAGCGCGGACAAGGGGCGCACTGGGGCAGTAAGCGGGTCAATACAGCGCCTTCGGGCACGCGGCGGAGGATTCCGTGCGCCGCCGAAGCGCGCAGTCCTCGCGTGTCGGGGCCCGGCGCGCTCGGTCCTTCTCGGGGGACGGTACAAGGTGGCAAAGCAGGCGCAGGAGCGTATCGACGGTCGCGGGCATTCGGTCCGGGAACTGTTCACCGGCCGCCGCTACGGCCTTGAACACTATCAGCGCGAATACGACTGGACCCGCACGCACGTCACGGATCTCGTCGGTGACCTGGCCGGACGCTTCCTGGAGCAGTGGCATCCGGACCACGAGCGGGCGGACGTGGCCGACTACCGGCCCTACTTCCTCGGCCCCTTCGTCACCTATCCGGTGCCCGGGATGTCCTTCCTGGTGGACGGCCAGCAGCGGTTCACCACCCTGCTGCTCCTGCTGATCCGGCTGCGGCACCTGCTGACCGAGGCGGACGAGCACGCGGGCGCGGCCGTACTGGACCAGATGATCTGCACCGTGCAGTACGGCGTGCCCACCTTCACCGTGCACGTGGACGAACGCGAGCCGGCGCTGCGTCAGCTGCGGGCAGGGCGCGAATACCCGGTGACGGAGCAGACCCCGCTGGCGGTGCGCAACATCTGCCAGCGCTACCGGGACCTGGTCGAGGACCTGCCCGCCGGACTGCGCGGCCCGGCCCTGCCCTACTTCGTGGACTGGCTGCTCGAGCGGGTGTTCCTGGTGGAGATCTCGGCCAGGGACCGGGACCACGGCTGGGAGATCTTCGAGTCGATGAACGACCGCGGGGCCCGGCTGACGCCGCTGGACCTGCTCAAGTCCTTCCTGCTCTCGCGGGCCGACAAGGATCACAGTGCCCTGAACGCGGTGTGGCGCCGGACCATGTCGCTGCTCGCGGTCACCGACGACCAGGCGCCCGGCGAGTTCGTCAAAACCGTGCTGCGGGCGCGCTACGCCCCGACCGACCAGGCCACGGCCGAGCGCATCAACAAGGCCTTCCACGAGTGGGTGCGGCAGAACCCGGACGCGCTCGGGCTGGCCAGGGCGCGCGACTACCGGGTGTTCATCCGGGACACCATCAGGCCGCTGGCCGAGCGCTACCGCAGCCTGGTGGAGGCCAGCGCGGCGCCGGTGCGCGGATTCGAGCCGGTGTTCTACAACGCCGCCAACGGATTCGGCGCCCAGCTGGTGCTGATCATGGCCGCGATCGGGCCGAACGACACGGACGCGGCGTTCCGGGAGAAGTCCCGCCTGGTGGCGGCGTTCTGCGACCTGCTCATAGCCCGGCGCATGGCGAACTACGCGCCGCTGCAGTCCGGGGATCTGGCCGCGTCGATAAGCGGCCTGATCATGCCGCTGCGCGAGGCGGGCACGGTCGAGGAGGTCCGGACCCTGCTGACGCTGGAGATCGGCAAGATCGAACACGGATTCGCGGGCCTCGAGACCTTCGGGCTGCGCTCGGACAACCGCAAGCAGGTGCGCTACCTGCTGGCCCGGATGGCCGGATTCCTGGAGTCCGGCTGCGGCCAGCCGGACCTGATCGCCGACTACCTCGGCTTCGGGCCGACCGGCCGGCCGTACGAGATCGAGCACATCTGGGCGGACCACTTCGGGCCGTACGCCGAGGAGGTCGGCACGCCCGAGCGCTTCCGCGCGGTGCGCAACCGCTTCGGCGCGCTGCTGCTGCTGCCGAAGGAGATCAACGCGGCGTTCCGGGACGACCCGTTCTCGCTCAAGGCAGAGCACTACCGGGCGCAGAACCTGCTGGCCAAGTCGCTCCATCCGCTGTGCTACGAGCGCAACCCGGCGTTTCGCAGGTTCATGGTGCGGCACGGGCTGACCGAGCTGTTCCGCCCGTATCCGCACACCTTCGGCATCACGTCCATCACCGAGCGCCAGCGGCTCTACCGGGCGCTGTGCGAGCTCATCTGGGACCCCGTCAGGCTCGGCTTCGTCTGCCCGGAGCCCGCCGCGCCACGCGAGGCTCCCGCGGCCTCCTAGGGACCCCGCAGGGCCTCAGGCCGTGTCTTCACGCCAGCGCCGGGGCCGCGACGCCTGCCACGCACGCTCGCTGCGTTGCCGGACCGTTTACAGACGACCGAGTATGCGCGCGGCCCGGCGCCTTGCGAGCGCACGCGTCAGACGCCGCGGCCTGACCCGACGCCGGTGTGAAGACGCGGCCTATGAGGCCTGTCCCACCGGTGCCTCGCGCGGCACGGTCGGCAGCGGCGCGACGAAGCACGGGCCGCCCAGGAACGTGCCGGTGTCGAAGTTGGCCGCGTAGCCCCCGGCGTAGACCAGCGGGCCGGTCACCTCCCGCGGCTCCTTGCCCAGCAGCAGCGGCACCGGCGAGTGCCCGTGCACGATCTGCCGGCCGCCGAAGTCGCCGAGGAACTCGCGCGCGGCCTGGCCGTCGTCGGAGGCGAAGGCGAAGCGCTTGGTCATCATGTGGGTCAGCTCGTCGATCTGCGGCAGCTGCACCGGTTCGGTCAGTATCCCGGCCACCCGCGCGTTGACCTCGGCCACGCTCGAGCCGTAGCCGCGGTAGCCGAGCGTGTCGGCGTGCATGAGCAGGTGCTCGCCGATTCGGGCCATGGCCGGCAGCCGCGCGATCCACTCCAGGTGCGCGTCGGTGAGCCGGGCCGAGTCGCTCTCCTTGCCGCCGTTGCCGGTCCAGCGCTCCCAGAACAGCCGGCGCGCGGCCTCGGCCGAGGCGTGGCCGGACTCGGCGGCCGGCAGGTGCGCGGCGAGCAGCATCAGCTCGTGGTTGCCGAGCAGGCAGCCGACCTCGCCGCCGGCCTCGGCGGCCTGCTCCTGAAGCCCCATCACCAGTTCGATCACGCCGACCCCGTCCGGGCCGCGATCGGTCAGGTCGCCGAGGAACCACAACCGGGTGTTCCCGGCGATCCAACGGTCGTCCCCGTCCACGAACCCGCCGCGGGCCAAGGCGTCGCGCAGCGGCGCCAGACAGCCGTGGACGTCCCCGACCGCGTATGCCGACTGGTCAATCATGAATGCGAGGGTAACGGCAGGAAGCCGCGCAGCGGTATACCCGCCCCGAATCCCGGGTACCGCGATAGCGTGTTCCCGCCGCCCGTTCGGCCCTTCCACGCCGGTGTGTGAGCGGTATGAGCCGAGGAGGCGGGTGGCGTGCCGGGGCGAGCAGCGGGCGAGAGCAGGCCGAGGGCGGCCGGGGCGAGTCTGCGGTCCGAGTACGAGGACGGACGGCGGCAGTGGGCGGCGCGCCGGCGCCGCACCGTGTTCCTCTCCGCTCTCTGGTGGGCTCCGGCGGCGGTGGTCATCGGGCTGCTCGCGGGCATCGGCACGCACTACGCGGCGTTCGGGCTGCTGGTGACGGTGCTGGCCCTGGCCGGGGTGATGGACGTGGCGTTTCGGCGCCCGGAGTCGCTCGACCGGATCAAGGCGCGCGCGGACGCCGAGTCGAGCACCGCGCGCACCCTGTCCCTGCTGAAGGTGCGCGGGGGCGGGTTCGCCCTGCACGACCGGCTCTTCGGCTCCTCCGGCGAGCCCTTCGAGGTCGAGCACCTGGTGGTCAGCCCGCGCGGGGTGTTCCTGGTGGACTCGAAGGAGTGGCACGGCTTCGACGTGCGGCTGCTGGGCACCGAGCTCTACGTCAACCACGTCCACCAGGGGACCGCGCTCAAGGACATGGTCGCGCACGCCCAGGCCCTGGGCGAGGCGCTCACCGCGGCGGCCGGGGCGGACGAGGAGGTCGGCGTGGTCTCGGTCTCCTGCGTGCTGGCCGTGCACGCGGCCGGGCTGACCGGCACGCCGCGGGTGATGGGCGGGGTGATCGTGGTGCGTCCGGAGCAGCTGGTCGCGGTGCTGCGCTCGCCCGATCTGCGCTGGTCCCCGGGCGCCACCAAGCACGTTCTCGACGCGGCCGAGTACCTGCTCCCGCCGCGCTAGAAGCGCCGGAAGTCCCTCCGGACCAGCCGGATCGCCGCGTCCGGCCTGGCCCGGGCGCGGCCCGCGGCCGGTCCGGAGCATGATCCGCGATTTCCTCGACGGCCACGGCGCCGTACGCTGTGCCCGACAGGGCAGTGCAGCGGAGAGGGTGAACGACGTGGCCGACGTCAGGATTCGCGAGGCGATCGCCGGGTTGCCGGCGTACAAGGCGGGACGGGCGGCCGGCTCCTCGTTCGAGGGCACCGCGTTCAAGCTCTCCTCCAACGAGAACCCCTACCCGCCGCTGCCCGGCGTGCTCGAGACCGCCGTCGCCGCGGCCGCGCAGATCAACCGGTACCCGGACTTCGGCTCGAGCGAGCTGATCGCCGAGATCGCGAAGTTCGTCGGGGTCGGTCCTGAGCGGGTGGCCGTGGGCACCGGTTCGGTCGGCGTGCTCGGGCAGCTGATGCAGGCCACCTCCGGCCCGGGCGACGAGGTGGTCTACGCCTGGCGCTCCTTCGAGGCCTACCCGATCATCACCCAGGTCGTCGGGGCCACCGCGGTGCCGGTCCCGCTCAAGGCGGACGAGACGCACGACCTCGACGCCATGGCCGCGGCGATCACCGAGCGGACCCGGCTGATCCTGGTGTGCAACCCGAACAACCCGACCGGCGAGACGATCGGCCGCGCCGAGCTCGAGCGCTTCCTGGACCAGGTGCCGTCGGACGTGCTGGTCGTGCTGGACGAGGCCTACGTCGAGTTCGTCCGGGACGAGGACTTCCCCGACAGCGTGCAGATCTCGCTCGCCCGGAGCAATGTCTGCGTGTTGCGCACCTTCTCCAAGGCCTACGGCCTGGCCGGCCTGCGCGTCGGCTACGCGGTGGCCGACGAGCCGGTGGCCGAGGCCCTGCGCGCGTGCGCCGTCCCGTTCGGCATCAACCTGATCGCGCAGGCCGCCGCGGTGGAGTCGCTGCGTTCGCAGGACGCGCTCATGGAGCGGGTCGGGCAGCTCGTGGCCGAGCGCGAGCGGGTCTACGCGGAGCTGCGGGCCATGGATCTGCCCGGGCGCCTCGGCGTCGCCGTGGTGCCGAGCCAGGCGAACTTCTTCTGGCTGCGTCTCGGCGAGCGATCCGGCGCGTTCGCCGCCGCGTGTGAAGCCATGGGTGTCACGGTACGTCCGTACGCGCCGGACGGGGTCCGTGTGACAATTGGCGAGCAAGAGGCCAACGACCGGGTCCTGGACGTCCTGCGATCCGGCTTCTGAGCTACCGCGCCGGTCCCGGCCCTTCATAGTCCGGTGACCGCTGGGTAACGTGACCTCGGAATGACCCCCGTGGTCCTCGCCAACGATGAGGGAGACCGCATGACTGGGCGCAGGGCAGTGGAAAAATCCACCACCCCCACCCCCGCATCCGGGAGTACGAAGCGTGCCCCACAGGGCCGTGGTACCCGCCGGAACCCCGGGCTCGACGAAGAGCCCCAACTCATCCAGCTGCTCACCCCCGCCGGGGAACGGATCGATCATCCGGACTACCCGCTCGAGGTGACGCCGCAGGAAGCGCGCTCGCTCTACCGCGACCTGGTGCTGGTGCGCCGGGTCGACGCGGAGGGCACCGCGCTGCAACGGCAGGGCGAACTCGGCCTGTGGGCCTCGCTGCTCGGCCAGGAGGCCGCGCAGATCGGATCGGGGCGCGCCATGCGTCCCGACGACTTCGCCTTCCCGACCTACCGGGAGCACGGCGTCGCCTGGTGCAAGGGCGTGCCCCCGATCAACCTGCTCGGCATGTTCCGCGGCGTGAACAACGGCGGCTGGGACCCGAACGAGCACAACTTCAACCTCTACACGATCGTCATCGGCTCGCAGGCCCTGCACGCGGTCGGCTACGCCATGGGCGTGCAGCGCGACGGCGCGGACAGCGCGGTGATCGCCTACTTCGGCGACGGCGCCTCCTCGCAGGGCGACGTGCTCGAGTCCTTCGTCTTCGGCGCGTCCTACAACGCGCCGGTGGTGTTCTTCTGCCAGAACAACCAGTGGGCCATCTCCGAGCCGGTGGAGCGCCAGTTCCGGGTGCCGCTGTACAAGCGCGCGGCCGGCTTCGGCTTCCCGGGCGTGCGGGTGGACGGCAACGACGTGTTCGCCTGCCTCGCCGTGACCCGGGCCGCGCTCGCGCACGCCCGCTCCGGCCAGGGCCCGATGCTGGTGGAGGCCTACACCTACCGGATGGGCGCGCACACCACCTCGGACGACCCGACCAAGTACCGCGACGACGAGGAGGTCGAGGCCTGGCGCCAGAAGGACCCGATCCAGCGCCTGCGCGCCTACCTGGACAAGGAGGGGATCGGCGACGCCGAGTTCTACGCCTCCGTGGACAAGGAGGCGGACGAGCTGGCCGCGCAGATCCGCTCGGGCTGCCTGGCCCTGCCGGACCCGTCCCCGCTGACCATGTTCGACCACGTCTACGCGGACCCGCACGCCCAGATCACCGAGGACCGCGCCTTCCTGGCCGACTACCTCGCCGGCTTCGACGGACAGGAGGGCTGAGATGGCTCAGGTGACTCTCGCCAAGGCGATCAACGCGGGCCTGCGCCGGGCGATGGAGCAGGACCCGAAGGTCCTGCTCATGGGCGAGGACATCGGCAAGCTCGGCGGCGTGTTCCGGGTGACCGAGGGCCTGCAGAAGGACTTCGGCCCCGACCGGGTGATCGACACCCCGCTGGCCGAGTCCGGCATCATCGGCACCGCGCTGGGCCTTGCCCTGCGCGGGTTCCGGCCGGTGTGCGAGATCCAGTTCGACGGCTTCGTCTTCCCCGCTTTCGACCAGATCACCACGCAGGTGGCCAAGTACCGGGCCCGTTCGCTGGGCACCGTGAAGATGCCGCTGGTGATCCGGATCCCGTTCGGCGGCGGCATCGGCGCGGTCGAGCACCACTCGGAGTCCCCGGAGGCGCTGTTCGCGCACACCGCGGGCCTGCGCGTGATGACCTGCTCGAACCCGCTGGACGGCTACTGGATGATCCAGCAGGCCATCGCGAGCGACGACCCGGTGATCTTCTTCGAGCCCAAGCGGCGCTACTGGGAGAAGGCCGACCTTGAGCTGTCCGCGAGCGAGCCGGCCGCGCCGTCGGACCGGGCCCTGATCGTGCGCCAGGGCACCGACCTGACCCTGGCCGCGCACGGCCCGATGGTGCGCACCTGCCTGGACGCGGCCAAGGCGGCCGAGTCCGAGGGCCGCAGCATCGAGGTCGTGGACCTGCGCAGCATCTCTCCGCTGGACACCGACACGGTGGCCGAGTCGGTCGGTCGCACCGGCCGGCTCGTGGTCGTGCACGAGGCCCCGGTCTTCCTCGGACTCGGCGCCGAGCTCGCGGCACGGATCACCGAGCGCTGTTTCTACCGGCTCGAGGCCCCGGTGCTGCGGGTGGGCGGATTCCACGCGCCCTACCCGCCGTCCCGGATCGAGGAGATCTACCTCCCCGACCTCGACCGCGTGCTCGAAGCCGTCGACCGCGCGTTCGCGTTCTGAGTCCGAGAGGAGAGACAGCAATGGCGCTCAAGCACTTCCGCCTCCCGGACGTCGGCGAAGGCCTGACCGAGGCCGAGATCCTCGGCTGGTCGGTCGCCGTCGGGGAGAACGTGACGGTCAACCAGGTCCTGGTGGAGATCGAGACGGCCAAGGCGGCCGTCGAACTGCCCTCGCCCTTCGCGGGCGTGGTGCGGCAACTGCTGGTCGAGCCGGGCAGCACGGTGGACGTGGGTACCCCGATCATCAGCATCGAGACCGCGGACGCCGAGGGCGACGCCCCGGTGCCGGCCGCGTCCGGCGCGGGCGCGGCCGAGGCCAAGCGCGAGCCGGTGCTGGTCGGCTACGGCGTGTCCCAGGCCGCGACCACCCGCCGGGCCCGGCGTGCCGCGGGCGCGCCCGCGGCACTGGCCGCTCCGGCCCCCGTCGCGGCCGCACCCGCTCCGGCGGCTCCCGCGGCTCCGGCCCCGGTCGCCCCGGCACCGGCACCTGCTCCCACGGCAGCCGTCACCACGTCGCCGACGCACGTGCTGGCCAAGCCGCTGGTGCGCAAGCTCGCCAAGGACCTCGGCGTGGACCTGACCACGATCGTCCCGGCCCGTCCGGACGGCGTGATCACCCGCGAGGAGGTCGAGCGGGCCGCCGAGAGCCCGGCTCCGGCCGGCCTCGGCGCGCTCGCCCCGGCGCCGACGGCGCTGGCCCAGGACCGGCGGGTGCCGATCAAGGGCGTGCGCAAGGCCACCGCGGCCGCGATGGTGGCCTCGGCCTTCACCGCCCCGCACGTGACCGAGTTCCTCACTCTGGACGTGACCCGCACGGTCAAGCTGGTCGAGCGGCTGCGCGCGCAGCCGGACTTCGCCGGAGTGAAGGTCTCCCCGCTGCTGATCGCCGCGAAGGCGCTGATGCGCGCGGTGGCCAAGTACCCGGAGGTCAACGCGTCCTGGGACGAGGCGGCGCAGGAGATCGTGCTGCGCGGCTCGGTGAACCTCGGCATCGCCGCGGCCACCCCGCGCGGGCTGGTCGTGCCGAACGTCAAGGGCGCCGAGCGGCTGAGCCTGATCGAGCTGGCCCAGGCATTCGGCCGGCTCACGGCCACCGCCCGGGAGGGCAAGACCGCGCTGGCGGACCTGACCGGCGGCACCATCACGATCACCAATGTGGGCGTGTTCGGAGTCGACACCGGGACCCCGATCCTGAACCCGGGCGAGGCCGCGATCCTGGCCTTCGGCGCGATCAAGCAGCAGCCGTGGGTGCACAAGGGCAAGGTCAAACCGCGCTGGGTGACCACCCTCGCGCTCTCCTTCGACCACCGCCTGATCGACGGCGAGCTCGGCTCGAGGTTCCTGCGCGAGCTCGGACGCGGGCTGGAGGATCCGGCGGCCGTACTGCTGTAATGAGGGCATGAAGGTAGCTCTCGTACAGCTCGATGTGGACCTTGACCGCGACCTCGCCGCGACGCGGGAACTGGCCGTGGCCAAGGTCCACGAAGCCGCCGAGGACGGTGCCGAACTCGTCGTGTTGCCGGAACTGTGGCTGCACGGCGCGTTCGACCCCGAGCCCTGGGTGCAGACGGCCGAACCCCTGCACGGGGAGACCGCGCAGCTGCTGCGCGAGGCCGCGATGGACTGCGGCATCGTGCTGCACGGCGGCTCGATCGTCGAGCGCACCCCGGACGGCAGCCTCTACAACACCTCGCTCGTCTTCGACGCCGAGGGCGAACTGCTGGCCGGCTACCGCAAGATCTACCGCTTCGGCTTCGACCAGGGCGAGGCCGCGGTGATGTCCGCGGGCGAGCACCCGACCGTCTTCCCGCTGCTCGACATCGACGACAGCGTGCTGACCACGGTGGGCCTGGCCACCTGCTACGACCTGCGCTTCCCGGAACTGCACCGGCAGCTGCTGGACCAGGGCGCCGAGATGCTGGTGCTGGTCGCGGCGTGGCCGGAGCGCCGGCTCGAGCACTGGCGCACCCTGCTGCGGGCCCGCGCCATCGAGAACCAGATGTACGTCCTGGCCTGCGCCGCCACCGGAACCCAGGCGGGCCAGCGGATGACCGGGCACTCCGCGGTGATCGACCCGTGGGGCGAGGTGCTGGCCGAAGCCGACGCCGAGCCGACCACGCTCTTCGCCGAGCTCGACCTCTCCTCCGTGGCCAAGACCCGCGAGCGCTTCCCGGTGTTGCGCGATCGGCTTCGTCAGCCGGAGAACAGCGGGGAATGACTCCTCGGCCGGGTGGGGTTAGATAGACACATGGCTGCACATGCTCGCGTACGCGCTCCCCGGCTCGAGGGACGGGGCGGTTGGATCAACACCGGCGGCTCGGCCCCGGATCTGAGCGGCAAGATCGTCCTGCTCGACTTCTGGACCTTCTGCTGTGCCAACTGCCTGCACGTGCTCGACGAACTGCGCGAGCTCGAGGCCGAGTTCGCGGACGTGCTGGTCACCGTCGGCGTGCACTCGCCGAAGTTCGCGCACGAGGCCGACCACGATGCGCTGATCGCCGCCTGCGAGCGCTACGGCGTGCACCACCCCGTGCTCGACGACCCGGACCTGGCCACCTGGAAGGCCTTCGCGGTGCGCGCCTGGCCGACGCTGACCGTGATCGACCCGGCCGGGTACGTCGCGGCGCAGATGTCCGGCGAGGGCCACGTGCACGGGCTGCGCGCGCTGCTGCACGAGCTGGTGGCGCAGTTCGACGCGAAGGGGGCGCTGCGCCGCGGCGACTCGCCGTACGTAGCGCCGGAGCCGGAGCCGACCGAGCTGCGCTTCCCGGGCAAGCTGATCGCGCTGCCCGGCGGCGGTTACCTGGTCTCCGACACCAGCCACCACTCGATCGTGGAGCTCGCGGCGGACGCGGAGACCGTGCTGCGCCGCTTCGGCTCGGGCGAGCGCGGATTGCTCGACGGCGGCGCGGACAAGGCCGAGTTCAACGAGCCGCAGGGGCTGCTGCTGCTCGACGAGGGCACCGTCCTGGTCGCGGACACGGTCAACCACGCCCTGCGCGAGCTCGACCTCGCCACCGGCGACGTGCGAACCGCGGCCGACACGCGCGAGCGGGCCCAGGCCAGTCCGTGGGACCTGGCGTGGGACGGCGAGCGGGTCGTGGTGGCGATGGCCGGCATCCACCAGCTGTGGAGCTACCACCCGGCGAACGGCACGCTCGAGCCGTGGGCCGGCACGACCAACGAAGGACTCGTCGACGGCCCGGTCGCCGAGGCCTGGTTCTCCCAGCCGTCCGGGCTGGCCCGCGACGAGCGCGGCCGGTTCTGGATCGCCGATTCGGAGTCCTCGGCGCTGCGCTACATCGACCGCGCGGACGGCGCGGCCGTGGTGAAAACCGTGGTGGGCCAGGGGCTTTTCGACTTCGGCCTGCGCGACGGGGCGGCCGAGCAGGCGCTGCTGCAGCACCCGCTGGGCGTCACCGCGCTGCCGGACGGCTCCATCGCGGTCAGCGACACGTACAACGGCGCGGTGCGCCGCTACAACCCTGCGGACGGCCAGGTCACGACCCTGATCACCGGACTGAAGGAGCCCTCTGACGCCTTGGTGACGGCGGAGGGCGACCTGCTCGTGGTCGAGTCCGCGGCGCACCGGCTGACCCGGGTCCGGCTGCCGGAGGAGGCGCTGAGCGTCGAGGCCACCGCGTACCGCACCCAGCGTCCGGCCACCGAGGTGGGCCCGGGCGAGCTCGAGCTCGAGGTGGTCTTCGAGCCGCCGCCGGGCGAGAAGATGGACGACCGCTACGGCCCGTCGACCTACGTGAAGATCTCCTCGACCCCGGCGCAGCTGCTGCTCGACGGCCCGGTGGCGGGAGTCGAGACGGCGCACACGCTGCGGCTGAACCCGGAGATCACCGAGGGCGTGCTGCACGTCGCGGCCAAGGCGGCGTCGTGCGACGACGGCGAGTTCCCGGCCTGCCACCTGCACCAGCAGGACTGGGGCATCCCGCTGCGCATCGTGGCCGGGGGGCCCGGACGGCTGCCGCTGATCCTGCGCGGCTGAGCCGGATCCGAATTCTCAGCACGTTCCTCAGGCCGTCGGTGCTTCGCCGGCGGCCTGCGCGTTGAACCGCTCCAGGTAGCCGGCGAAGCGCTCGAGGTCCTCGTTGCTCCAGTTCGCCAGGCGGGTGGTGACCGCCCCGCGCATCGAGTCGTTCGCGGCGGCCAGCGTCTGCTCCCCCTTCGGGGTCAGCACGATGTCCTGACCCGCGCGCCCGCCGCCCTCACGGATGATCATGCCGAGCTCTTCGAGGGCGGCCAGCTGGCGGCTGACGGTGGACTTGTCCAGGTTGTAGTGGCGGGCCAGGTCGGTGGCGCGCACCCCGGGCCCGGTCGTGATGTGCGCGAGCAGGGTGTACGCGACCAGGGACAGGTCCGGGTGCACCTGGCTGCCCACGGCTCGCGCCCGCCGCGAGAACACGGCCAGCTCCCGGTAGACCGCTGCGGCCCGTTCCTGTCGGTTCACGACGACTCCCATCTCGACTGCTGCCAGCCTACGGGCGGGCCCCCCGCTCCCTCGGTTCCACGGGGAACCTTCTCGAGTTGCAGTCTACAACTCACCGGAGTAAGTTGTAGTTTGCAATACGAAAAGGAGAGAAGCCGTATGCAGCGTCACGACGCCCCGGAGCGGGCCGCGGCCGCACCCCACGCGGGGGTCGGGCACCTGCTCAAGAACCTGTGGATACCCCTGTACATGGCCCTCGCCATGTCGCTCGCCTACATCGGCGGCTTCCACCAGGCCGAACCGCACCACATCCCGGTGGCCGTGGTCGCCACCAGCTCGAGCGAGCGGGCACTGGCCCAGAAGATCCAGGCCGCCGCCGGGGACGCGCTCGACGTGCGCACCGTCGCCGGCAGCGCGCAGGGGCAGGCCGAGGTGGCCTCGGGCCAGGTCAGCGGCTCCTTCAGTCTGAGCGCCACCGGCGCCGACCCGCGCCTGGTGATCGACACCGCGGCCTCGCCCACCACCGCGCAGGCCGTGACCACCGCCTTCGACCAGGTCGCCGCCCAGCAGGACGTGCGCCTCGACGTGGTCGACCTCGGCCCGCTGCCGAGCTACGACTCGCTCGGCCAGAACGTCTTCTTCCTGCTCGTCGCCGTCACCGTCGGCTCCTACACGCTGGCCGCCACCCTCGGCGCCGCCGGGGCGGGCGTGCGGCCGTGGCGCCGGGCCGGGATCGGTGTGCTGGGCGCGGGCGTCATCTCGGCCATCGCGGTGGCCGTGGCCGACCCGCTGATCGGCGCCGTACGCGGGCACGCCTGGGAACTGTTCGGCATGTCCTGGCTCTACGCCGCGGCCGTGGTGCTGATCGGCGCCGGGCTGCACACCTTCCTCAAGAAGGCCAACACACCCGCGCTCGTCACGATCTTCGTGGCGCTGAACTTCACCACCTCGGGCGGCGTCTTCGCGCCGATCCTGCAGGCCGGCTTCTTCCGGGCGCTCTCCCACGTCTGGATCGGCGCCGGGTACGTCAGCGGCGGGCAGTCGATGCTCTACCGCGGCGGCGCCGGGTTCGGCGCGGACCTGCTGCGGATCGCGTTGTGGTTCGCCGCGGGCGTCGTGGTGATGGGCGCCGCCGCCGTCACCGAACACCGCCGCAGCCGGCCCGCGGCTCCGGTCTGCGCGACCGAGGAAGAGCTCGAAGTCGAGCAGGAGCAGGAGCTCGAGGCCATCGCGGCCTGATCGCAGAGCGCAGATCGGCCCCGGCACACACGACGGTGTGCCGGGGCCGATCTGCGCCGCGGCGCTTCGTTCTCAGCCCTCGAGGAAGGCCTTGAGCGCAGCCGCGAGCCGCCACGGGTCGTCCGCGCCGCACAGCTCGCGGGCGGAGTGCATGGACAGGCTCGGCACGCCCACGTCGAAGGTCTCGATGCCCAGGCGGGTGGCCGTGATCGGACCGATGGTGGTGCCGCAGGGCAGGTCGTTGCGGGAGACGAAGGACTGCGTCGGGATGCCCGCGGCCGCGCAGGCGCGCGCCCACACCGCCTGGGTGCGGCCGTTGGTCGCATAGCGCTGATTCACGTTCATCTTCAGCGCGGGGCCGCCGTTCACCCGCGGGCGGTGGCCCGGCTCGTGCTTCTCCGGGTAGTTCGGGTGCACCGCGTGGGCCATGTCCGCCGAGGCCACGAACGAGCCCGCGTACGCCCGGGCCCTGGCCTCCGCGCGGCCGCCGCGCGCCTCGAGCAGCCGGTCGAGCACGGTCTCGAGGAACGGTCCGCCGGCCCCGTAGGCCGAGTCGGAGCCGGTCTCCTCGTGGTCCATCGCGGCCAGCACCGGGATCGGGCCCTGCGGGTCGAGGCCGTCGGCGACCGCCGCGGTCAGGGCGGCCACGCTCGCGTGCACCGACATCAGGTTGTCCAGCCGGCCGCTCGCGACCAGGTCGGCGTCACGGCCCAGATACGCCGGGGCGGTGACGTCGTAGGTCATCAGGTCCCAGCCCAGCACGTCCTCGGCGCGCAGGTTGTGCTCCGCGGCCACGAACGCGATCAGGTCCCCGTCGTGCGACTCGCCGACGCCCCAGATCGGGCGCAGGTGCTGCTGCGGGTTGAGCTTGAGGCCGTCCCCGTTCACGCCGCGGTCCAGGTGCACCGCGAGCTGGGGCACCCGCAGCAGCGGACGGTCGATGTTCACCAGGTGCTCGGAGCCGTCGCGCAGCACAAGGCGCCCGGCCAGGCCGAGGTCCCGGTCCAGCCAGGAGTTGAACAGCGGACCGCCGTAGACCTCCACCGCCACCTGCCGCCAGCCCTCGGTGGTCACGTCCGGCGCCGGCTTGACCCGCAGGTTCGGCGAGTCGGTGTGCGAGCCGAGGATGCGCAGCGGCCGCTCGGCCGGGGCGTCGGCCGGCAGGTACCAGGCGACCAGCGCGCCCGACCGGATCACGTACCGGGCGCCGTGCACCGCGTCGGTCCAGGACTCCGCCTCGGACAGGGGCGTGAAGCCCGCCCGCTCCAGTCGCGCCGCGGCCTCGGCCACCGCGTGGAACGGGGTCGGGGCGGCGCGCAGGAACGCCAGCAGGTCATCGGTGTGGGTGCGGTCGAAAGTCGTCGCCATGCGCTCAGCTTAATCTGCCGGTACAGAGATCGCCGGGCTCGGACCACTTACCCGCGCAGGTGCCCGAAGCCTGCCCCGCGCGCCGGTCCCGCGGCTCAGAACGGCGCCGGCAGCAGCAGCTCCACGTTCCGGTCCACCGCGGCCCCGCGCCGGCCGTCCGAGCCCGGCTCCGGCCTGGCCCGCTGCTGCCAGTCGTTGATGCCCAGCACCCGGGAGAGCGAGGCGAGTTCCACCGGCGTGGACAGGTCCCAGGACGGCTGCTCCGGCCCGGCGTGGTCGATGATCGTGCCGAACACAGAGAGCGTGCCGTCGCCGTTGTCCGCCAGCTCGATCAGCCTGGCCTGTTGCGGCCAGTCGATGTGCGAGGCCGTATTCACCTCCCAGAACCCGCCGGGCACCGGCGCCTGCGGGTGCCGGGCGAACGGGGTGACGCCGTTGACGTGCGTGTGCCCGTTCACCCACAGCACCACGTTGGGGTAGCGCAGCAGCAGATCCCTGACCTTGGTGCCGAGCACCCGGTGCTTGTCCGGGTCCGTGTCGGTCAGCCAGTTGTCCATGGTCTCGACGGTGTGGTGGCTGAAGAGCACGATCAGCCGGTCCCGGCCGGGCCCGGTGACCAGCCGCCCGTTCTCGTCCAGGAAGCGCGAGGAGGCGTTGTAGAGCTCTGCCTCGAGCCAGTGGAACTGGCGCTCGTCCAGCGAGCCGTTGGCCCCGCCCGACGGGTTCACCGTGTCCAGCACGACGCAGCGCACGCTCGAGCCGTCCACCGCCTCGGCGTCGAAGGCGTAGTACGCGGTGCCCTCGGCCCGGTTCTGCTCGGTGAAGCCGTGCCCGACCGGGGAGCCGAGGGTGTGGAAGTGTTCCGCGACCGCCTCGGCCCGCCGCAGCGGCCTGCGGTCCGGATCCGGGGTGACCCGGCGGAAGTCGCCCGCGACCAGTTCCCTTATGGCGTGCGGCGAGACCCGCAGCAGATCGAGGGCGAGCCGGAACAGGCTGATGCCGGTGGGCAGCTCTACCGCCTTGTGGTCCCCGGTCGCGTAGTCGGTGCTGCCCCAGATGTGCGGCAGGTTGCCCTGCAGCAGCGCGTCGTGGTTGCCGTACGCCGAGTACCACGGCATCCGCAGGCCCTCGGCCGTGAACGGGGCCAGCGCCTTCTCCAGCAGACCGCTGATCAGCGGGAAGCCGTGCAGTGCGCTCGGCCGGTCGGCCAGGGCGCCGTCCGGCGTGCCCTCGGGATGCCAGTAGTGCACGTCGTAGTGCACCCAGTCCATCACGCCCTCGTACCGGCCGAGCTCTCCGGAGTCCGGGTGCAGCGGACCGCCGTCGAGCACGTCCACGAACCAGCGGAACTCGTTGTACTGGCTGTTGTCCGCGTTGTCCCCGGTGCTCACCGTGAACGCCAGCGGCGCGCCGAACGCCGGGCCGACCCCGATCTCGTTGATCCGCCGCACCATCGCGTCCACCACCTGCACCGAGAGCATCTCGTTGGGGCGGTAGGAGCCGGTGACGTTGGCCAGCCCGGCGAAGCGCGAGCCCTGGTCGTTGTACCGGTCCAGGAACTCCACCCGGGCCGGGGACTGGTGGTCGACGATGTGCACGTCGGTCAGCTGGGCGAAGGCGAGCAGCGGCCGGGGCGCGGCCGGACCCGCGGGCGAGGGCCGCGCGGCCAGCTCGGTGCGCAGGATGTACGGCTCGCCGGGCCCGGCGGCGATCGGGCGGAATCCCCCCGCCCCCGCGGCGCCCGCCACCAGCGTGCGCTCGATCGTGGTCCCCCGTGGTGCCACCGGCACCTGAGTACTGAACACTGATTCAGTCACGACGGCAACATACCCCCCTCGTCAACTTCCATACAGCCCTGAATCGGCCCCCGCCAAGGCTTTTGCCAGGGCGGACGCCGATTTTGATGCCGAATCAGGGCTTGGATCAAACCACCGCGCCGAGTGGTTTAGGCCGAGCGGGTCGGGCCGTGCGCCGGGAGGCGCGGGCCCGGCCCGGCCGGTGTCGGGGGGAGCGAGGGCTTAGAAGGCCGCCTCGTCCAGGTCCATCAGCGACAGGTCGGTGCCCTCCACCACGGTCCGGGTCGCGGCCAGGTGCGGCAGCACGTTCGCGGCGAACCACTTGGCCGCGGCGATCTTGCCGGAGTAGAAGGCCACGTCCTTGTCCGACGCGCCGGCGGCCAGCTTCCCCTGGGCTATCGCGGCCTGGCGCAGCAGCAGCCACGCGCAGATCAGGTCGCCGACGGCGTAGAGGAACGCGGTGGTGGACTGGGCCGCGACGTGTATCTGGCGCGGGTCCTCCATCGCCTTGGACGCCTGGGTGAACAGGGTGTTGAGGATCGCCTCCACGTCGCCCACGCCCGCCGCGAGCCGCTCGCGCGCCGCTGCCAGGCTCTCGCCGCCCGGAGCCGCCTCGAGGAACTCGTCGATCTGGCCCTTGACGTGGGTCAGCGCCCGGCCCTGGTCCTTGACGATCTTGCGGAAGAACAGGTCGAGGCCCTGGATCGCGGTGGTGCCCTCGTACAGGGTGTCGATCTTGGCGTCGCGGATGTACTGCTCGATCGGGTAGTCCTGCAGGAAGCCGGAACCGCCGAGGGTCTGGAGCGAGCGGGCGAGCTGCTCGTAGGACTTCTCCGAGCCGTAGCCCTTCACGATCGGCAGCAGGAAGTCGTTGACCCGCTCGGCCGTCTCGTTCTGCTCGCCGCGGTTGCGCGCGGCCCAGGCCTGGTCCTGCCAGGAGGCGGTGTAGAACACCAGGGCCCGCATGCCCTCGACGTAGGCCTTCTGCTGCATCAGCTCGCGGCGCACGTCGGCGTGGTGGGTCACGGTCACCCGGGGCGCGGCCTTGTTGCCCGACTCGGCCAGGTCGGCGCCCTGCACCCGGTTCTTGGCGTAGTCGAGCGCGTTGAGGTAGCCGGTGGACAGGGTGGCGATGGCCTTGGTGCCGACCATCATCCGGGCCATCTCGATGACCTGGAACATCTGCGCGATGCCGTTGTGCACCTCGCCGACCAGCCAGCCCTTGGCCGGGTGCTTCTCACCGAAGGTCACCTCGCAGGTGTTGGAGACCTTCAGGCCCATCTTGTGCTCGACGTTGGTGACGTAGACGCCGTTGCGCGCGCCGAGCTCGCCGGAGTCCCAGTCGAACTCGTGCTTGGGCACGATGAACAGCGAAAGGCCCTTGGTGCCGGGCTTGGCACCCTCGGGCCGGGCCAGCACCAGGTGGATGATGTTGTCGGACAGGTCGTGCTCACCCGAGGTGATGAAGCGCTTCACGCCGGTGATGTGCCAGGTGCCGTCCTGCTGCCGCACGGCCCTGGTGCGCCCGGCGCCCACGTCCGAGCCCGCGTCCGGCTCGGTCAGCACCATGGTCGAGCCCCAGCCGTTCTCCACCATCCGCTGCGCCACCTTGCGCTGCTCCTCGGTGCCGACGGACCAGATGACCCGGGCGAACGGGGCGGTGCAGCCGTACATCCAGATGGCCGGGTTCGCGCCCAGCACGAGCTCGCCGATGGCCCAGTTGAGCGAGGCCGGAGCCAGCGTGCCGCCGAGACCCTCGGGCAGGCCCAGTCGCCAGAACTCGGTGTCCATGTAAGCCTTGTAGGAGCGCTTGAACGCCTCGGGCAGCGGGGCGGTGCCACTGGTCGGATCGAAGATGGGCGGGTGGCGGTCCGACTCGGTGAAGGACTCGGCCAGCTCCGTCACGGCCAGACGCTCGGTCTGCGCCAGCACGTCGCGCGCGGTTTCGACGTCCACGTCGGGAAAGTCCGCGGAGCCGAAGGTCTCCGCGCCGCCGAACACCTCGAACAGGTTGAACTCGATATCCCGAAGGTTCGCCTTGTAGTGGCCCATGGGCTGGTCCTTTGCGCTGTCGGCCGGTCCGGCCGGAAAACTGACCCGTCAGTAACCCATGATGCTACCCGCTGGTAACTTCACGCAAGACGGCGGCCCCCACCAGCAGCGCGATCGCGCCGCCGAGACGGCCGTAGAACGGTGGGCCCCCGTGCGGATACCCTCGGAGACGTGTACGGCTACCCGGGAGAAGAAAACGGCGGCGCGCAGATCCTGCAGCCCTCCTTGGCCGACGCCATCCGCGCCTTCGCGACCGGCGCCATCGGCCCCGAGGACTTCCACGCGGTGTTCACCGTGTCGAAGATCTACTGTCCGCGCGGGGAGCGCCCCGGCTTCCTCGCGCTGCACGACACCCCCCAGCCGGTGATCCCGATGTTCTCCTCGACCACCGAGCTCGAGCGCTACTCCGGCGAGAAGGCCAGGCACTTCACCGTCACCGGGGCCGAGGTGCTCGACCTGCTGCCGGCCGGCTACGGGATGATCCTGGACATCGAGGGCGAGCACCGGGTGGTGTTCGACTCGCAGACGGTCGAGCAGATGATCGACTACACCATGAAGCGGATGTACGGCTGAGCCCGTTCGCATCCGGATGATCGTCGGCGAACGGACGGTCGCGCAGTGTAGCCAACCGGGGGGCGCGGGGGCTACCTTTACTGTCACCGTGGATACGGCTCTGACGGACATTGCGCACGGCGGCCGATTCCGGCCACAGTCAAGGGGGCACGGATGTCGACGCACACCGGCACGCCCGGGTTCGGCCTGATCGGCGATCTGGTCAAGCTTCAGCTCGGCCGCAACCCGCATGCCACCGCGCTGCAATTCGGCCAGCACAAACTCACCTGGCGCAAGCTGGACTCGCACATCCGCCGCGCGGCCACCGGGCTGCGCGCGGCCATGGTCCGCCCCGGCGACCGGATCGGGGTGCTCTCGCCCAACCACCCGGCCTGCATCGAGGCCGTGTTCGCCGCGGCGCTGACCGGGACCACCGTGATGCTGGTGAACTGGTGGCTGCCGGAGGAGCAGATCGCCGCGCTGCTGCGCGAGGCCGAGGTCAAGGTGATGTTCGTGGCCACCGAGCTGGCCGAGATGTTCGAGCGGATCCGGCCCGAGCTCGAGGACCTGGACTCGGTGGTCATCATCGGCCGCCCGGCCGGCGACCCGTACGCCACCGACGACTACGAGCTCTGGCTCGAGACGCACGAGACCGGCGAGGGCATGTACGAGGCCGCCCAGTTCCACCCCAGCGCGGACGACCCGGTGGTCCAGGTGCACGAGCGGGACGGCAAGAACCTGGCCCTGAGCCACCGCACCCTGCAGCTGACCATCGCGGCCGAGCCCCCGGCGGTCGGCGAGAGCAAGATAGTCTCCGAGCCGCTGTTCCGGGTGCAGGGCATCAGCGCCGCGCTGCACGGGCTGCGCGAGGGCATGCACACGATCCTGGTGCACTCGGAGCCCGCGCCGGGCGCGTGAGCGGATCCAACCGGGCGAACCAATAGTCTGGTCAAGTGATCAGTAGACGACACGCGTGCGGAATGTCCGAATCGCGCACATCATCGCTTTAGTGTGCTGAGTGTGGATACTCCTCGCCGCCTCCGTCCGCTCTTCGCCCGCTGCCTCGCGCTCTCCACGATGCTGCTCTGCGCGGCCGTGCTGGCCGGCCCGGCGCAGGCCGCCGCGCGCGCCGCGGGGACACACCGCCCCGTCGCGGGCCCGCTCGGCGGTCCGGTGCTCAACGCCCTCGGCTTCGACACCTGCACCGCGCCGAGCGTCCACGACATGGCGGCCTGGCAGAAATCCTCGCCCTACCAGGCCATCGGCATCTACGTGGGCGGATCCAACCGGGCCTGCGGCATCGGGAACCTCAGCACGAGCTGGGTGCGCGCCGTCGACGACCAGGGCTGGAGCCTGATCCCGATCTACGTCGGGCTCCAGGCGCCTTGCGTGAAGGGCAGGGGCATGAGCCTGATGTCCGCGGCCAAGGCGGCGCAGCAGGGCACGGCGGAGGCGAACGGCGCCGCGTCGGCCGCGGCCAGGCTGTCCATCGCGCCCGACAGCCCGGTCTACTTCGACCTCGAGGCCTTCAACGAGAACGACCAGGGCTGCGTGCGCACCGTGACGGCCTTCCTGAACGCCTGGACCACGCAGCTGCACACCCACGGCTACCTCTCCGGGGTCTACGGCTCGGCCGACTCCGGCATGACGACGCTGGTCGGCATCGTGCGCTCCCAGCACGGCTTCGCGGCCCCGGACGCGATCTGGATCGCGCACTGGGACCGGCTGGCCAAGACCGCCGACGCGTCCGTGCCCGACACGATGTGGGTCTACCAGCAGCGGATCAAGCAGTATCAGGGCGGCCACAAGGAGACGCACGGCGGCGTGTCCATCGTCATCGACACCGACTACCTCGACGGTCCGGTGGCCCGGGTCGGCCCCTAGAAGACGGTCCGGGCCCGGCCGATCCGACGCCGACTCGGCGCCGGGCCGCCCGGGCCCGTCTGCGTGTACTGACCTACCAGGCGCTGCCCGGCTCCGGACGCGCGCTCGGGCGCGTCGGCGGACGGCCGGCCAGATCGCCGCCGCGGTAGGGCTCTTCCTCGTACCGGTCCGCCGGGCGCGGCATCGGCCGGCCCTGCTGCGGACGCCCGCCGCCCTGCTGCGGCTGCGGGTAGCGCCCGCCCTGCTGGGGACGGATCGGCTGCCCGGACAGCGGCGCCGGGCGCTGCGGATACCCGCCGCTGCCCAGGGGAGGCTGGCCCGGACCGCCGGGGCCGCCGCCCATGCCCGCCCCGCGCGGCGGGACCGCCGGACCGCGCGGAGCCGGGGGCATGCCGTAACCGTCCGCCGGGATCGACGGAAGCACCGTGGTCGCCGCCGCGGAGGCCGGCATCTGCGGAACGCCGGGCGCCGGGTACGGAGCGGCGTAGGGATCGTTCGTACCCTGGTACGCCGGGGCGGCGGCGTAAGAACCCGAATCGTAGGAGGGCGCGGGGGCCGGGGCGCCCGCGGCGGCGAACGAGCCGGAGGCGTAGCCGCCGGTCGCGGCCGCCGTCTGGTAGCCGCCGCCCTGGGACAGCCCGAGCAGGCTGCTCGCGCCGGAGGAGCCGGACGAAGAGCCGAGGCCGTCGAGGGACATGCCCAGCGGGTCGTCCTCGATCGCCTTGCGGGCCAGTTCGCCCACCGTCAGCGCCAGCTCCGTGGCCAGGTCGAGGGCGCGCGAGGTGCGCGCGTTCTCCCGCATCCACCAGCAGGCGATCTGTACGATCGAGCCGGCCGCGTGCGGGCACAGGATGATGGCGGAGCGCAGCGGAACCGGACGCGGGGCACCGGAGTTGACCCGGAACCAGACTCCGTCACGGAACCCCAGAGCCGCCTGTCCCACCGAGTCGGGCAGTACGACCTGGTACTGGCGCTCGAGGTCGCGGATCGACTGGTCGTACGGCGGCAGGCTCATGGCGCCGCCGGATCGGAAGACTGTGGGTGCTTCATGACGCCGCCTCAGGCTAGCCGCTTGTCAGGGTGTCCCGTCGTGGAATGGGTGCACGCACGGTTTCTGGTCCGAAGGTACTCAACAAGTGCGGTTTCCAACAGTCCCCCCACACCCGCAGTTGTGCCGCCGCTCGGCCCGGGGCCGGAACAATGCGGTGAAAGCGGACGTGCCGGGTACCGCCGGCCCGGGCGGGCGGCCGAAGCTCGGCGCCCGACCGGACTCAGGGGGCTATCTTCGCCAGCAGATCGCCGATGCGACCGGCCGGTTCGGCGTCGGTGGCGCGCTCGGTCAGGTACAGCGAGGCGAAGCCGCCGGCGTCGGTGCCCTCGGCCGTGTAGACCACCAGCGGGGTGCGGGCGAGCAGGCCGCGATCGCGCAGCCAGTCCACCACGCCCACCCGGCGCCGCCGGATCTGCATCAGGTCGAGCACCACCAGGTCGGGCGGGCAGGCCACCGCGGACTCGCGGCTCTCCGCGTCCGTGGTCGCGTGCGCCACCTGCATGCCCTGACGTTCCAACAGATCGCTGAGCGCGTCGGCGAGATCCGCCCGGGCCTCGACCAGCAGCACCCGCGGCATCCGGACGCCGTCCGGACACAGCGCGGTCAGCAGCAGCGAGGGGTCGGGGCCGAGATCGCGCGCGTCGTCGGTGCAGCCGATGCCGGCGGTGACCAGCAGCGGCAGCTCGGCCCTGGCCGCGGCCAGCCGCAGCTCGCGCAGCCCGCGCCGGGTGATCGGCGCCGCGATCGGATCGACGAACACGGCGAACGGCGGCTCGCCGCCGCTCCCGTTCGCGGCGAACACCGGCAGCTTCTCCGGCTGTCCGAGCGCGACCGGGCGGTAGCCCCGGGAACGCAGCAGCTCGTTGGTGTCCTCGTCCGGGTCCGGCCACAGCAGCAGCTGCGGTCCGTCGTCGTACGTGGGCACGGGTTCCGGCTCGGGCCGCCGCTCGGGCCGTCGCTCGGGTTCCGGCTCGGGTTCGGGCTCTGGCACGGTCTCGACGAACTGGGGCTCGTCCTCGTGCGCCGCGCGACGCCGGCCCCGCGGCACGGATTCGGTGCCGTACGGGCTCTGCGTACCGCGTGCGGGGGGCGCGGAGGGCGTGGGCGGCTCGGGTTCCGGCTCAGGCTCGGCGCGCCACGGGCGGTGCTCCTCGCGCGTCGGCTCGGCCCGGTCCTCGGAGTCCGTCGGCGCTTCGCTCTCGCCGTAGCGCCCGGTGCCGGCGGGCGGGGGCTCGGAGGTGAGCGAACGGTCCGGCTTGGACCACACGTCGCCGGTCGGCATCGGCTTGGACGGCCGCAGATCGGCGATCGAGCCGATCGAGCCGGACAGGGTGGAGCGCGACTGCGCCGGGATCCGTGCCTGCACCTCGGGCGTGACCCGGCGGCGGCGCTCGGCCGCGTGCCCGGTGTGGTGGCCGTTGACCTTCGGGATCTGGCCGGTCGACTCGCGCGTGTCCTGTTCCTGCGGCTCGGGCGTGGCCTGCGGAGCGTGCTGCCCGTGCGCGGCGTTCGGCGTGCTCTGCGAAGACGATTCGTCGGCGATCTCGCGCGGTCCGGATCCGTAGGTGCGTCCGAGGGAGCGCGGGGCCGGCTTCGCGGTGCTCCTACCGTTCGCCGCCCCAGCCGCGCCGGAGCCGACGGACCCCTTCGCCCGGGCCGGCTGCGTCACCGGAACCTCGATCACGTGCGTGTTGCCCTTGCCGGCGATCCGGTGCGTGGTCACGGTGCCGCTGTGCCGGGTGGCGATGGCCTGCGCGATCGGCAGGTGCAGCGGACCCCCGCCGGTGTGCGGCCCGCGGATCTCGATCCGGGCCAGTGCGCCGCGCCGGGCCGCGGTGACCACGATCTTCCCACCCACCGGGGAGACCGAGACCATGTCGGCGAGCAGGTGCACCAGCAGTTTGACGAACAGTGTGGGGTCGAGTTCGACCTCGACCTCGGCGCAGTGGGCCGCGATCTCCACGCCGACGGCGCCGGCGGCGGGTTCGGCCGCGGCCACCGCCTCCTCGACCAGATCGGCCAGCTCGACCGTCTCCGGTTCGAAGTCGGGGGTGCCGAGCACGGACTGCTGGAAGTCGATGACGTCGGAGGAGAGCAGGGAGAGCCGGCTCAGGTCGACCTCGAGCTCTTCGAGCGCGGCCAGCGCGGCGCCGTCGAAGGGCATCGTCTGGTACCCGGAGTTCGCGTAGGCGAGCACGCTGCGCTCGAGCAGTTCGTGCACCCGTACGCCGAGGTCGGCGAGGCCGCCGCGCAGCTCCTGGTCGAGTACCTCGGCGAGCTCGGCGGCCTGCCGGGCCGCCGCGCGCGAGGCGGTGTTGTCCACGAAGGTCATCACCGCGCCGATGATGTTCTCGCCCTCGTACACCGGAGCCGTCGTCAGATCCACGTAGACCGGGCCGCCGTCGCTGCGCCACAGCACGCTGTCCTCGGCCCTGTGCTTGGCGCCGGTGCGCACGCTGTCGAGCAGCGCGCACTCGTCCTCGGGCAGCGGGGTGCCGTCGGCGCGGGAGTGGGCGAGCAGCTCGTGCGCGTCCTGGCCGCCGAGATCGGCCGCACGGTAGCGCAGGATCTTCGCGCCGGCCGGGTTGACCAGCACGATCCGACCCTCGTGATCGACTCCGATGATGCCTTCGGAGGCCGCGCGCAGGATCAGCTCGATCTGGCGCTGCTGCCGGCGCAGCTCCGCCTCCACGTCGAGCACCCCGGACAGGTCCCGCACCACCAGCAGGGTCAGCCCGGCGTCGTCGTCCTCGGCCAGCTCGGCCATGGTCACCTCGGCCGGGAACATCCCGCCGTCGGTGCGCCGCGCGGCCATCCGCTCCGGCGGCCGGCGGGCCGGGCCGGTCGCGGTGGTGCCCGCGGCGGAAGGGCCGGCCGTCAGCGCGGCCGGAGCCGAGCCGGTGGTGGCCAGGGTGCGTCCGATACCGGGCAGAACGAGCGCGATCTGCTTGCCCAGCAGGCGTTCCGCGCTCTCTCCCTCGAACAGGTTCAGCGCCGCGGCGTTCGCGTTGACGATCGCTCCCGAGCCGTCCACCAGCAACAGCGCGTCGGGTAAGGCGTCGAGTATCGCGGCGAGCCTGGCGGCGCCCCGGACCGGGGTTCGGTTTGTCGGGCCCACCGGGACGTCCCTCCACTCGCTTTCGTGCGTGCCGCCGTGGGTCCGACTATCCCATATGTCGGCCGTCGGCGGGAGAATCTCCGTTGAGAGTGGACGAGTCGCCGTTGCCGCCCAGTTGCTTCTGAGCGGGCAGGCTACACGGTCAAGATCACCGTGTGAACCCCCGAACGCGATCCACCGGTTCGAACGCCCGCCGAACGCGGACGCGTGTTCGCCCGGGTACGGGGCGCAGCCGAGCTGGTCGGCGGCGCCCTCGACCCGGGCGGACCCCGTCCGCTCCGGAAAGCCGAAACGCCCGCCGAAGCGGGCGTTTACTGGCGGAGGCTGAGGGATTTGAACCCTCGATGGGCTTGAGACCCAAACCGCATTAGCAGTGCGGCGCCATAGACCGGACTAGGCGAAGCCTCCCTGCCGCACAGCATACCCGGCGCCCCGGTCTCGGACCAAAATCTTTCTGCGGCCGGATTCGCCGCGGCGCCCGCGGACGCGATCGGGCCGGTCAGCGCCCTGGGGTCAGCGCCGCGGCAGGTCGTGGTCGGCGAAGTCGACCGGGGCCAGCTCGGTGTACGGCAGCCAGCGCAGCTCGCTGGACTCGCCGTTGAGCATCACGGCGATCCCGGGCACGGCGCGGTAGGCGAAGCGGAAGTCGAAATGATGGTGCAACGGCTCGTTGCGGCCCTCGTGCGCCGGGATGGTGTGCACGGCGATGTGCAGCGGCAGCGCGTCCTCGCCGCCCACCGGCTCGATGTCCTCGGCGCCCACCCCGCACTCCTCCGCGAGCTCCCGCAGCGCCGCGCCGACCAGGGACTTGTCCTCCGGCTCGCAGTGCCCGCCCGGGGTGAGCCAGCGGCCCAGCACCGTGTGCTTGATCTGCAGCACCCGGTCCTGGTCGTCGAGCAGCACTATCCCCGCCGTGACGTGCGCCGGATAGCGTCGGCGCGAGGTGAAGTCGAAACCTTTGGCCAACGTGTCGAGCACCGGCACCAGAACCGTGCTCTCGGACGGATAGCGGTCCAGGTAACTACGGACCGTGGTTCCGATCTGCTCCAGGGCGATAGTCATCGTTGTCCGTCCCACGTGCTCGGCTGCCAGGGGGAAGTGCTCGGTCTTATGGCAGCCCAGCTTACGGTCTGACTGCGCATCACGGAGGTTTCATCGGGAATCCGGTCGGGAAGGTGTCCTGATCCGCCGCTGACGCACAGTCAGACCGCCGCAGCCCTCTGGCCGCGTCTCAGACCAGCCGCGCCTCGTAGCGCAGGGTGGTGAGCAGCTCCTCGGTCCGGCGCTCGCCGTCCGGCAGCCCGCGCGCGGCGAACCAGGTGGCCACGTTGCGCACGTCCCGGGTGAGGTACTCGTCCCCGCGCGGATTGGCGGTGAGGTCCACGATCTGCGGCAGGTCGATCAGCACCAGCCGCCCCTCGTGCACCAGCACGTTCCAGGGTGAGAGGTCCCCGTGGGTGTAGCCGGCCCGCGCCACGATCTGCAGCGCCGCGCACAGCTGACCCCACAGGTCGGCCAGCTCGTCCGGATCCGGCCGCAGCGCCGCCAGCCTCGGTGCGGCGGACCCGTCCGCGTCCCCGATGAACTCAAGCAGCAGCTCGGTGCCGACGCGCTGGACCGGGTAGGGCACCGGAGCCCCGGCCGCCCACAGCGCGCCCAGCGCGGCGAACTCGGCCACGGCCCACTGGTCGGCGATGATCTTCAGGCCGAACCTGGTCCGGTTGGCCACGGCCCGGTCCATCCGCGACTCGCGGGTGCGGCGCCCGTCCACGTACGCGGCATCCCGGTGGAAGTTGCGGTGCTCGTTGCTGCGGTAGATCTTCTCCGCCAGCAGGCAGCTGGCCGCGACCGACGCGCCGTCCTCGGCCGGGATCCAGCGCTCGACCAGGTGGACGTCGGCCTCCTTGCCGGTCTTGACCACGCCGAGCCGGCTGTCCACCGCCCCGTCCGCGACCACCAGCCACTCCGGCCGCGGCTCGGGTCCGAGGTCTCCCTCCCCCCAGGTGGACCAGCGGTCGGCCCCGTCCGGCAGCGGCGGCGCGTAGAGCTCGTCCTCCCGCGCCTCGCGCCGCGAGGCCAGCCGCTCCCGTTCGCGGTCGGTCAGTCGGCCGCGGCGCAGCAGCAGCCGCTCCTGCTTCTGCTCCTGCTCGCTGAGCAGGCTCCGTCCCCGGACGCGCTCCGAGGCCTCGAAGGAGTCGGTGAGGTGTTCGTCGTGCTCGTCGTAAGGCTCGAAAGCCTCCTCGTCAGCCTCGGTCGAGGGGTTCGAGTCGGCGGGTGAGGGTGAAGGTGAGACGGGGGAAATGTGCGAGTGCGTAGGCACAAGGGTTCCTTCGGGTCGATCCGTGGAGGTGGTGATACCGGTGAAGCGGTTCCATGACCGCGACCGCGTTTCCCATGACGCACCTCCTGTGGATCGACCTGCGCCTGACCGGCGCGGCGAGCGGGCCCTCGCCAAGCGGCGAGTATGCACTCCCCGTGCTCGCCCCGCAACGCGTTTTCCGCGCCCGCCGCCCACCCGGTTCC
>NZ_JAGSOG010000019.1 GCF_018139695.1 Actinospica durhamensis | reverse complement strand
CCACCTACCCCCCGCACTCCCCGAGCCACGGTCCGCGCCCGCCGCTGCCCGAGACGGGCGTGAGCTCGATGGCGTGGACGGGCTTCGGCGCGGCCCTGCTCGGCGGCGGCGGCCTGCTGTTCATGGGCTCGCGGCGGCGCAAGCCGGGACTCAGGCGGCACTGAGGACCCGCGGTACATCCGCTCACTGCGATATTCGGATGATCGCGCGCGGCTCGGTGGGGTAGCGTCCGGCCCATGCATGAACAGCCGCGCCCGGGACCGCGTCCCGCCACATCCGATCAGGGTCCGCACCGTCAGATCGAGCAGAACGCGACTCCCGCGCTCTGGGGCGAGCTGGTGGCGCGGACCTTCGCACTGCCCGGCGTCGTCGAGGGGCACAGCCAGGTCTCGCCGGCCGACTCACGGGCGGTCTTCCTCGCCGACCTGTCCGTCGAACGCTCGCCCGAGACGTCCCTGGCCCCGGGCGAGCGGCTGGAGCCGGTGCACCTGCACGGCGTCAGCGACACCAGCGTCCACCTGGTGCTGCCCGCCGAGCGCGGGGCGCGGCTGAGGGAACTGGGCTGGGCCGAGCCGCACCAGTTCGGCGACTTCGGCACCGAGTTCATGGTCTACGGCCCGCGCACCGAGGACGAGGTGGCTATCGTGCTCTCGATCATCCAGGAAAGCCTGGCGTTCGCCCGATCGGCGGGTGAACCGCTCTGACGAGGGACGGAACAGCGATGACGGGCACGGATATCGGGATTCTCCACCCCGGGGCGATGGGCGCCCAGGTCGGCGCCCAGGCTGCGGGTGCGGGGGCACGGGTGTGGTGGCTGCCGCAGGGGCGCGGAGCGCACAGTGCCGAGCGGGCCGGCGCGGCCGGGCTTCGCCCCGCCGCGTCCGTGGCGGAACTGGCCGGGACGTGCCGGATCATCCTGAGCGTCTGCCCGCCCGCCGCCGCGCTCGAGGTGGCGCGGCTCGTCGCCGCGACCGCGTTCGGCGGCATCTACGTCGACGCCAACGCGATCAGTCCGGCGCACGCGCGGGCCGTGGCCGAACTGTTCGGCACGCGTGCCCAGGTGGTCGACGGCGGGATCGTGGGCGGGCCGCCGGTGGGGCCGGGGACGCGGCTGTACCTGTCCGGTCCGCGGGAGGCGGCCGAGGAGGTGAGCGCGGTCTTCGAGCCCACGCTGCTCCAGCCGCGGGTGCTCGAAGGACCGGTCGGGCAGGCCTCCGCGCTCAAGCTGGCGTTCGCGTCCTTCAATAAGATCTCTTACCTGCTCGCCGCGCAGTCCTTCGCCCTCGCCGACGCGCACGGCGTGCTGAGCGAGCTGGTCTCGCTCGCCGGACACGCGGCGCCCGGCACGCTGCTGGCCAAGCCGGAACAGGTCACGAACGCCGGGCCGCGCGCGTGGCGGTGGGGGCCCGAGATCACCGAGATCGCCCAGGCGTTGACCGCGCAGGGGCTGCCGGGAGACGTCGCCGACTCGGCCGCGCTGCTGTTCACCCGGTGGGCCGAGCTCAAGGACACCGCCGACCCGACCCTGGAGCAGCTGATCAGCGCACTGCACGACGACTGAGACGCGACCCCGGCGGGCTGCCCGGGCCCCGGACGCCGGACCCTGGACGCCGCGTCAGGAACGCACGGTGCGCAACCCCGCCCCCAGCACCTCCAGGGCCGTGATGCCCTCGGTCAGCCCCACGTGGATCAGCTCCCCGACGGCGGCGAGGCAGAGCACGCGGTGGCGCACCGGGATTTCCAGCACGGGCGCGTCGTCGTCCGGGTTCCACAGGCGCACGACGCGGTCGTCGCCGCCGGAGACCAGCAGCGTGCGGCCCGCGGCGGCTCCGGAGAAGCCGCCGATGCCGCACAGGGCGTTGACCGACTTCTTGTGGCCGTGCAGGGTGTCGTTCACCGCATCGCCGGTGTCCGGGTCCCACAGCCGCACCCCGCCGTCGGCACCGCAGGAGGCGAGCAGGCGGGTGCCGTCCCGGCTCGGCAGCGCGCACAGGGCCGTGACGGGTGCGTCGTGCGCGGGGATACGTCGGGCGAAACGCCAGTTGCGGGTATGCCAGAGGTGGATCCCGCCGTCCTCCCCGGCCGCCGCGAGCAGTGCGCCGCCGCCGAGCCCGGGACGCTCCGGCCGGTGCGCCGGGACCAGACACAGGGCGTGGACACCGCCCTCGCCGCACCGCAGCCGGCGCAACTGCGCCCGCCGCAGCGGGTCCCACACCTGCACCTCGCGGTTCTCTCCGGCGCTGGCCAGCAGGGTGCGCCCGGCGTCGTCGGTGACCGCGCACAGTGCGGCGACCGAGTCCCCCTCGGCCCGCAGGGTCCTGTGTTCCCCGGTCGATGGGTTCCACAGCACGATCGTGTGGCCCTCGCCGCCGAGCGCCAGGATCTGCTGGCCGCCGAGGTCGCGGAGCAGACACAGCGCCGTGCCGACCCGCAGGTGCTCGTCCTCCGGGAAGTCGCGGACGCAGTGGCCGTCGGACGGGTCGAGCAGCCGGGCCACCGGATCGCTGCCGACCCGGGCGAGCGTGCTGCGGGTGCGCGCGCCGATGCCGGGCACTTCGCACAGCGCGGACACCTGCGCGCGCGAGGCGGCGCCGCGGGTGTTGACCGGCCGCTTCGCCGAGCCGCCGTCGGGATCCCACAGCCGCACCGTGCCCGTCCTGCGCACGCCGAGGGCGAGCAGGGCGCGGCCGCCGCCGGTGGAGACCGCGCAGATCGACTGGACCCACTCGGCCGGTTCGGTGAGACGGCGCGGGAGCAGCCAGGTCCGCGCATCCCAGACCGAGACGTGGCTGTCGTCGGCGACGGCGAGGCGGGTCCCGCCGCCGCGGGTCGGCAGCGTGCACAACGCCGTGATCTCCCCGTCGTGGGGCAGCGTCCGGACGGGCTTCGGCGCGTCGCGGTCCAGATCGTAGACGCGGCAGTAGGTGTCGGAACCGCCGACGGCGAGCAGGTGCCCGGGCGATCCGGCCCTCGGCACGGCGCACATCGCCCGCGGGGTTCCGTGGCCGCTGCCGGGCAGCGCGGGCGCCGGCGTCCACTCCGGCCCGCGCCAGAGCCGGACCGTGCCGTCGAAGCCGCCGCAGGCCAGGATCGTGCTCGTCCCCGGGCTGGCCGGCACCAGGCACAGCGAGGCCACCTCGCCCAGCTGGCCCGACAGGATCCGACGACGCCGGCCGGTGGCCGGGTCCCAGATCCGCACGGTGCCGTCCAGGCTTCCGGAGGCGACGAGACCGGTGGAACCGGGGCGGCCGGGTATCTCGCACAGCGCGGTCACCGCGTCATCGTGGCCTGTCATGACCGCGATCTCCTGCTGCGTGCGCGGGTCCCAGACCCGCACGCTGCGGTCCTCGCCCCCGCTGATCAGCAGGACCCCGCCGTCCCGCGTGCGCACCGTGCACACGGCGCTGACCGCGCCCTCGTGCCCCGGCAGCGTGCCCAGCGGGCGGGTCGAGGTCTCGTCCCAGAGCTTCACCGCGCCGTCGTCGCCGCCGGTGACGAGCACCGTCCCGCCGTACCCGTCGGTCAGCGCGCACAGGGTGGTGACCCCGCCCTCGTGCGCGTTCAGCACCAGCTCGACCTCCTGCGGCACGACCGAGGCCCAGGCGGCGCGATACGGCACCGGCGGCCGCAGTCTGCGGAAGCTCTCGCCGAGCCGGTCCTGCGCCTCGGTGACGCTGAACATGGCCGCGCGGGTGAAGGGATCGGCCAGGTGCGCGCCGCGCGTCTTGCGCAGCAACTCAGCCCTCTTGCGCGCGTGCTCGGAGGTCGCCCGGTCGGCGGCGACGCTCAGCCGGGGCAGGTCGGCGTAGAGCGGATAGTCCGCCTCGCCGAGCAGGTCGTCGACGGTGCCGCCGAGCACGGCGTGCCCGGGCAGGGACCGGAGCAGATAGCCGGGGGCCGACGCCCAGCCCAGAGCACGGCCCGCCTTCAACAGCGCCTGCGAGAGCGCGCGGTGGTCGGGGTCGGGTTCGGCCCGTCCCTCGGATTGCGCCGTGGCGCCGGACGCGCCCGACCCGGCCCCGGCTCCGGCCCGGGTACGCAGCAGCGCGTCGCCCAGAGCCTGGTGGAAGAGCCGATAGCACACGGCCGTGTTCCGCCCGTCGGACTCGGCCGCGCTGCCGGTGACCAGGTTCGCCGCGGGACCCGCGGCGAAGCGGCCGAGGTCGGCCGGGTCGGGCGGGCGCCGGTCGGGATTCAGGGCGCTGACGGCCGTGCTCCAGAGTTCGGCGGTGAAGCCCGGGGCCTCGGCGAAGGCGAGCGCGGTGAGCAGCGCGGTGGTGCTGTGGCCGCCGACGCCCTCGATCTGCTCGGCGTAGCGGGAGAGAGATTCCCCGACCTCTTCGATCGTCTGATCGACGGGTGCGATCTCGGGCTCGAGTTCCGCCGCGGGCGCGGTCCCGGGCTCGGCTGTGTCGGCGCGGTCGGTGGAGGCGACCGGTTCCGGCGCGGTGGGGAGCGTAGCGGGCTCGGCGGGAGCGGCGTCCGCTGCCGGATTCGCGTCGGGCTCCGCGTCGGGCCGCGCCTGATCCGCCGTCAGCCGGCGCAGCAGGTCCAGCTGTGCCTTGAGATAGTTGCCCCTGGCCCGGTCGGCTATGTCCGCCACCGCGGACCGCCAGAGCACGTCGCGCGGACGTCCGGGCGGCAGGCTCGCGTCGAGGTAGCTGACCAGTCCCGCGTCGTCGGCGTACTGCCGGGCGTCGAGGTCGATCACCCGCGCCTGATCGATGAGTTCGAGCAGCGGGCCGCCGGTCCCGTCGCTGCGCCGGCTGCCCACCACGAGCCGCACCGAGCGGGTGCGCGGATCGCGTGTCAGGGGGTTGATCACGTCCCGGATGATCGCGCGGGCCCCGTCCGCGGAGGCCGCCTCGTCCAGCGCGTCGATCACCACGGCGAACCGGCGCGGCACGGAGTCCGGGCCGGACAGGGCCGGGCCCAGCAGCGCCGTGAGGCCCGCGGCCCGCTCGGGCAGCCCGGCCGAGGCGGCGCGGGCGATCTCCTGCGCCACCTCCAGCGCGGTCTTCCCCTTCGCGTGCACGGCGCAGTGCACCGAGCCCGGTTCGGCCCGCACCTCGGTGTCCTGCGGCGCCAGCCCGGCCGCGGCCGCCGGATCGGCCGTCGTCACGATCCGGCCGAGGACCGCGGACTTGCCCGAGCCCGGCGACCCGGTCACCACGAGGGTGCCGGTCGGTTCGGCCGCCGCGGACAGCCAATCCCTGATCTCCTCGAGCGCGGTGCGCCGTCCCCGGAACAGGTCCGCCGGCCGCGTGTGCTGCGGGAAGGCACCGCCGCCGCCGCGGGCCCGCGGGATCCAGTGCGCGGAGGCCTCCGCGTCGCGGGCGAGGGTCCAGCCCCACTCCGTCAGGGCCGCCTCGCCGGAGGCGTCCGGAGCCAGCCGGTCCGCCGCCTCCGCGAGGCCGGCCTCGGGCAGGATCCGGGCCGCGTACCAGAGCGTGATCGCCCGTACGTTGGCGCCGGTGCCGTCCGCGCGGGCGATCAGCCCCACCACCGCGTCGTAGGGCGCGCACCAGATCCCGGCCCCGCTGTAGCCGGAGTCCACCCGGTCCTCCGAGGTGGTACACAGCCTGATCTGGCCGTGCGCCACGGCGTTGCGCACCACGCCGTGGCTCAGGTCGCCGGTGACGTCGTGGAATCCGAACGCCGACCACGGCCGTTCCGGCAGGTGCTTCGGCTCCGGCCGCCGGATCCGGGTCGCATACCGGGCCCCGGCCGTCTCGGCCAGGTGCAGGACGGCGACGTCGTCCGGCGAGACCTCGCGGTCGCCCGGCTCGCACTCGAGCCACCGCCGCGGCAGCTGCGTCCGCGCGACCGCGAACCGCTTGGTCACCAGCTCCGCGCAGTTGGGCAGGTGGACCCACACGTGCTCGAGCGCGAGGTCGGTGTCCTTCTCCCAGACCACGTGCGCACAGGTGACCACCCGGTCGCCGGGGTGGATGAGGAAGCCGGAGCCGAGCGGCCGCGCGCCGTGCTCGGTCGGATAGATCGCGGCCACCCACTCGTACGACGCCGGGCGCGCTTCGCGGGCCGAGGCGTGGCCGGACGGTTCAGTCACCGGACCGGTTCGCCCTCGCGCCGCCACCCGCGCCGCCGCCGGCGCCCTTGCCGCTCGCGTCGCCGTCCGCCCGCCAGGTGATGCAGACCTCGAAGTTGGCCTCGGACGCGGCCTTGGCCACCATCCAGCCCGCCTCGCCGGCCGCCTTCACCCCGAAGCGCAGCTCCACGCTGTCGGCTTCGAGCTCGCGGCACTCCTGCACGACCTCCCCGGCCGCGGCCACCAGCGGACGCAGCGCGGCGCGGAACATCTTGCGCACCCGGTCGTGCGAGCCCTTCTGGGTCGCCCCGTGGTCCCCGGGCGCGGGTTCGTATTCGAATTTGACGTTAAAGACGTCCCCCGCGTCCTCCACGATCTCATACGTCACATAGTCGCTCACGCCACACCCTCCCTGGTGAAGCGGAATATTCCCGCTCACCCAGTGTTCTACCAGATCATCTCGCGCGATGACCGGAGTTCACACGGAAAGGACTCTGAGATAGCGCTGCGCGTCGGCGGGTTCGTGCGGATCGAGGACCGCGCACCGGTCCGCCTCGACCCAGGCGTGGAAGCGGTACGGGTCCGTGGCGGCGCCCAGGCACCAGGCCAGCTCCTGCCCGGCCAGGGCGCCGAGGATCGACGCGGCGGCCGATCGTTCCAGGCAGGCCGCGCGTCCGGGGTAGCGGCGGGCCGCGCGTCCGACCGAGGCGACCACGCGCAGCGCGCGTCCGGGATCGGCCGTCGCGGCGGGTCGCAGGCGGCGGACGGCGCGGATGACGGTGCCGGTGCGGTGGAACGAGATCCGCGTCAGCACGACCGACAGCAGCAGGACCGGATAGGCCGCGAGGTCCAGCAGCGGTGAGCGCGGCGGCCGGGCGCAGCAGGGGAGCGCGGTGCCCGCGAAGGCCGGCCCGCCGGGGCACTGCGTATCAATATCCGTACGTCTGGCCCGGCGCGCCCGCCCGTCCACCAGCAGCCCGCGCTCGAGCAACTCGGCGAACAGTGCCTCGCCGTCCCGGCGGACCTCGCCCTCATCCGCCCAGGCGTGCTGCGCGCAGGCCTCGGCCACCGCCGCGTCCAGATCGGCGCCGCGGGCCCAGGCCCGCCACAGGTCGCCGGCGGTCGAGTTCAACGCATACCACTGGCCTTCACCGGAATCCAGAATGAGCACGGTTCCGTCACTGTCGCAGATGTCGTACACGCGTCGGGAAACGGCCGGAGCGCTCACGGTCGGCTTATCCAATCGGGGCCTTCCCCTCCTCGTGCTCCTGTGCGCGGAGCCACGCTTCAATGGACAACAGGTGATTCAACGACCCCATCGGAACGGCGACGCCGGCCTGCATCCGCGCGAGCGACTCGCTCACCCGACCGGGTTCGATCACGCCGAGCTGAGCCAGCCGTGAGTCCTCGAGCAGTTCGCTCAAGACCGGCCCGGCCCGGCGCGCTCCGCGGTAGTCCTCGGCGGTGTAGTCGCCCTTGTCGGTGCGTTCGAACACCTCCGGCGCGACGGCTCCGGCCAGGGCGAGGCGCAGCAGCGGCTTGTAGTCCCCGACCGGCGCCAGCCGATGAGGCGGCAGGCGCAGCGCGGCGGCCACCACGGCCGAGTCGAGAAACGGCGCGTGCACGGCGATGCCGAGGGCGTGGCCGAGTTCGCGGTAGTACCGCTGCGTCTCGGCCGAGTTGCGCAGTGCGGTGTCGACCGCCGATTCGGCGGCGGTGGTGTCGGCGGCGACCCGGGCGGCCGTGCCGGGATCGCCCGCGAGGTCGGCCAACGCCCGGCTCATGTCCGGGGTCAACCAGCGGCGGGCCTCCGGCGACGTCGGCCAGCGGGAGATGGCGTCCACGATGTCGGACGGGCGCGCCCGGAAACCAGGCGAGCGTCCGGCGCCCTCGCCCGCCCCCGCGGCGTCGTCCGCGAAGTCGGCCGCCAGCCGCGAGAGCGCACGGCGGACGTTCGAGTGCGACAGCCGGACCGCGGCCTTGGCCGCGGCCCAGGCCGAGACGTCCCGGCTTCGGGCCATCGCCGTGCACTGCCGACGCAGGCCGCTGATGTCCCGGGTCCGCCACAGGTCGCTCACGTGCGCGGGGGGCGGTACCAGCAGCGCGTCGCCGCCCTCGCCGGTGAGGTGGACGCGCGCCCGGCGGGCCACCGCGAACTCCAGCCGCACGGCCATCCGGCGCCAGGAGACCATGCTCGGCCAGGGTTCCGAGCCGGCGAACCAGGGCGGCGCGCCGTAGGGCAGCGTGGCCTCGGAGCCGGCGAGCTCGGTGAGCCGGATCCGGCCGTCGGCGGCCGCGGCGCAACGCCACGCCTGGTCCGCGTCCACCGTCGGCGCGAGCGGCTGCCGGTAGACCACGGCCGGGAGCGCGTCGCCGTCGTGGCGGGCCGCGGCGAGCAGGGCCAGGCTCGTCGAGTCGTAGCCGCCGCTGAGGTCAGAGGTCAGTGCGCGGACACCGGAGCGCAGGCGGACGGCCTCGATCAGCGCGGCGCCCACCTGCTCGGCGCACTCCGCGAAGTCGGCCGAGGTCTCCGGCCGCAGCCGGGCGTAGGAGCGCACCTGCGAGGTCCGGCCGTCGGTCGTGCAGACCGTCCCGCCCGGCAGCCTGCTGACATCCGTGAAGAAGGACCGGTCCGTCCACAGCGGCAGCGCGTCGGGACACGCGATCCGCGCGGCGGCGGTGACCGGGTCCGGCGCCCGGCGGTGCAGGGACGCGAGCAGCCGCGGGTCCGAGGCGACCAGCACGCCGCCGCGGCCGTGGGAGAGGTAGACCGGGAACTGCCCGGTGACGTCGGTGTAGGCGCGCAGGAAGCCGCGCGGGCACATCACCAGGGCGGCATAGGCTCCGGGCCAGCGCATGACGCCGTCGACGTCGCCGTCCACGCATGCGCGGTACTGCGCCTCCATCAGCGACGGCTCGGCGAGACAGTGCCCGAAGACGACGCAGACCGTCCCCGCCGTCCGCAGGATCCGCACCTGCGCGGCCGGCCAGAGCCGGTCGCCGGTGAGCCTGAGCCAGGGCAGTCCGGCCGCCTCCAGGCCCGGCAGCGGGCCCGGCTCGCCGAGCGGGGCCGCCAGGAACCCGGGCGCCATCACCAGTAATACTGCGAGTTGGCGTCGCTGGTGCCACTCGAGGAGCTGCCTCGCGTCGCCTCCACCACGCTGCCGACATGGAACAGCCGCGGCCGGCAGTACGCCGGTGCGGCCGCCGCGCCGCCCTCGTTCCCGCCGCGTTCCGCCCGGCCGCCGCGCGAATCCACCGGCCGTGCCTCGCCCGCGACCTCAGGGTGTCCCGTCATCTTTTCCGCCCTCCACGCATTCAGGTCCCGAGACAGCCGCGGGACCGCGGTACCGGCCGAAAACCCGGTGTTTGAGCAGATCACAGGGTTTTGTCGGCGTCGGATCACTGGGACTATAGCGCGGGCAGCCTATTGCGAAAGGCGTTTGCGGCCCTTTCCCCCGATTTTTAAATCACCCGGAAAACAGTTCCGAATTACGCCGGAATCCCGCCGCTCCGCCCCCGGAAACCCGTCCATCCGGCACGGCCGGGCGTTCCAAAAAACCCGCGGAGCCGTTCGATTCGTCGCGCCGGGGCGGGGGCCGGGCGGCCCCCGCGTCACTCGCTGCGCGCCCCCTGGATGCCCATGATCAGCGCCCCGTGCGCACCGGCGTAGTTCACCCGGGTCGGGCACAGCTGGAAGTCGTCGCCGTGCGTCGCGGGCATCGCCGTCTGGTTCAGGCCGGCCGAGCAGGCGGGCAGCACGATCGCGGCGGCCGGCGCCGTCCCCCAGGTCCCGCCGATCACGATCACGTCGGGGCTGAGCAGGTTGCACACGCTGCCGAGCGCCCGGCCCAGGTGCCCGGCCGCCTCGGTCAGCACCCGCCGGCACACCAGGTCCCCCCGGTCCGCCCGCCTGATCAGGTCCTCCAGGTTCTGCGAGTGGCCGCTCACACCGGTGCCGGTGACCACGCCCGCCTGCTCGACCAGCCGGTCCGCGCCCACGATCGTCTCCAGGCAGCCGCGGCCGCCGCACGCGCAGAACCGGCCCTGCGGATCGACCACCATGTGCCCGAACTCCCCGGCGATGCCCAGCCGGCCGCGCACGACGATGCCGCCGATCATGATGCCGGCCCCGACACCGGTGGAGACCTTGATGTAGAGCAGCGTCTCCCGGTCGTAGCCCCCGTAGACGCTCTCGCCCAGCGCGCCGAGGTTGGCGTCGTTGTCCACCGCGACCTGGACCTCCTGCCCGGTCAGCTCGCCGAGCTTCTGCGCCAGCAGGTCGCCCGGCGCCGGCTGGTTCTCCCACGGCGGCAGCAGCGGCGGGGTCAGCTCCTGGGTGCGCGGATCGACCATCCGCGGAATGGCCAGGCCCACCGTGGTCAGCTCCTCCGCCCCGTCGCCGACTAGGCCGACCAGGTCCCTGATCCGGGCGGCCACGGTGGCCGGCCAGACCGCCGCCTCCGCGCCCGTCTCCAGCACGGCCGACATGGCCTGGTCGTAGTCCTGGTCCACCCGCCGGGCGACGATGTACGTGTGCTGGAATCCGAGCTCGACCCCGACCACCACCCCGTGCGTGGGCCCCATCCGCACCACGTCCTCGCGCCCGCCCCGGCGCGGCAGGAACACGTTCGACGCCCGCAGCTCCTGCACGGCCGAGGAGATCATGGCCTTGGACCGACCGGTGCGCCGCACCAGATCCCGCTGGCTGCCGGGCTTCGCCATCACCGAGCGCAACACGGCTTGCCGATTCTCCGCCTTGGTGTCACCGGACGAGCGCAGCAACTTCGACAACTCGTTCATCGACGGACTCCCCATCTCACGTCGACTCTCCAATTCGAAGAGTTCTGTCACTTCATCCTGACATGATCGTTCGAAGTGGACGGTGCCCGGCGCCGAATTGAAATATTTCGCCTGCGACGCGGGTGAACGCATGGGAATCGCGGGAATGCACGGATACGAAAGTTGTCTCGCCCGGCGTCAGGCGGAGAGGGTCTGCGCCTGGCCGACCTCCAGGATGCTGCCGCACTTCGCGCAGACCAGGCGGCTCGTGCCGAAGGGGATCGGCGCCATCCCGCACTCCTGCCGGTGCTTGTCGACGGCCGCCTTCATCGGGTCCTTATCGCCCTCGGTGAGCTCGGTCTTGGACTTCAGGTAGTCCGGGCGCTGGCCGCGTTCCTCCGCCGCACCGGCGCTTGCGCCTCCCATGCTGCTGCGCATCCCCCCGAGCGACTGCGCCGAAGGCTGCTGCGACTCCTCCTCGGCCCCGAACGCCCCGGCGGCTCCGGGGGCTCCCGTGGTCGCGACCCCCGCGCCGTCCGAGCCGGGCTCGCCGACCCCGAGCACGGTCGAGTCGGCCGCGGCGAGCGGGTCCTCACCGAGCGAGGTGTTCGTCCCCAGCGGAGAACCCACGCTGGTCGAGAAGGCACCGCCGCTGCCGTACGTCGTCTGCGGGCTGCTCGTGCCGAACAAACCGCTCACCGCGCCGTAGCCGCTCGAGAGCGAGGATCCGGTGTCGCCGAGTACGGATGTGGCGTGGCCGGCGATGTCCGCCTCCAACTGCTCCGCACTCGCCGCCTGCGTACGCAGCCCGGCCGCGGTGTCGTCGGCGAAGCCCTGGGTCGTCGAGGTCACGTCGGTCACGATCTTCTGCACCGTGCCCTGCGCGATCATCGAGATGGCCCCGGCGATCCCCGTGCCCGAACCGCTCAGCGGCGTGCTGGTGGCCGCCGCCAGCGTCGCGCCGTTGTCCGCCTGGGCCGAGCCGTAGCCCTGGATCACGTCGGCGGCGGCGCGGTACTCGTTCGGATCGAGGCTGAAGCCCGTGCCCATGGCGCTTTCCCTTCCGCGCGTGCGCGCGCGTTGCTGTTCGGATGACCCTGTGCCTACATGTCCTGATTCAGGACGTGGTCGGCGTCGCGGTGCTCGTCGTGGCCGACGTCGTGGACCCGAGCCTGATGCCGGGGAAGATCATGCCCTCCACCGCGCTGGCGATCGTGTTCTCCAGCGGGGTGGCCACCGCCTGCAGCAGCCCGCCGATCACCTGCTGGGCCAGATTGGCCAGCTGCCCCTGCACCGTGGTCTGGGCGGTCTGCACGAAGACCGGGATGCTGGCCTCGGAGGTGCCGCCGGTGAGCGGCGCGGCGGCCTGGGCGGCGGCGATCTGCACGGCCAGCGCCGTCAGCGCCGCGATGATCGCGCCCTTGACCACCACCACGACGTCCGCGGCCGCGTCGAGGGCGTCCGCGAACAGGTGGCACCCGCTCACCATGTCCTTCATGTGCGTGTTGGTCGCGCTCTCCCAGCCCGCGCTGAGCGCGTCGTACGCGTCGCCGCTGGTGGTCGAGGCCAGCGACTTGACCTTGGCGTGGGCCGCGTCGTGCGTGTCCGAGGTGTTGTCGGCGTACGTACGCACCTGGGTCGCCCAGTTGTGCAGCTGGTCCTCGTCGATGTCAGGCCACGGGATCCCGACCAAGTTCAGGCACGAGGTGAGCTGGCTCGGCAGCTGGATGCTCAAGTCCGGAACCTCCGCTTCGTCTCAAAGTCCGGTCTTCTGATTTGTGGTGGTGGTGTGAGTGAACCGCCCAGTCGGATCCTGGCACCGGACGGAGGGGACCGGTCCCGAGCCGGGCCGCGCGGATTTTCCGTCCGGACTCCGGCCGTTTATGTTGATCCCCATGACGAAGGATGCGGATCAGACCGTGCACGAGGAGTCGGTGCGGGTCGAGCGGCTGCTCGACGCTCAGGCCAAGGCGGCGCAACTGTTCGCCGAGGTGGAGTCCCGCGCGCTGATCGTGCCGGGCAAGAGCGAGCGCGCGGTCAGCGACGAGGTGCGCGACCTGGCCGGGGAGCTGTTCGGGGTGAACCGCTTCTGGCACAAGCGGATCATCCGCTCGGGCCCGCACACCCTGCACCCCTACGCCGAGAACCCGCCGGACCGCGTCATCGAGGCCGACGACATCGTCTTCGCCGACTTCGGGCCGCTGTTCAAGGAGTGGGAGGCCGACTTCGGCCGCACCTTCGTCCTGGGCGGGGACCCGGTCAAACACCGCCTGTGCGCCGATCTTCCGACGATCTTCGAAGCCGGACGCGCCGCGTTCGAGGCCGACCCGGAGATGACCGGCGAGCGCCTGTACGCGCACGTCGTCCGGCTCGCCCGGGACGCGGGCTGGGAGTTCGGCGGCGCGCACTGCGGCCATCTCGTCGGCGAGTTCCCGCACGAGAAGATCAACGGCGACCAGCAGGAGTGGTACTTCACCCCCGGCAGCGCCAAGCCGCTGCGCCGCTCCGACCGCGCCGGCCGGCGCTGTCACTGGATCCTGGAGATCCACCTCGTCGACCGCGAGCGCCGGATCGGCGGTTTCCACGAGGAACTGCTCGACCTTCGCTGACCGCCGGCCCCCGTCGCGGCCGCCGGCAACGCCCTGATGGCAGTGCACGAGGTACGGCCCGGCCGCGGCGCGCGGACCCGGTGTGCATCGGCCAGGTCACGATCGATTGTCCAATCTCGGGCCGGAACGGTTACCGTTGCCGGAGGCCGGGGAAGCCACGGCTGAGGGCGGCCGGGCCGCTCACGGGTAGTTCGCGGACGAGACCTGAGGAGGGCGAGCGTTGCACTCAGAGGCGCCCCAGCCACCCGGTGACACCGGACCGGTGGTCCTGCCGCTGGGCGAGCTCAAACGACGGGCGTTGAACCGCCCGGCACCGCTCAACGGGTTGGGCCTGCTCCGGGGGGAGCACATCACCGTCATCGCCGAGGTCGACCTGGCCCATCCGGCCCGGGGCCGGCTGGCCGAACAGTACGAACACTGCGGCGCCGGTGTCATCGCGGTCCCGGCCGACACCACCGCCGCCGCTCTGGCCGAGATCAGCCTGCACGCCCAGGCGCCCCTGCTCTGGATGGAGCCGGTCACCACCGCCTACCGGCTGTGGCACGGCCGTGCGTACGGCGCGGGCATGGTGCGCGTCCCGGCGGCCCTGGTGCCCGACGTGGCCCTGGTCTCGCTGGTCGAGCGCGCGGAGTCGATCGGCCTGGCGGCCGTGGTCGAGGTGCGGTGCAGCCGGGATCTGTTGCGGGCCCTGCGGGCCGACGCGAGCGTCGTGCTGCTGCGCCCGCCCGAGAACGCCACGCCCGAGGCCGCGCGCGCCGCGCTGCACGAGCTGCTGCCGATGGTCCCGGACCACCTCGTGCGGATCGCCGAGTGCGGACCGGGGGGCCGGGCGGACCTGGTCGCCTGCGCCCGGCTGGGCGTGGACGCGGTCCTGCTGGAGAGCACGCTGCTCACCGGCGACGATCCGGTCGCGACCGTCTCCGGCCTGGTCTCCATCGGCGCGCACCCCGCGCTCTCCCGCCGCCGCGAGCAGCCGGTCTGACAGCGGCTCAGCCGACTCGGTCGGCTGAGCCGGCTCAGCCGAAGGTGAAGGAGTAGGCGCTCAGCCCCGGAGAGAGCGACAGGGTGACGGTGCCGGATCGGGGCGAGGCGGCGCTGACGACGGTGTAGATGTCGGGGGCGCCCGAGACCTGATACACGCTGGTCTTGCCGTCCACGGTGGCCGTCACGGTCCCGGTGCCGCCGACGTCGAGGTAGACGTCGTCGGCGTCGAAGTTCAGCTCGATGCCCGCGTTCGCGCCCGAGGTGATCGACTGGTCCGCGACGGTCCAGGTGCCGGTGAGGCCGAACTCGCTGGTGGGCAGCGAGACCGGATACGTGAAGGTGTCGGTACCCGAGGCGTACCCGCCGTTCGAGCTCCCGGCGTAGGTGTCCGCCCGCTCCGATCCCAGATACGTCTCCGGGGTCTGACCCGCGTTCTCGGGGGTCGTGTCGGGCACGTCGGTCGCGGCCGGGAGCTGCACGGACGGGTGCGCGGCGGTGAGCAGCTGCCGGATCATCGATTCGGTGTCCGCGTAGTCGCCCTCGCCGATCGAGACGTGCCGGATCACGCCGGTCGAGTCGACCAGGTATTCGGCCGGCCAGGAGTCGTTGCCGAACGCGTTCCAGGTCGTGTAGTCGTTGTCGAGCGCGACAGGGTAGGTGATGTGCAGCCGCGACGCTCCGGCCTCGACGTTGGACGCGACGTGTTCGAAGGCGTACTCGGGGGTGTGCACGCCGATCACCACCAGGCCGTCCGCGGCGTAGTTCTTGTACCAGGCCTCGACGTGGGTGATCGCCCGCTGGCAGTTGATGCAGGAGTAGGCCCAGAAGTCGACGAGCACGACCTTGCCCTTGAGCGACGCGGCGGTCGGTGCCGCGTCGCCGGGCGTGTCGAACCACTGCTGGATGCCGCCGATGGCGGGCTCCTTGCCGCAGTTCTGCAGCGTCGTCGAGGGCTCCTGCGCGCAGGCCTGCAGGGACTCGGACTGCCCGGAGTCGAGCAGGCTCGCCCCGGCCTTGTCGAGCGTGGTGTTCAGAGCACTGGTGTAGTCGGGGATCGCGCGCTGCAAGGCGTCGGTCACGTTGAAGGTCAACGCGACGGCGAGCGCGATCACCATGACCCCGGCGATCGCCCGCACCTTGCGCTGCCGGTCCCGGAAGGCGCGTACCCGCTCGGCGATCCGCCGCCCGGCGAGCGCGAAGAACAGCAGCGGGATCGCCGTGCCCACGCCGAAGGCGAGGGTGAGCGCGACGGTGTGCGCCCCGATCTTCCCGGTCGCCCCCGCGACCGTGATCGCCGCGAGCACCGGCCCGGCGCACGGCACGTACACGGCGCCCAGGGCCAGGCCCAGGATGAACCCGCCGTGCTCGCCGGTCACCCGCAGCTGCGGGATCCGGGCGAAGGGCCGCTCGAGCAGCTCCTCCACGCGCGGCAAGAGCATCGCGATCCCGAGCAGGACCAGCACGACCAGGCCCGCCCAGCGGATGATGTCCTGCGGCAGCGGGAGCGCGCTGAGCACGAGGGTGCCGAGCAGCGTGATGAGACTGAAGCTCAACGCCAGGCCCGCGACGATCGAGTACGGACGCAGCCGGGCCCGCCGGGCCGCCTTCAGCCGCTCGATCCTGGCCCGGGCGCGGGCTTCCTGGGTCGCCGGCGCGGTCGGGGCCTGTGCGGATTTCTCCGCACCGCCCGCCGCCCCGCCGGAGAGGAACACCACCGGCAGTACCGGCAGCACGCACGGGGAGATACCCGTGATCACGCCGCCGAGAAAGCCGATCAACACCAATGCCGGCACCGCGGTCCTCCGGGTCTCGTTCCGTCCACAGTGCTGCCACTGCGCGCTATGCGACTCTTCTACCGTCTCCGCCTGAAATCCGGGACCGGACCCCTGGCAGCCGTCGGCTCCGCAAGGACTTCACGAGTGGAGGGCGCCCGCGGTTCACCGTCCGTGCTTCGACGTCAGCGCGAGACCCGCTTGAGGAACGCGTCGACGCCCGAGCGCGTGCGCGCGATCTTCGACTCGAGGTCGAGCGTCTCGTCCAGCAGCGTGCCCGCGGAGACCTTCTTACCGCGGATGTAGAGCGAGCAGGCGAGATCCGCGCAGATGTACTGGCCGACCGTGTTGCCGTTGCGGCCGGACTCCCCGGCTCTGCGGGCACTCATGAGCGTGACCCCGCCGCCGGTGCGGGTGGTCTTGCACAGCGTGCAGATACTGCGGGCCGTGAAACCGCCTCCGCCGCCCGAGCCGGAGCGCAGCGCCACCCCGACGATCCGGCCCTGGTGCTCGGCCACGAGGTAGCCGCGCTCGGGCGCGCCGGGATCGCGCCAGCCGAGGAAATCGAGCTCGGCCCAGGGCAGCTCGGCGAAGTCCCTGGGCAGGTTCATCCGGGAAGCCTCGCCCTTGGTGCAGTTGACGAAGGACGCGCGGATCTCGGCTTCGTTGAGCGGTTCCATACCGGCAGGCTAAACTTGCCTAAAGGCTTTAGGCAAATTCTTCAACGGATGAGGCGGTGCTCGGCGATGGCGGGACGGGTCGGTTTGACGACGCAGCGGCTGGCCGAGGCGGCCGCGGAACTCGCCGACGAGACCGGATTCGACACCGTCACCGCCTCGGCCCTCGCCCGCCGCTTCGGGGTTTCGGTGGCCAGCCTGTACGCGCACGTCAAGAACCTCGACGAGCTGCGGGTGCGGGTCACCGCGCTGGCGCTGACCGAGATGGCCGACCGCGGCGCCGAGGCGATCGGCGGCCGCGCGGGCAAGGACGCATTGGTCGCCCTGGCCGACGCCTACCGCTCCTACGCGCTCGAACACCCCGGCCGATACGCCGCGGCCGGAGCCCGGATCGGGCTCGACTCCCCGGCAGCGCCCCCGGCCGTGCGCAACGCCGACCTGGCGCGCGCGATCCTGCGCGGATACGCGGACATCTCAGCAGCCGAACAAACCCACGCGGTGCGCATGATCGGCAGCGCGCTGCACGGGTTCGTCGGCCTGGAAGCCTCCGGAGCCTTCGCGCACTCGGGCGACACCGGCGTGTCCTGGCGACGGATGCTCGACGCCCTGGACGTGGCCCTGGCGAACTGGCCGCAGGAGCCGAAGCAGGTCACTTCGCGAAGTAGCTCCCGAGGTACCCGTACATCAGCACGACGAGCATGACCGCGGCGTAGCGCCGACGCTGGACGACCCTTCTGACCCTCGTCGGCAGCCAGCGGCTGGAGAGCAGGAGCACGACGCCGACGACTCCCACCGCTTGCGCTGTGACGGCACTGATGTGAAGCATGCGCGTTCATCCCCCGGTCCCGCGTCCCTGTGGCGCACTCCTGCACAGCGTGCCAGGAGCCTCGGCGGTCGGCTACCGCGGCTCCTCTGGCCGGAACCCGACCCCGGTGATCCGCGCGCGCCATCGGCTTGCATGATCAGCACCCTGTCGGCCGCGAAGTGCGGCATGATGCGTGCATGCTGCTGACGGTGAACGCGATGGAGCACACCCTCGAGGCCGAGACGGTCGTCGCGGCGCTGAGCACGGTGCGGCCCGAGGCGATCCACACCCACTGGGTGGAGGTCGAGGGCGTGCGCTACCCCGTCAAACAGGCCCTGGAAGCAGTACTCGGAGTCGATCGGGCCGGCTTCACCTCACACGCCGCGCGCCGCCAGTTCCGCCGGCTGGGTTTCGCCACGAGCGGCAACGGCTCCTCGGACGCCGCGATACGCCAGGCGCGCCCGGACCGGACGTCCCCGGCCACCCCGGCCCAGGCCGCCGAGGCGTTCGCGGCGCTGGTGACCTTCCTGCGCGAGAAGTCCCTCACGACCCGCGTCGCCGACCTCGAGCACCGACTGGTCGGCGCCGAGCCGGAGCAGGCGTCCAAGCTGGGCCGCGGCGAAGGCCTCACCGAGCAGCTGCTGCACGCCGCGCTCACCGTCCGCCGCGACGTCGGCCGCGTCAGCGACGTCATCCACGCCGCCGTCATCGTCCTCGCCCTCCCCGCGATCCTCGAGCCGGGCGAGACCATCGCCAACCGGCCGTCCCTCGGCCCGGGCAACGACAAGACGAGGCCCTTCGACCTCGAGACCGATCGCCGCGTCGCCGAGTTCAAGGTGGCACTGTGGTCCGGCGGCGACATGATGCGCAAGCGCGGCGTGGTCGCGGACCTCGTCCACCTCTCCCTCGACGACTCCGGCCGCCGCCCCGAGCTGTGGGTCGCCGGCGAAGCCCCGCTGCACTTTCTGCGCACCAGCCGCAGCACGGTCGAGGAACTCCTCTCCCGCGCCCCCCGCCGCCTCCGCGAGCGCTACACCGAGCGCTTCGGCACCCAGGAGATCCCCCTGCGCACCTTCGTCCGGGAGCAGGCCGCCCACGTCCACCTGCGCGACCTCGCCAAGGTCTTCCCGGAGATAGGCTGACCGAGGCTGACTGAGAGAGCGTCAGTCTGGGACGGTCAGGGCCGGTCCGCCGGGGCCGTCGCGCCGCGGAAGGAAGCGTGGACCTCGACCGCGAGGTCCACCAGCTCCCGCAGGCTCTCGCCCTGCGGGGTGAGCAGCTGCTTCGCCTCGGCGACCGTGGTGGTGCGGACCTCGACCACGACTTCACCGTCCGCCGGGTTCGACGGCGCCGCGTCGACCACCACGTCCGCGGTCGCCCATACCCAGGCCTGGTGCGGGTGCGACTGCCAGGGGCGGTACGGCGCCGGCTGGTAGCTGACGCACAGAAACGCGCCCACCTGGTGGATCCGGCCGTCGAGCCGCGCGCCGGCCTCCTCGAGCAGCTCCCGGGCGGCGCAGTGCTCGATGGTCTCGCCCGCCTCCAGTGTGCCGCCCGGCAGGAACCACTCGTCGTCGCTGTTGCGGCAGATCACGACGCGTTCTCCGACGAAGGGAACCAGGTGGATCTTGGTCACCAGGGCGGGATCGAACCCGTCCAGCGAGAACGCCCCGTCCACCCCGGCCCACGCGACGCGGCGAGGAGCGAACAGGGACGGGAACCGCGCGGCGTGGGAAGTCGCAGCTGTACGCATGGCGCCGACGATACCGGCGCCGGGTGCCGACACGCAGGCCGCGGATTCGAGGATCAGTTGACGGTGGTGAAGCAGACGGTCTACGCGAGGCCGGGGAATCCGGGCAGGTCTCCCGTCGCATAGCCGCTGTTCTCGCAGTAGGCCGCGTCATCGACCCCGTAATGGGCTGTGGCGACGGCATCGCCCGCGGTGCATGCCGAGGTGTAGTTGAATGTGAGGTCGTTCGACGGCCCGGAGACGGCGAAGCACTGGTTCACCGTCGCGAAGGTCATCCAGAACTGCCACCCCCGATCGGCCTTCTTCTCACCACCGGATGCAGGAGTCATACAGGAGTCCCGTCGGACACGACCCACCCCAGACTCTCGCGGCGCCACTGGTAGCCCAGCTCGCCGACAAGCCAACCTCCCGACCTGACTGCGTGTCAAATGCGGTCACCGGGTCGGCCAGGACGCCATTGCACATCGCGACTCCGCCGGTGCATCCTTGACCGTAAGCCGACGTGACGTGCGACCTTGCATCGCAGTGCACGCACCTGGCACAGGGAGGTGCCTTGACTGACTCGGACCCCGACTCGGACCCCGCGAGCGAGCGGGCTGAGGTGAGCGGGCTCGCCCTGCATCTGGATCGTATCGAGAGCGAACTCGCCGTGGTGCGCCGGCTCGCCGACGACCTGCCGGAGCAGGTCCGGCTGCTCGAGGAGCGTCTGCGCCGGATGCAGGACGCGCTGGCCGCGGCCACCGAGGAGAACAGAGTGCTGGTCGGGGCGCTGCGTGAGGCTCGGCAGCAGAACGCCGCGAGGCCGCGGGGCGCGTCGGTCCCTCGGCCGGCGAAGGCGGACGTGGCCATGCTCAAGCTGTTCAACGAGCAGTATCGCCGGGCCATCGTGGCGGCGCGGCGCGAGGCGCGGGTGTTCGGCCACCACTACATCGGTACGGAGCACATGCTGCTGGGCCTGCTCGAGGAGACGGACGGCACGATCGGTGCGGTGTTCGCGGCGCAGGGCATCGAGGTGCAGGCCGCGCGCGTCCGGGTGGAGGAACTCGTCGGGCGCGGCAGCGAGGAGGATTCGGCGCAGCGGCCGTTCACGCCGCGCGCCAAGGCGGTGCTGGAACTCTCCCGCAGCCAGGCACGGCAGTTCGGCCACGAGCACATCGGCGCCGAACACCTGCTGCTCGGCCTGCTCCGGGCGCGCAACGGGGTGGCCGTGCAGGTGCTGCTGGCCCTGGGGGCCGATCTCGACCGCCTGCGCGAGCAGGTGACCGCGGCGATCTCGAGCGCCGAGGCGCCCGCGGCTCCGATGGAACCGCCGGGCGCGCAGGACTCCGCGCCGTGACCGTCACCGGCCCGCCGATCTGCCGGTTCAGCCGGTTTTACCGAGGCTGCCGACCGGCTTGGGGGTGTTGAGCGGGCAGTCGACCGCGCCCCAGACCTCGCCGCAGACGAACGCGGCGGGCAGCAGCTTCATGATGATCTCGTTGTTGACGTCAGACGTGCCGACCCGCGCGTCGAGCAGGCCGTTGTCCACGCCCGCGCAGCCCGTCACGTTGTCCCAGAGTTCGACCACGTCCTTGCCGTCGTCGGTGAAGATCCCGAGGGCTCCTCCCAAGCTCTGCGGCGGGCACGACGAGGTCCCGCTGCCCCATCCGCCGAGTCCGTTGAGCTCGCCGCGCAGATTCGCGAGTGTGGCCGGGTCGGTGACCAGGCTTGACCATACCGAGGTCGAGACCACGTTTTTGCCCGCCTTGCCCGCCTTGACCGTCTCGACGTATCCGCACAGCAGCAACCGGGTCGCGGCGAGCGGCTCCAGGCTGTCCGCCGTCGCGGTGACGTCGGAGGCCTCGCGGGCAGGGGGCTTAGCCGGGCAGGTGCCGGTGTCTACCGCCTTCAACGCCGCGGCGACGTCGACGGCCCTGGTCGTCTGGGTGGGCGACGACATCCGCGTCGGGCCCCCACGGGAACCGCCCTCCGCGAGCGCCACGACGGCCAGCAGGCACGCCACGCACAGTACGCACCATGACAGGGTTCGGAACGAGGACACGCTCGGGCCTCCGGGGATGACGATGCTCTGCCGACTGATGCGAGTTGGACGCGCCGGTCGCGCCTCGCGTTCCGGAGTTCTCGGCCGCTGGCATCAATCCCCGGTGACGCCTCGGCAGCGAGACCGAAATAGCATGCGTAATGCGAGTACTGCGACGTCGTGCAGCTGCTCGCGGAAGTGGCCGGGCGTCAGCGTCGAGCTCGGTCAGGAGTAAGGGGACTCCCACTCGAACCAGTCCTCGCCGGCGAGCGGATGGCGGCATTCGATCGCGCCGTAGATGTCGGTCCCCACGGATCACCACGCTACCTCACGCCACGTCACCCACCCCTTGCGGTGGCGCCGGTCGCGGCCTGAGGATGGAGACGCTTCCGCCTGAAGGAGATGCATGGAACGGAAGGTGTTGGAGGACTTCTGGCCGGGCCGCCGCATGTGCTGCTTCGACCAGTGGTGTCCGTGCGGGCGCTGACGCGCCGCGTACGTGATCCGACTCCACCCTCCGACCCAGAAGGAACATCTCCGATGAGCGTGACAGACGAGTACCTGGCCAACAACGACGCCTACGCCGCCGGCTTCACCGGCCCGCTGCCGCTGCCGCCCTCCCGCCAGGTCGCCGTGGTGGCCTGCATGGACGCGCGGCTGAACGTGTACGCGATCCTGGGCTTGCGCGACGGCGAGGCGCACGTGATCCGCAACGCCGGGGGAGTGGTGACCCAGGACGAGATCCGCTCGCTGGCGATCAGCCAGCGGCTGCTCGGCACCCGGGAGATCATCCTGATCCACCACACCGACTGCGGAATGCTCACCTTCACCGACGACGCGTTCAAGCAGTCCATCCAGGACGAGGTCGGGATCAAGCCGGCCTGGGCCGCCGAGGCGTTCGCGGACCTCGACGAGGACGTACGCCAGTCGATCAAGCGGATCCAGACCAGCCCGTTCATCCCGCACACCGACGCGGTCCGCGGGTTCGTCTTCGACGTGGCCACGGGCCGGCTTATCGAAGTGAAGTAGCTCGGACGCGGCGCGATGGCGGCTACCGGCGCGTGGCGGGGGATTCTCGCGTCACGCGCCGGCGCCGCGGCCGCGCTCGTACGCGGCGCGGATCGCGGCGGCGCCCGACTCGGCGAGCCAGTCGGCCAGAGTGCGCAGTCCGGGGTGGATGACGCGCAGCGCCTCGATGTCGGCGTGCCAGCGGTTTCCGGACTGCCAGTGCTTCTTCGTCTCGGCGATGGCGGGGCTGAGCGCCGCGGCCTCGTCGTCGGTGAGCTGCTCGTAGCGGATCGGAACTCCGGCGGCCTCGCTGATCGCGGCGGCGGCCTGGAGCGGGGTCGGGGCGTCGCCGGCGAGTTCCAGGGTCCGGCCGGCGAAGCGGTCCGGATCGGCGAAGGCGAGCGCGGCGAACTCGGCGATGTCCTGCACCGCGATGATCTGCACCGGGTCGTGCGGGGGGAACAGGTGCCGGTGCAGGCCGTGCACGATGCCGTCGATGCCGAGCATTCCGGCGCCGAGATAGTTGGTCATGAACCGGACCGGGCGCAGGACGGTGGGCCGGGCGATGCGCTCGCGCAGGTGCTGCTCGATCAGCCGCTTGCCCTGCGCGCCGAACGACGCGCCCGACATCGATGCCACGGTGCTGAACACGACCTGCTCGATCCCCGCGTCGGCCGCCGCGTCGATCAGCGTGCGCCCGCGCGCCGCCTCGAGGTCGGTATCAGGGCCCGTTGATCCGAAGACCACGGGCGGCACGCCGAACACGGCGGTGACGCCGTCGAGCGCGGGCGGCAGGCACGCCCGATCGTCGAGGTCGCCGCGCACGAGCCGGGCGCCGGCGTCGGCCAGTGCGACCGCGGCGGGAGCGCTCGTGTCGCGGACCAGGGCCCGCACCGGCCACCCGTCGGCCAGCAGCCGCCGCGCGGTGGCGCCGCCCTGCCGGCCGGTGGCGCCGGTGACGAGGATCGGGGAGTCGGAACGGATCGGTCTCGCGGCGGTCATGGCGCCCTTTCCGGAGGTGGTGAAGAATGCTGACACGATCCGGAATGCTCCACCCGGTCCCTCGCGGCAGGCAAGGATTTCGTGACATGCAAGCAGCGCAGGGCGACGCTCCGGCCGGGCGCGCCGACGCCCGCCGCAACCGCGAACTCGTGTTGCACACGGCGATGGGCATGTTCGCCGAAGAGGGTCTCGAGGTCTCGCTCGGCCGGATCGCGCAACGCGCCGGGGTGGGCGCCGGGACCGTCTACCGGCACTTCCCGAGCAAGGAGAACCTGCTCGAGGCGGTGCTCGCCGAGCAGGTCGAGGGCTTCGTGGTCCGCGCCGACTGGTGGGCCGCGCACGCCGCACCCGGCGACGCGCTGCGCGAGTTCCTCCTCGAGGTGATCGAGAAATCGGCCGGGCGCCAACTCGTCTGCGACGCCCTCAGCGGCGACCGGAGTTGGCCGCGCGCCCTCCTGGCCGGCGCGTCTCAGCGGTTCCGCGCCGCGATGGAACGCCTGCTCGACGATGCGAAACGGGTGGGCGCGATACGCGGCGACGTGCGCGTCGAGGACCTGTCCGCGCTGGCCGTCGGCGGCATCGCACTGCGTTCGGCGCACAGCGACCCGGCCCGCAGCGCCATGCTGGTGCGACTCCTCCTCAATGGGCTGAGTCCCGCGGCCGTCACGAAACCGGAGCCCTTCCGTGACCCGTCCGGCTCCACGCGTCACGAAACCGCCGTCGCGGCGTACTGCCTGGAGTGCGGCACGAAGCTGAGCGTCGGGGTCACCGGCCGGCCGCCGCGCTACTGCGGCCCGACCTGCCGCCAGCGAGCCCACCGCCGCCGCGCTGCCGCGGCGTGACGAACTACGTGGCCTGCGGAACGAGTGCGTCGTCCCCGTTGCCGCCCGCGTTGCGCGCGCGGTCGTAGGCGGCGCGGGCGGCGGCGACCGTGCCGCGGTGGCGGGTCGCCCAGGCGGTGAGGCCCTGGAGGGTCTCGAGGAGCTCCTCGGCGATCTCGGTGAGGGTGTACTCGACGCGCGGCGGCACGGTCGGGAAGACGGTGCGGGTGAGCAGGCCGTCGCGTTCGAGCTGGCGCAGCTTCAGGGTCAGCATGCGCCTGCTGATACCGCGCACCGTGCGCTCGAGCTCGACGAAGCGCACCGGGCCCTGCGCGGCGGTGGTCAGGATCCCGACCGTCCAGCGGCCGGAGACGTGGTCGATCACCTCGGCGACCGGGCAGGCGCGCACGGCCAGCACGGACACATCGATGTGACGCTGGGACATGAAAGTGCCCTCTTCCTTCGCACCGGGTGGGACCTCACCATGGCTCACGGGCCGGATCGGATCCGGCCGGCCCGAGACCGGAGAAGGCGAGGAGCGGGTATGGACGTACGCATCGACGGCGGGTATGCCGACCGCGTGGACATCGTCGACACCGTGGTCGCCTACGCGACCGCCGTCGACACCCGTGACTGGGAGCTGTTCGCGCGGCTGTTCACCCCGGACGCGGTCTGGGAGTATCACGCCGGGCACGAGCGCCGGGTCGGCCCGGACGAGATCCTCGCGCGCGTGCGGCCGAGCATCGAAAGGCTCGAAGTCACCCAGCATCTCCTCACCAACCACGTGGTCGCCGTCGCCGGGGACGCCGCGACGCACACCTGCTCCTTCGTGGCGCAGCACGTGCGCGGGAACGGCCGGTTCCTCGCGGCCGGCCGGTACGCGGACGAACTGCGCCGCACCGAGGCCGGGTGGCTCTTCTCGTCGCGGGTGCTGCTGAGCACCTGGGCCGAGGGGGATCCGGAGGTCGTGCGGGCGCGGCCGTAGCCGTACGGTCGGTGGTGCGGGAATCGACTGCGAGGCGGAGACGGGGATCGAACCCGTGTACAAGGCTTTGCAGGCCTTGACCTAAGCCACTCGGACACTCCGCCGGGAAGGGGTGGACGTCAGCGGGCTGCGACCCGGACGACGTCCGTCCGCGCACACAGGGCACTCGCCTGACGTCGCAGATCGACGTGCAGGCACCTGGTCAGGGGCTCCCGGGCGGACATGGGAGCCACTGTGTCAGGCTTCGACCCGGCACGTCAATACGCCGGTCGCGCTCAGGTGCGGTTCAAGTACGCGAGCACCGCGAGGACCCTGCGATGACCGGTGTCGGTGGGCGGCAGCGAGAGCTTGAGGAAGACGTTCCCGATGTGCTTGCTGACGGAGCGCTCGGTGATGACCAGCGTCTTGGCGATGGTGGTGTTGTCGTGCCCCTCGGCCATCAGCTGCAGGACTTCGCGCTCGCGCGCGGTGAGGGTGTCGACGGGTGTTCCGCGGCGGCGGGTCATCAGTTCGGTGACGACCTCGGGGTCGAGCGCGGTGCCGCCGGAGGCGACGCGCTCGAGCGCGTCCAGGAACTCGTCGACGCGCCCGATCCGGTCCTTGAGCAGGTAGCCGACGCCGGTCGCGCCGCCGCCGAGCAGCTCGGCGGCGTAGGACTGCTCGACGTACTGGGACAGCACCAGCACCGGCAACTCGGGCATCTGCTCGCGCGCGGCCAACGCGGCGCGCAGGCCCTCGTCGCGGAAGCCGGGCGGCATCCGCACGTCCAGGACCGCCACGTCGGGCCGGTGCTCGAGCAGGGCCGGGAGGATCTCCGGCTCCGCGCTCGCGGTCGCCACGACTTCGTGTCCCGCGGAGGTCAGCAGCAGCACGAGTCCCTCGCGCAGCAACGCGTTGTCCTCGGCGATCACCACACGCACGGCAGCTCCACTTCGATCACCGTCGGACCCCCGAGGGGGCTGGACACCTTGAACGACCCGTCCAGGGCCGCGACCCGCCGCCGCATCCCGACCAGCCCCGAGCCGCCGATCCGCTCGGCACCGGCCTGTTGCGCGGCGCCCGCGGCAGGCGCGCCCGAAGCCGCCGCCTCGGCGATCCGCCCGGCCGGATCGACCGCGCCGCCCCTGCCCTCGTCGCGGACCACCACGCGCAGGCCCTTCGCCGTTCGGGCCAGGGTCAGCTCCGCGTGGTCGGATCCGCTGTACTTCGCGGCGTTCGTGAGCGACTCGGCGACGACGAAGTACGCGGCGGCCTCGACCGCGGCGGGCGCCCGGGGCGAATCCGGCGAGAAGCCCTCGACCTCGAACGCGACGTCGAGACCGCTGCTCGCCGCGAGCGCGCGGACCGCGCCGAGCAGTCCACGGTCCGTCAGGATCGGGGGATGGATGCCGCGCACCACGTGCCGCAGCTGCGCGAGCGCCTGCTGTGCCTGGTCCTGCGCCTCGTCGAGCAGCTTGCGGCCGGCCTCCGGGTCGCGCTCGTAGGCGCGCCTGGCCAGGCCGATCCGCATGGACAGGGAGACGAGTTGGGCCTGGGCGCCGTCGTGCAGGTCGCGCTCGATGCGCCGCAGCTCGACCCCGTGGGCGGCGACCGCGTTGGCCCGCGTCTCGGTCAGTACCGTGACACGTTCGGCGAGCCGTGCCTTCGGCGGCGGGTCGAGCAGCGCCGTGGACCAGCGGGCGTCGAGGTCGGCCAGCCGCGTGATCAGCGGCAGCACCAACGCCCGCTGACGAAGCAGCCCGCACCACAGGCCGTCGAGGGGCAGCCCGAGCAGCCACAGCGGTACCGCGGCCAGGCCGAACAGTCCGTAGCCGTAGTGCAGGCCCATCCACCGCAGGTCGGCATAGGTGCAGGTGTCCCGGACCGAGGTACGCAGGCGCTCGCGCAGCGGACCGGTGATCGGGAGGTACGCCTCGGGGATCTCGCGCCCGGTCCACCCGGAGACCATCCGCCGCTTGGCCCCGGCCAGGCGCCTGATCAGCAGCACGGTCTCGGGCAGCAGCGCGGCGCCGACCAGGGCGATCGTGCCGACGGCCGCGATGATCAGCACGGTGACGAAGATCAGGGAGAAGAAGGCCAGCCCCACGGTACGGGCGAGCTGGACGGTGGCGTGCGCCGCCTGCCTGATCGCAGCCTTCATGAGCACCAGCGTAACTCTCCGTCCTTGCGTGAACCGCTTTCCGACACCGGGCCGCGCGCACCGCGCCTCGGCCCCGCCGTCCACGCTACGCAGGCTCTGACCTGGGTGGGAGGGAGCAGGCTGCACTCCTGTGGTGTACCGCGCTCCACCATCGATCGGGGAGTGCGCTCTCTCGTCGCGGCCGCACCCGGCCGGGATCGTGGAAGAAGCGGCGGCGTTGCCACTCCGTTGCCCGCACGCTCCCGAGACAGAAAGCAGAGACAGACACCTATGGCTGCCCTCCTTGCCCGAATAGGACGTACGGCGTTCCGGCGCCGGTGGTACGTCGTGGCCCTGTGGATCGGCGTTCTGTTCGCGGTCCTGTTCGCCGCGGCCAAGGCGCCGGCCGCGCCGAGCGACTCCTACACGATGCCGGGCACCGAGTCCCAGGCGGCGTCCACCCTGATCTCGCAGCACTTCTCCGCCGGGACGGCCGACGGGGCGAGCGCCCAGCTCGTGTTCGTCGCGCCCGACGGCCAGAAGGTCACCGCCGCCCAGGACAAGGCCGCCATCGAGAAGGTGGTCGCCGAGACGGCCGCCGGTCCGCAGATCGCGAGTGTGTCCGATCCCTTGGGCGCCGGCGCGGTGAGCAAGGACGGCTCCACCGCGTACGCCGACGTCACCTTCACCGTTCCGGCGAACAACCTCACCGACGCGGCGAAGTCGTCCGTCGAGCACGCCGCGCAGGACGGCCGGTCCGCCGGGCTGACCGTCGAGATCGGCGGCAGCGCGCTGGTCACGCAGCCCTCCGCGGGCGGCGCGACCGAGGGCATCGGGATCCTGGCCGCCGCGATCGTGCTGCTGCTCACCTTCGGCTCGCTGGCCGCCGCGGGCGTCCCGCTGCTGACCGCCGTGCTGGGGGTCGGGATCAGCATGAGCGCCATCACCGCGCTCGGCCACGCGCTCGGCCTGTCCGAGACGACCGGCACGCTCGCCACGATGCTCGGCCTGGCCGTGGGCATCGACTACGCCGTGTTCATCATCTCCCGCTACCGCGAGGAACGCGGGCGCGGACGCGCCGCCCAGGAGGCGGCCGGTCTGGCCGTGGGCACCGCGGGCAGCGCGGTGGTGTTCGCCGGACTGACCGTGGTGATCGGACTCGCCGGCCTGTGGGTGGTGGGCGTGCCGATGCTGACCAAGATGGGCCTGGCCGCGGCCGGCGCCGTCCTGATCGGCGTCCTCGTCGCCATCACCCTCGTGCCCGCCCTGGTCGGTCTCTTCCCGAACGCCGTGCTCGCCCGGTCCGCGCGGCCCGGACGCAAGAAGTACAAGCCGTCGCGCGCCGGCAGGTGGGGCGCCGGCTGGGCCAGGTTCGTCTGCCGCCGCCGGGTCGCGGTCCTGCTGCTCGGCGTCGTCGGGCTCGGCGTGGTCGCCACCCCGATCGCCTCCCTGCATCTGGGCACCCAGGACAACGGCTACCTCTCCACCTCCACCACCGAACGCCGCGCGTACGACGACCTCGCCAAGGGGTTCGGCGCCGGAGTCAACGGCCCGCTGACCATCGTCGTGGACGCACAGAAGGCCTCGTCCGCGCACGACGCCGTCGCCGAGGTCGAACACCAGATCGCCGCGACCCCGGGCGTCGCGTCCCTCTCCGCGGCCCGCTACGACCAGGCCGGCGACATCGCCGTGTTCACCGCCGTGCCGACCACCTCCCCGAGCTCCCAGGCCACCTCCGACCTGGTCAACTCGATCCGCGCGGAACGCGGGGGCCTGGAGTCGCAGACCGGTGCCACGTACATGGTGACCGGCAGCACCGCCAGCGACATCGACAGCGCCGCGAAGGTCAAGCACGCGCTCATCCCGTACCTCGCGGTCGTCATGGGCCTCGCGATCCTGCTGCTGCTCGTCGTCTTCCGCTCGGCGCTCATCCCGGTCAAGGCGGCCTTCGGCTTCCTGCTGTCCGTGCTCGCCGCCATCGGCGCCGTGGTCGCGGTCTTCCAGTGGGGCTGGCTGGCGAACCTGCTCGGCGTGCACCAGACCGGTCCGATCATGACCCTGATGCCGATCTTCATGGTGGGCATCGTGTTCGGCCTGGCCATGGACTACGAGGTCTTCCTCGTCTCGCGGATGCGCGAGGCGCACGCGCACGGCCAGGACGCGCACTCCTCGATCGTCACCGGGTTCCGGGCCAGCGCCCGGGTCGTGACCGCGGCCGCGCTCATCATGGCCTCGGTGTTCGCCGGATTCATCGGCGGGGACAACGCCATGATCAAGATGATCGGCTTCGGCCTGGCGATCGCCGTGCTCTTCGACGCGTTCGTGGTCCGGATGACGATCGTGCCGGCCGTGCTCTCCCTGCTCGGGGAGCGGGCCTGGCGCCTGCCGCGCTGGCTCGACCGGGCCCTGCCCCGGGTGGACATCGAGGGGGAGAAGCTCGCCGCAGGGCGGTCGGACGGCTCAGTCCGGCTCGCGCAGGATCTGCACGATCAGCCGGAGCAGCAGCAGCGTGGCGAACGACAGGCCGATCGCGCCGACCACCGTCTCGAGGCCGACGCGTTGGCCGGGGCGCGAAGTGACGGTCAGCAGGATGGCTGAGGCCACGGCGAGGCCGGTCCCGATCAGGCCCATGACCATCCGGTTGACCATACGCGAGGCGGCCCGGACGTCTTCGGGCTCGGAGAACAGGCTCACCCGGGTGCGCAGTTCGCCGCGCACGAGCGAGCGGGCGACGTCGTCGATGTCCCGGGGGAGCCGTTTGAGCAGGGGGCCGAAGGTCAGGGCCTCCTGCTGGACGAACTCGCGCAGGTTCCCCGGCATCACGTGCTGGGCGACGACCTCGCCGCCGAGCCTGCGCACACCGGCGACGAGCTCGTATCCGGGCGCGATCAGCTCGATCGTCTGGACCAGCGTGACGAGGGTGCGAAAGAGCGTCATCGTCGTGCGCGGCAGCACGATGCCGTAGTCCCGGAAGACGGTGACGAAGTCCATGAAGACGTCGGGGTTGAGGGTCCCGTCGGGCCTGCTCGCGCGCGAGAGCAGGCGGGCCAGGTCGCGGTCGAGGGCGTCGGCGTCGACGCGGGTGGTCGGCAGGCCGATCGCCAGCGCGGCCTGCCGTAGCAGCGTCGGATCGTCGCTCTGCAGGCCGCGCAGCAGGTCGATCAGGCCGGAGCGCTCGAACCGGCCGAGCCGGCCGACGGCGCCGAAGTCGATCAGCGCCAGCCGTCCGTCCTCGTCCAGGAAGATGTTGCCCGGGTGCGGGTCGGCGTGGAAGCGCTCGCCCGCGGCCATCTGGCGGACCATCAGGGCCAGCAGGGCGTCGGCGAGCTCGCGCCGGCGCTCGGCCCCGAGCCCGTCAAGCAGCCCGGGTGCGGCGATGCTCGCGCCGGTGACCCGCTCCTCGACCAGCACGCGCGAGGTGCTGAACTCCTCCATCACGTCCGGGATGTGGATCGGTGCGGCGGGCTCCACGGCCTGCCGCGCGGCCAGCACGTTCGCCGCCTCGAAGCGGAAGTCGAGCTCCTCACGGGTCGACTCGGCGAAGCCCGCGGAGAGTTCCTTGAGGCCGAGCGACCTGGCCCAGCCGGTGGACCGGTCCAGCCGGTCCACCAGACGGCTGAGAATGTCCAGGTCCCGCTCGACCGACTCGCGGATGCCGGGGCGCTGCACCTTCACCACCACGCGCCGTCCGTCGCGCAGGGTGGCGAAGTGGGTCTGCGCGATCGACGCGGCGCCGGCCGGCTGCGTGCTGAAGTCGGCGAACACGTCCTCGAGCGGCCCGAGTTCGTCCTCGATGACGGCGCGTACCTCGGCCGCGTCCGCGGGGGCCACGTTGTCGGCCAGCCTGCTCATCGCCGCGGCGATGGCCGGGGTGACCAGCTGCGGCTGGGAGGCCATGGCCTGCCCGAGCTTGACGAACAGGCCCCCCGCGTCCTCGAAGGTGGCGGCGAGCGAGCGGCCGAGGCGCGACCCGGCGATCTGCGGATCGTCGTTGCCCGGCCGCCACAGTCCGTTGCGCACGGCGATGATGCTGACCTGGGCGTACCGCCGCGCCCTGGCGACCAGCCGGCGCACCGTCGCGACCGGATGCAGCAGCGCCTGGCCACGCCGGCGCGTGCGCATGCCCGCGAGCATCTCCAGCAGCGCGAAGGCGACCATGGAGAACGCGGCGACCATGACCAGGCCGACCGGGAACCAGCGCCAGGAGATGTGGTCGATCTGATCGTCGGTCACGAAGTTGAGCACGCCGACCGAGGCGGCCTCGCCCAACACCACGGCCGTGAGCGTCGCGGCCCAGCGGCCGCGGCTGATCCCGAGGAGCCTGCGCACGATCCACGCGGCGGCCAGGATGACGCCCAGCGACACCAGCACGAGCCTGAGCACCACCGTCGACCCTCTTCCGTCCCGGGGCTGGCTCGTCCAGGTCTCTCCCTGGTCCATTCGACCCCGGGCGGGCCCGGGCGACCGCGCCGAGGCGTCTGTCTGAGTTAGCCCGTCGCGGCCGCGCCGCCCGGCTCGGCTCAGCCGGGCGGCGCGAGGGGGTGCGTACCGGGTACGGCGTCAGATCAGAAGTGCCACTGCTGGTTGGTCCCGCCGTCGCAGGTCCACAGGTCGGTCAGCACGCCGCTGGTCTTGCTGAAGCTCGGGTCGTCCAGGCACAGGCCCGAGGCCTGGTTCACCACCTCGTAGTTCGTCGCGTTGATCGGGACGAAGGACCAGTTCTGGTTGGTGCCGCCGTCGCAGGCCCACAGGTCCGCCTTGGATCCGTTCGCCGTGCCGAAGTCGTAGTCGTCCAGGCAGGTGCCTGAGTTGGCGTTCTTCAGCGTGTACTGCCCGGCGCCGACGCTGGTGACGGTGAACTGCTGCAGCGCCGTCCCGGTGCACGGCCACAGGTCCGCGCTCGAGCCGTTGGCCGTGGCCCCGTTGTAGTCGTCCAGGCAGGTGGCCGTGTTGACGTTGGTCAGGGCGCGTCCGCTTCCGGCGATGCCCGCGCTGTTGGCGGCCACGAGCTGCCATTCCTGCGCGCCGCTGCTGGTGGCGGTCTGCAGGGTGAGCGCCGCGCCGGTCGATGCGCCGGTCAGGTACAGGCTGGTGTTGCCGGTGGACTGGAACTCGTAGTCCCCGTCGGAGAGCGCGACCATGGTCCACAGGCCCGTGCTCGCGTTGTCGACCCACTGGCCGATCCCGGCGCCCGCGCTCGCCGTTCCGCCCCAGATCTCCGCGGCCCGGCCGCCGGACTCGTTGAGCAGCGTCACCCCGCCGGACTTGGTGACGACGTGCCAGTACTGCGTGTCCGGGTTCGACGCCGATCCGGCGTTCTCGAGGTCCACGTCGGCCGCGTTGCCGTAGCCGAGGTTCGCGTCCGTGGTGTTGCCGTGCGTGCCGATGACCTGGCCGGTGAGCTTGTTGACGATCTCGTAGTAGGTGCCGGGGGAGTGGCCGAAGTCGATGTCGGCGTTGATGATCGTCGAGGTGCCCTGATTGGCGACGATCACCATGCGGCCGGTGGTCGCGTCGTAGGTCAGGCTGCGGCTGTACGCGGCCGGCACCGTGGTCTGATATTCGGTCCAGGTGCCCGTGCTGCTGCCGCTCGTGTCCATCCAGACCGCGCCGCTGCCGGCCGCGTTGTAGAGCAGCCTGCCGCCGGGCAGCCGCACCAGCACCGGACTGCCGCCCTGGGCGAGCGCGGCCGAGCCGGAGGCCACCGGCAGGCTGCTGATTCCGGTGCCGGCCGTGCCGCCGACCGCGTAGAAGTCCAGCGGGTTGCTCGCGAGCTTGTAGCGGACGTTGTCACCGCCGCCCCAGTACTCGAACGTGAGCATCCACTGGCCGTCGGAGGTCTGCACCACATTCGCCATACCGGGGCGTCCGCCGCCGATCTCGGTCTTGCCGCCGCCCATGCTCACGGTCGTGCCGGTGACGTCGGCCACCGCGCTGCTCCACGCCGCGCTCGACCCGTCCCAGGTGCGGTGGGCGATGATCTGGCCGTCGGAGTCGGTGGCGGTGGCGTTGTTCGGGTCGATCGTGAGCGCGCCGGTGGAGGCGTTGTAGCCGGTGTAGTCGTCCTCGTCGGAGTAGTAGGCGACGAGCTGGCCGTTGTAGACCATCAGGTACGGCTCCCAGACCGGGTCGACCTCCTTGGAGGTGTTCGCGGTGGAGACGTCCACGCCGATCGCCCCGGCGCTGCCGCCCTCCCAGCCGCCGGTGGTGATGATGTTCTGGAAGCTCCAGCTCGATCCGTCGTTGGTGCTGGAGTACAGCGCGATCGCCATGTTCGCGCGGTCGCCGTCGCTGGTGGGCGTCCAGCTGGAGTTGGCGGCCTTCTGCTCGAGGTAGTAGTAGTCGTCCCCGGAGACGACCGCCGCCATCAGCAGCGTGCCGGCCTTGAGGTTGCCCACGGCCTGTGGCAGGACGTAGAGATACGGGTTCGTCCAGGCGCTGGTGTACTGCGCGTAGGCCGAGTTGGACGAGAGGTACGCGGGCGCCTGGACCTGCGAGAGCAGCGACCAGGTCGTGCCGTCGTCGGAGCTCTGGTAGACCGGCAGCGTCTGGCCGACGGCGGAGCCGGAGGCGGGCACGGTGGAGAGCTCGAAGGACGCGACCAGCTTGCCGTCGGGCAGCTGAGCCGCCTTCGGGTAGATCGCGCAGTTCCCGCGCCCCTTCAGGCAGGCCTGCGTGCTCGGCAGCTGATAGATGGTCCCGGGCGTCGGGCTGTACGCCTGCGCCGGGCCCGCCACCGTCAACGCCACCGCGGCCGCACACGCGGCCGCGAGCGCCATGCCGATCGTTCTGAAGTATCTGGGTAACCGCATGCCTGCTCCTTCGCTCACCATTGGGCGGAGTCTCGCCGCGACGGAGTCTGGACCCGTATGACTGCGCAGTCAATAGCGGTGTGAGCGGATCTCCATGCGGTTTTAACCGGCTTGTGGGTTTAGTCTGACTGCCTAGTCAGCCTGTGGCCTGCGGTCTCGGCCGGGTGCCGGCGCCGTCGATTCGCGCACGATGAGCCGCGGCTCGCGCTCGGCGACCGTCCGTGCGGCGGTGCCCGGTTCGGCGATCTCCCGGATGAGCGCGGCGACCCCGTCCACGGCGATCGCGTCGAAGTCCCGGGCGACGGTGGTCAGCGCGGGCCGCAGATAGCGCGAGGCCGGCAGGTCGTCCATCGCCACCACGCTCACCTCCTGCGGCACCCGCCGGCCGGCGTCGGTCAGGGCGCGGATCAGGCCGATCGCCATGTCGTCGTTGGCGGCGAACACGGCCGTCATCGCCTCGTCCCGGGCCAGAAGCGAGCCGGCCGCGAAGCCGCTCGCGCACGACCAGTCGCCCTCGATCGGCTCGGTGACGGGCAGTGCGGCCTCGACGAGGGCGGTGCGCCAGCCTTCGCTCCGGTCGCGCGCGGCCCACCACCGCTGCGGGCCCGCGACGTGCCGGATCTGCCGGTGGCCCAAGGCGATCAGATGCCTCGTGGCGGTGTGGCCACTCCGGTTGGAATGCTCGTCGGCGCGGATCCGCCGTGCGGCGACGAGCCCGGGAAACCGGCCGAGGGTCAGCACCGGGACGTTCGTCGAGAGCTTCAGCGGGCCCTCGTCGGTGGCCTCGATGAGGACGATCCCGTCGACGCCCTGTTCGAGTAAGGACTCGACGGCGCCGACCAGGCCGTGCCCGTCCTCGGGGCTGGTGTGGGCGACGCAGGTGGCGTAGCCGAGCAGGCGGGCCGAGCGCTCGACCGCGACCAGCATGCTCGTCGGGCCGTACAGCCCCGCGCCGAGGCAGGCGACGCCCAGGCGCCCGGTACGCCCCGAGGTCAGCGTGCGTGCGGCCCCGTTCGGGCGGTACCCGAGCTGCTGCGCGGCCCGCAGTACCCGTTCGCGCAGTTCCTCGCGCACATAGGGCTCGTTGTTCATCACGCGCGAGACGGTCTTCTGCGACACGCCGGCGAGCCGCGCGACGTCGGTTCCGGCAGGTCGCGTGCGGTCGGGCAGCTGACTCGAGGGCACCGGTCCATCATCCTCCTCGCCGCCGCGCCGGGTCGGCCCTGCCCGGGAGCGCCGCCGAGGCCGCCGCGGGCACCGCTCGACCGGACCGCGACGGGGCCCTTGACGTGTCTTCGCATGACTGCGTAGTCTGACTGCGCAGTCAGACAGGGACGGTGCGGCGACGCTCGATAGGATCGCCCGGACGAGACGCAAGGAGGGGTGGATGGCAGGCGCGACGGTCAGCGGCGGGAGTACTTCCGCGGCGCGCAGCGTGGACGTCGCCCGGCTCGCCGGGGTGTCGCAGAAGACCGTCTCGCGGGTGATGAACAACGAACCCTACGTCTCCGAGGACGCGCGCCGGCGGGTGCTCGAGGCGGCCGGGGCGCTGGGCTACCGGCTCAACAACGCCGCGCGAGCCCTGGCCTCCGGGCGTACCCGCTCGATCGGAGTGGTCTCGCTCGGCACCGCGCTCTACGGTCCGGCCTCGCTGCTGATGGGCATCGAGCGGGCCGCGCGCGACACCGGGTACGCGGTCCGCGTCGTCACCACGCTCGAGGGCGACGCGGCCGGAGTGGCCGGCGCGGTCGAGTCGCTGCTCGACCAGGGCGTGGACGGCATCGTCATCTCCGAGCCCATCGACGAGGGCGAACTCGCGCTCAACGTCGACGTGCCGGTACTGGTGATCGGCGCGCCCGCGCCCTACGCCGCACCGCGCGTGGTCACCGCGGGCGTGGGCGCCGACATCCTCGCCCGCGCCGCGACCGAGCACCTGCTCGACCTCGGCCACCGCACCGTGCACCATCTGGCCGGGCCGCCGCGCTGGTACGCGGCGCGCGACCGGCGCGAGGGCTGGCGTACGGCGCTCGCGGCGCGCGGACGGATCGAGCCGCCCGTGGTCACGGGCGACTGGTCGGCCGCCTCCGGCTACCTGGTCGGGCGCGCGCTGGCCGAGGACCCCGCGGTCACCGCGGTCTTCGCCGCGAACGACGACATGGCGATCGGCCTGATCCGGGCGGTGGTCGAAGCCGGGCGCCGGGTGCCGGACGACGTGAGCGTCGTCGGGTACGACGACATCCCGGTGGCCGCCTACGTCACGCCGCCGCTGACCACGGTGCGCCAGCCTTTCGACGCCGTGGCCGGCGAGGGGTTGAGGCTGCTCGTGCACACCATCGAGAATCCCGACTCGGACGCGGTCCGGGCGAGCGACCCCCCGGTCGAACTCGTCATCCGCGCCTCCACAGCTCCGGCCCCGAGCGGGCCGGCCCAAGCACCACGCACCTGACCGCCCGGCGGTGATCCGCCGCCGGGCCACCGGCCGGGGCATCGTCCCGGCCCGGGCCTGAGCGCTCGTCCGACCCGCGCGTTCCCCGCGCACCGCGCTCGGCCGTCACCTTCAGACACGTCTTCACCACTTCCAATGGCGGGAGTTTCATCATGTCAAGATCAATATTTGTATCCTCACCCTTGAGCCGTCGTCGCTTCCTCGGCGTCGCAGGCGGGGCGGTGCTGGGCACGGCGGCGCTGGCCGCGTGCGGCAGCTCCGGCACGCCGGCGGCCGCGTCCTCCGCGTCCGCGCTCAGCCAGTCCGACATCGACGGCGCGATGAGCAAGCCGACCACGCTCACGTTCTGGACCTGGGTGTCGGACATCTCCGAGGAGGTGGCGCTGTTCGAGAAGAAGTACCCGGCGATCAAGGTCAACGTGGTCAACGCCGGCCAGGGCTCCGCGCAGTACACGAAGCTGCGCACCGCGCTGCAGGCCGGCAGCGGCGCGCCGGACGTGTGCCAGATCGAATATCAGTACATACCGACGTTCACCATCACCGACAGCCTGCTCGACCTGCGCCCGTACGGCGCGTCCGCACTGCGCGGCAAGTTCGTGGACTGGACCTGGGGCCAGGTCAGCGGCCCGAACGGCGAGGTGTTCGCGATACCGCAGGACACCGGTCCGATGGGCATGCTCTACCGCGCCGACATCTTCGAGGCGCACGGCATCTCGGTGCCCACCACCTGGGACGAGTTCGCCACCGCCGCACACAAGCTGCACGCGGCCGACCCGAGCGTCTATCTGACCAATATCTCGGCCAACGAGCCGGCCGGCTGGCACGGACTGCTGTGGCAGGCCAACGCGAAGCCGTACGTCATGACCGACAGCTCCACCATCACCGTGAACGTGGACGACGCGGCCTCGCAGAAGGTCGCCTCGTACTGGGGCGAACTCGCGCAGGCCGGGGTGATCAGCACCGACCCCGACTTCACCGACTCCTGGTACACCGGCTTCAACCAGGGCAAGTACGCGACCTGGCTCACCGCCGCGTGGGGCCCGCTGTTCCTGTCCGGCTCGGCCCAGGCGACCTCGGGCAAGTGGCGCGCCGCGCCGCTGCCGCAGTGGGACTCCTCCTCGCAGGTCTCCGGGAACTGGGGCGGCTCGACCACCGCGGTGATCAAGTCCACGCCGAACGCGATCGCCGCGGCCCAGTTCGCCCAGTTCCTCAACAGCGACCCGGACTGCGCGAGCCTGTTCGCCTCCAAGCAGTTCCTCTTCCCCTCCACCAAGGCGCTGCTCGCCGACGCGGGCTTCACCGGGCAGGCCCCCGCGTTCTACGGCGGCCAGCAGGTCAACGAGGTCTTCGCGAAGATCAGCGACACGGTCAACCCGACCTTCCAGTGGCCTCCGTTCCTCGACCAGGTCGCCACCGACTGGACCAACACCGTCGGCAAGGCCCTGGCGGACAAGACCGACGCGGTCGCCGCGCTCGGCCAGTGGCAGTCGCAGATCACCAGCTACGCCCAGAACCAGGGCTTCACCGTCCACACGTCCTGACGCGCGTCCTGACACCACGCACCTCGAGAAAGGCTCCGATGAGCGCCACCACCGCGGCCGGGCCCGAGGCCCCCGCCCGAGCACGACGCCGTCCCCGACCGGGCGGCTCGCGGCCCGGCGCGGCGGGACCGGTCTTCGTCGCCCCGTTCCTGATCCTGTTCCTGCTGCTCTTCCTCACTCCGCTCGGATACGCCGCCTATCTCAGCCTGTTCCAACACCGGCTGATCGGCGGGACCAGCTTCGTGGGCCTGCACAACTACCTCACCGCGCTGAGCGACCCGCAACTGCGCCACGGTGTGCTGCGCGTCGCGCTGTTCTTCTGCATCCAGGTCCCGGTCATGCTGATCCTCGCGCTGCTGTTCGCGCTCGCGCTCGACAGCGGCCTGATGCGCCTGGCCCGGGTGGTGCGGCTCGGGGTGTTCCTGCCCTACGCGGTGCCGAGCGTCGTGGCCACCCTGATGTGGGGCTACCTCTACGGGCCTTCCTTCGGCCCGATCGCCCAGATCGCCAAGCACTTCCACGCCGCCGCGCCGAACTTCCTGGACTCCGACTGGATGCTCGCGAGCCTGTCGAACATCGTCACCTGGGAGTTCACCGGCTACAACATGATCATCCTGTACGCGGCGCTGCAGACGATCCCGCGCGATCTGTACGAGGCGGCGGCCGTGGACGGGGCCGGCGCCTGGCGGATCGCCCGGGCGATCAAACTCCCGGCCCTCAAGCCGGCCCTGACGCTCACTCTGCTGTTCTCCGTGATCGGCAGCTTCCAGCTGTTCAACGAGCCCTACCTGCTCCAACAGCTCGCCCCGAACGTCATCGACAGCGCGTACACCGCGAACCTGTACGCCTACACGCTCTCGTTCACCGGCCAGCAGGTGAACTACGCGGCCGCGGTCTCCTTCCTGCTGGGACTGCTCATCGTGGTCATCTCCTACGTCTTCCTGTTCCTCGCCAGCCGAAGGAGGGTCGCCCGATGACCGTGACCACCCCGCACGCCACCCGCTCCCGGGCCGCGTCCCGACCGCCCGCGATCGCCGGCGTCCGCCGCCGCAAGCCGCCGGGGCAGCGCCGCAGCACGCCGCTGACCATCGCGATGCTGGCCGCGCTGGCCTACTTCCTGATCCCGCTGCTGTGGCTGGTGGTGGCCTCCACCAAGAGCAACGAGGACCTGTTCAACACCTTCGGGCTCTGGTTCTCGCACGCCCCGCAGCTGCTCGGCAACGTCCGCGCCACCTTCGCCGCCGACAACGGCGTGTTCGTGCGCTGGATGCTCAACACCGTGCTCTACGCGGTGGTCAGCTCGGTCGGCGCCGCGTTCCTCGCGGCCTGCGCGGGCTACGGCTTCGCGAAGTACCGCTTCCGCGGGCACAAGGCCTGGTTCAACCTCGTGGTCGGCACGATCATGGTGCCCACCACGGCCCTCGCGATCCCCACCTACCTGCTGTTCGCGCAGGTCGGCCTGGTCGACACGCCGTGGGCGGTGATCCTGCCCTCGCTGATCAACCCCTTCGGCCTCTACCTGATGCGCATCTACGCCGAGGACGCGGTGCCCGACAGCCTGTTGGAGGCGGCCAGGATCGACGGCGCCGGCGAGCTGCGCATCTTCGCCACGATCGCGCTGCGCCTGCTCACCCCGGGGCTCGTCACGGTGCTGCTGTTCACCCTCGTGACCACCTGGAACAACTACTTCCTGCCGCTGATCATGCTCAACAACCCGCGCCTCTACCCGGTCACCGTGGGCCTGTCCTCCTGGGCCGCGCAGGCGCAGGACGGCGGCGGGGGAGCGAGCAGCGGGATGTTCTCGCTCGTCGTCACCGGATCCCTGCTCTCGATCATCCCGCTGGTGCTGGCCTTCCTGTTCCTCCAGCGCTACTGGCAGGCCGGCCTGGCCACCGGCGCCGTCAAACAGTGACCCGGCCGGCCGCGCCGGATCGGCACTCGCACCCGCACCACCACGATCACGCTTCGGAGGCCCCCATGGCGGTACTGCCCGCCCGCGTCCTTTTCGGTGCCGCCTACTACCACGAGTACCAGCCGGCCGACCGGCTCAAGACGGACCTGGACCTGATGGCCGACGCCCGCTTCTCGGTCATCCGGGTCGGCGAGTCGGTCTGGTCCACCTGGGAGCCGGAGAACGGCCGGTTCGACCTGGAGTGGCTCCAGCCGGTACTCGACGGCGCGCACGAGCGCGGCATATCCGTCGTCCTCGGCACCCCGACCTACGCGGTCCCGCCGTGGCTCGCCCGCCAGTATCCCGAGATCACCGGCGAGCGCGCCACCGGGCAGCGCATCGGCTGGGGCGCGCGGCAGGAGGTGGACTTCACCCATCCGGGCTTCCGCTTCCACGCCGAGCGGGTGATCCGTCGGATCCTCACCCGCTACGCCGCGCACCCGGCCGTCATCGGCTTCCAGGTCGACAACGAGCCCGGCCTCGAACTGCTGCACAACCACGGCGTCTTCCAGCGCTTCGTCGACCATCTGCGCGCCGAGTACGGGGACGTGGAGACGCTCAACCGGGAGTGGGGCCTGGTCTACTGGTCGCACCGGCTCTCGACCTGGGCCGACCTGTGGACGCCCGACGGCAACGCGCAGCCGCAGTACGACGTGGCCTGGCGCGCCTTCCAGGCCAGGCAGACCACCGAGTTCATCGCCTGGCAGGCCGAGATCGTGCGCGAGTACGCCCGCCCGGAGCAGTTCGTCACCACCTGCATCTCCTACACCCGCCCCGCGGTCGAGGACGACGAACTGACCGACAGCCTGGACATCGCCTCCGGCAACCCGTACTACGACATGCAGGACGCGCTGGCGCTGCCCGACGAGCGCGAGGAACGCCAGTTCTGGAAGACCAACGGCGTGTGGGCGCTGTACGAGACTGCGGACTGGATGTTCTCCTCGCTCCAGGCCCCGTTCCTGATCACCGAGACCAACGCGCAGTCCATCGGCACGCCCTGGGACAACCGTCCGGCCTACGACGGCCAGTGGCGCCAGGCGGCCTGGGCGCTGGTCGGCCGCGGCGCCCGGATGATCGAGTACTGGCAGTGGCAGACGCTGCACTTCGGCGCGGAGACCTACTGGGGCGGAGTCCTGCCGCACAGTGGCAGGCCCGGCCGCGCGTACGCCGAACTCGCCCGGCTCGGCTCCGAGTTCGAGACCGCCGGCCCGCTCGTCGCAGGGCTCGAACCGGACGCGGACCTCGCGTTCGTCTACTCGACCCCCAGCAAATGGCTGATGCAGAAGTACCCGCCGCTCGCCCTGCCGGACGGCAGCCCGGACCCGGACGCCTACCACGCGATCTTCGACTCCTTCTACCGCGGCGCGTTCGAGGCCGGCCGCCAGGCCCGGATCATCCACGTCCGGCAGCTGCACGACCCCAGCGGCCGGCGCCCCGGACTCACGCCCGAGGAGGCGGCCGAGCGCCACCGCGTCATGGTCGTCCCCGGCCTCTACCTCGCCGAGGACTCCACTCTCGACTGGCTCGCGGCCTACGCGCAGGCCGGCGGACACCTCGTGCTCGGCCCGCGCACCGCGTACGCCGACCACGAGGGCCGGGCCCGCAACGAGCCGGCGCCCGCGCGCCTGTCCGCGGCCGCGGGCGTGAGCTACGAGGAGTTCAGCAACCTCGCAGCCCCCTTACCCCTGCGTGCGGCGGCGGGCTGTCCGTTCGAGCTGCCGCGCGACGCGGTCGCCACCCGGTGGGCCGAGGCGCTGACCGCGACCGACGCCGAGATCCTGGTCTCGTATCAGCACAGGCACTTCGGGCTCTGGCCCGCGGTGACCACCCGGCGGCACGGGCAAGGCCAGGTCACGTACGTCGGGACGGTTCCCGGCCGCGGCCTGGCGCGCACGCTGGTCCAGTGGCTCACGCCCACGCCGGTGGCGGGCTGGCGCGACCTGCCCGCCTCGGCCACGGCCACCACCGGCACCGCCCAGGACGGCCGGCGTGTGCACATCCTGCACAACTGGAGCTTCGACCCGGCCCGGGTCCTCGCCCCGGAGGCGCTGACCGACGTGCTCACCGGCGCCGCGATCGCCGCGGACGCCCCGATCCGGCTCGGCGCGTGGGATGTGCGTGTCCTGGCTTCGGCGTGAGTCCGGGCCGGTGACCGTCAGGCGTCGACGGCTTCCCGTTCGCCCTCCGGGATCGAGAGCTCCGAGCGGTCCTCGCGCAGGTTCGGGATGAGGCCGGCCAGGGCCGCGGCGAGCACGGCGACGCCGCCCCCGATGAGCAGGCCGGTCCGGAAACCGCCCTCGGAGGTGACGGCGGCTCCGCCGAGATCGGTGGTCATCTGGGCGAGCACCACGCCGACGATGGCGGAGCCGATCGAGGTGCCCAGGGCGCGCATCAGGGTGTTGAAGGAGTTGGCCGCGGCGGTCTCGGACAGCGGGACCGAGCCCATGATCAGGGCCGGCATGGCGCCGTAGGCGAGTCCGGTGCCGGCGTTGATGACCATGATCGAGGCCATGATGCCCCAGGCGTGGCTCATCAGGCCGAGCGAGAGCGCGTAGCCGCAGGCCTGCACCAGGACACCGCAGATCAGGGTGAACTTCGGGCCGCGGGCGTTGGTGAGCTTGCCGCCGAGCGGCGAGATCAGCATCATCATGACGCCGCCGGGGGCCATCCACAGGCCGGTGGCCAGCAGGGACTGACCCAGTCCGTAGCCGCTGGCCACCGGGAACTGCAGCAGCTGAGGCATGATCAGCGAGCTGGAGTACATGCCGATGCCGACGAAGATCGACGCGACGTTGGTGGTGAGCACCCGCGGGCGGGCGGTGGTGCGCAGGTCCACCAGCGGCGCGGAGTTGCGCAGCTCCCACAGGCCCCAGCCGAGCAGCAGCACCACGGCGGCGACGAACAGGCCGAGCGTGGTGCCGGAGGTCCAGCCCCACTCGGCGCCCTTGCTCACCGGCAGCAGGAAGCAGACCAGGCCCGCGCCCAGGCCCAGGCCGCCGAGCAGGTCGAACCGCTGGCGTATGCCGGTGTCGCCGGGGGCGTGCGGGATCAGGATGCCGACCAGGGCGCCGATGATCAGGGCCAGTACGGCCGAGCCCCAGAACAGCACGCGCCAGTCGGCGTACTGGGCCACGGCGGCCGAGATGGGCAGGCCGAGCGCGCCGCCGATTCCCATCGAGGCGCTGACCAGGGCGATGGAGCTGGAGAGCTTTTCGGCGGGCACGACGTCGCGCAGCAGCGAGACGCCGAGCGGGACCATGCCCATCCCCATGCCCTGCAGGCCGCGGCCGACGATCATCGGCAGCACGGACGAGGACAGGGCGCACACGACCGAGCCGGCCAGCAGCGGGACCACGCAGATGAGCAGCATCCGGCGCTTGCCGAACATGTCGCCGAGGCGCCCGGAGATCGGGGTGCACACGGCGGAGGCCAGCAGGGTCGCGGTGATGACCCAGGTGGCGTTGGCGGAGGTGGTGTGCAGCATCTTCGGCAGATCGCCGATGAGCGGGGTGACCAGGGTCTGCATGACGGCCGCCACCGTGCCCGCGAAGGCGAGCGTGGCGATGACGGCGGTGGACCGGGCCGGGGGTGAGGCGGCGGTGAGGGACATGGGCGGGCTCCTCGGCGATGGCTTCTGTGCGCGCTGACTTCTTCTCGCGGTGGCGACTACTTATGTACTATACACATCTGCTGCACTATGCATAAAACATGGCGTGTGCATAAGCTCCGCGGCGGACGTCCACCGCGCCGGGATGGTGGAATGGGTCCCGAGCGAAGGAAGGCGGCGGATCATGGCCAGGGCCACGGGCGAGGTCGAGTTCGAGCAGATGGTGCTGAGCCGGTTCGGCCTGGCCTCGCACGGGCGCGTGCAGGGCCGGCTGCTGGAGAAGAGCGCCTACATCCTGCTCAGCCGGATCAGCCTGCAGGGGCCGATGTCGATCGGGGAGATCAGCGAGGCCTTCGACCTCGACACCTCCACCGTCAACCGGCAGACCGGCGCCGCCATGAAGGCCGGCCTGGTCGAGCGCATCGCCGACCCGGCGGGCGGGATGGCCCGCAAGTTCCGCATCACCGAGCTCGGCCAGCAGCACCTGGACCAGGACCGCGACTTCAACGTCCGCGCCCTCGACGCCGTCATGGCCGACTGGCCCGAAGCCGACATCGCCCAGTTCGCCCTGCTGCTGCGCCGGTTCAACTCCGGCATCGAGCGGCTCGGCAGCCAGCCGTGGCCGCGGACCGACGGCCCCGACGCCTCGAAGGTGTAGCGCGCTCCACCCCGGATCGGGGAGCCAGGGTCACTGCGGTCGTGCCGGGTGCCGGGGCAGGCTGGATACATCCAGCCATCCAGCCCGTCGTGGTGCCGAGGAGGACGACAACAGTGCTGAGGATGAGAGCGGAACAGGCCGAACGAGCCGAGCGGCTCAGGTCGGAACGGTCGGGCAAGGCGGTGCTCTGGCTCGCCCTGGTCGTGGGGATCGTGGCGGGCTGGGCCGGCGGCCACCTCTATACCGGCCTGCTCGGCGACGCCGTCGCCTGCGTCGGGACGGCATTGTCGGTGACGGCGGGCGCGCAGATCTCCAAGCTGCCGCGAATCGCCGTGCTGATCACGAAGACCCCGGTGCTGTGCCTCATGCTCCCGGCCGACCTCGCCATGGCCACGGTCAACGGCTTCTCGCACCACGGTCTGAGCAGCGTCCTGGCGACCTCGACCGACGTGATGGCCTCCGGCGGTGGAGCGCGCACGCTGCTCTCCCGCGGACCGCTGGTTTCGGCGCTCGCCCGGGGCGCGCGGGGCATTACCGGCCAGGCGGGGCGCTTCCGCGCAGAACGAGCTCGACCGTAGGTTCCACCCACTGCCCGGGATCCCCGGACCTGCCGGTGAGCAGCCGGTACAGGACCGTGCCGATCAGCGCGTCGGCGATCGCGTCCAAGGCCACGTCTTCGCGCAACTGCCCCGACTTGACCGCCACCTCAAGGCGGTGCACGACGGCGAGGTGCTGGGTGCGGGTGAACGCCTCCTGCAGCGTGTCGGCGTCCTCCGGGCTGGCCGCCGACGCGGCGGCGAGCGCGAGCACCAACGGGCCGGTGCGCGGGTCGGCGGCGACCTGGGCGCAGGTGTGGAGCCAGGCGGCCAGATCGCGCCCGATGTCGCCGCTGTCCACGGGCCCGTCCGGCGCTCCGGCCACCGCCTGCGTGTACGCGTGCAGCATCGTCTCCCCGACCAGCTGAGCCTTGGACGGCCAGCGCCGGTACACGGTCGGCTTGCCCACCCCCGCACGCGCCGCGACGTGCTCCATGGTCAGACGTCCGTAGCCGTCCTCCAGCAGCACCTCCCGGGCCGCGGTGAGGATCGCCAGGTCCGTCTCCCGGGTTCGGGGCCGGCCACGCCGTCGCTCCTCGGTCATGGCGCCATCCTACGGACGCGCCCGGGCGGTGGGCCGGTGCCTTCCCTCGGCGGTCCTCGTCGGAGTAGATTTAGAAACGTTCCGTAACGTAATTAGTTGGAGGTACTGATGGACTCCCAGGTCCTGGTGGTCATCGGCGTCGGAGGCATGGGGCAGGCCGTCGCCCGAAGGCTGGGGTCGGGTCGCAAGGTGCTGATCGCCGACTTCAACGAGACCATCCTGAAGTCGTTCGCCGAGGAGCTGCGCGAGAACGGCCACGACGTCGCCACCCGGCAGGTGGACGTCTCCTCCCGCGCCTCGGTCGCCGAGCTCGCGGACCACGCCGCCGAGCTGGGCCGGGTCACCCACGTGGTGCACACCGCCGGCCTCTCTCCGGTCCAGGCGCCCGCCGAAGCCGTGCTGAAGGTGGACCTGGTGGGCACCGCGCTGGTGCTGGACGAGTTCGCCCGCGTGATAGCCCCGGGCGGCTCCGGTGTGATGATCTCGAGTATGTCCGCCTACCTGCACCCGGGCGCCCTGACCCCGGAGCAGACGCGGGAACTCGCCCACACCCCGGCCGAGCAGCTGCTCGAGCTCCCGTATGTCGACGCCGCGACACTGGGTCGGCTCGCCTACAGTTTCGCCAAGCAGGCCAACCAGATCCGGGTGCGTGAGGCCAGCGTCGCCTGGGGCCGGCGCGGCGCCCGGGTCAACTCCGTCAGCCCCGGAGTGATCTCCACCGCGATGGGCCGTCAGGAGCTGGAGGGCGAGAGCGGGGCGTCGATGCGCGCGATGGTCGCCGCCTCCGGCACCGGCCGGCTGGGCACGCCCGAGGACATCGCGGCGGCCGCCGCCTTCCTGCTCGGCCCGGACGCCTCCTTCGTCACCGGCACCGACCTGCTGGTGGACGGCGGCGTCATCGCGGCCGTGCGCAGCGGGCACCTCCAGCTCGGCCGCGGCTGACCCGGCGGTCTCACACAGTCAGCGGTCTCACACAGCCGGCGGCCTCATCCAGCCGGCGGCCTCATACGGCAGAGGTCTTTCACACTCGTCACCCGATCAGCCCGCTGCGGCGCCGCCGCAGCGGTCAGGACAGGAGAATCATGCGTATGGTGATGGTCACCGGAGTCGACCAGGTTTCCTTCGTGGAGGAGGCCGAGCCCGTCTGCGGGCCCCGCGACATCCTGGTCAAGGTCAAGGCCTGCGGCATCTGCGGGTCAGACTCCTTCTACGCCCACGTGGGCGGCATCCCCCCGCGCCAGGGCCACACCCCGCTCGGCCACGAGGCCGCCGGGATCGTCACCGAGGTGGGCGCGGACGTGGCCGGCCTGCGCGTCGGCGACCACGTCGTGGTCAATCCGCTCGGCGACCCGCAGGGACGCATCGGCAACGGCGGCCCGACCGGCGCGCTGACCGACCTGCTGCGGATCAGCGACGCAAAGCTCGGCGTCTCGGTCGCGGTCATCCCGGCGGACCTGCCGTTCGAGGTGGCCGCGCTCAACGAGCCGATGGCCGTGGCCTACCACGGCGTCAACCGCACCGAGCCCAAGCCCGGCGACAAGGTCGTCGTGTTCGGCGCCGGACCCATCGGCCTTGGCGCGGTGATCGGCTACAAGAGCAAGGGCGTCGGCCACGTGGTCGTCGTCGACATCATCGCGTCCCGCCTGGACAAGGCCCTGCTCGTCGGCGCCGACGCGGTGATCGACAGCTCGAAGGAGGACGTCGCCGCCCGGCTGCTGGAACTGCACGGCCCCGGCGCCGACGCGGTCGGCAAGCCCCGGGTCGGCACCGACGTCTATTTCGACGCCGCCGGGGTCCCGGCCGTCCTGGAGACCGCCCTGGCCTGCGCGAAGCACCTCGCCACGATCGGCGTCGTGGCCGTGCACAAGAAGCCGGTCCCGGTCGACTTCGGCGCCGTGCTCGCGGCCGAGGTCACCATCGTCACCGCCATGGGCTACCCGGACGAGATCTTCCAGGTCACCGAGTCGATCATCGCCGACCGGGACGAGTACGCCCATATCATCAGCCACCGCTTCCCCTTCGACGACGCGCTCGAGGCGCTCGAGACCGCGGCCACGCCCGGTGCGGCCGACAAGGTCGTGGTCACCTTCGACTGAGGCGGACCCGCCCCGTCTCGGTCATCCGAACGGCCCCGCCGCCGGGTACGCCCGGCGGCGTCGCGTGCACCGGTCACCGCGAAATGCCACATTGGGAGGTACGCAGCTGCACGTCGCGGCGGTGATGACAGAGCCATGCCGCCGCGACGGGCCGTTCCGAACGGACCCGATCTGGCACGGCGGAGGGCGAAGTCATGGACCCGACGGAAACCGAGGGACGTCCCGGCGACGACCTGGGCCGCGGGGCGCCGGGGGTCGCCGCGCGCGGCCGCGGGCCGAACCGCCCTGGCGACATCTCCCAGGAGGACGACGAGGCGCCCTCGGCCGGCTGGGGCGCGGCCCGCAGCGTGACGCGGGTGGTGGCCAAAACGCACGAACCGGTGCGCGGCCCGCTCTCGATCCTCAAGATGAACCACGAGAACGGCGGCTTCGACTGTCCCGGCTGCGCCTGGCCGGACGACATCAAGGGCCTGCATCTGGACATCTGCGAGAACGGCATCAAGCACGTCACCTGGGAGATGACCCCGAAGAAGACGAATCGGGAGTTCTTCGCCGCGCACACCGTCACCGAGCTCTCGGGCTGGCCCGACTACGCGCTCGAGAAGCAAGGTCGGCTGAGCGAGCCGATGGTCTATGACGAGACGTCGGACAAGTACGTCCCGATCTCCTGGCCGGACGCGTTCGCGCTGGTCGGCCGGACGCTGCGGGGACTCGAGCACCCCGACCAGGCCGCGTTCTACACCTCGGGCCGGCTCAACAACGAGGCGACGTTCCTCTACCAGCTGTGGGCGCGCGAGTTCGGCACCAACAACCTGCCGGACTGCTCGAACATGTGCCACGAGGCTACCGGCCGCGCCCTGCAGGCCTCGCTCGGCACCGGCAAGGGCACCTGCGACATCCGCGACTGGGACGCGGCGGACCTGCTGATCATCATGGGCGTGAACGCGGCCTCCAACGCCCCGCGCATGCTCACCACGCTGGCCAAGGCGCAGCGGCGCGGCGCCCAGATCGTCCACGTCAACCCCCTGATCGAGGCCGCCGCCCGGCGCACCATCGTGCCGCACGAGTTCGCCGCGATGGCCACGTTCCACGCCACCTCCACCGGGACCATGTCCGTGCAGGTCGGCGTCGGCGGCGACCTGGCCCTGCTGCGCGGGGTCGCGAAGGCGGTGCTGGAGCGGGCCGAGCGGGATCCGGCCGTGCTCGACGCCGAGTTCATCGAGCGGCACACCTCGGGGTTCGAGTCCTACCGCGACCTGGTCCGGGCGACCGACTGGGCCGAACTGGTGCGCCAGTCCGGGGTCGCCGAGGAGCGGATCCGCGAGCTGGCCGAGCGCTACCTGGCGGCCGGGCGCACCGTCGTGTCCTGGTGCCTCGGCGTCACCCAGCAGGACCACGGGGTCGACACCGTCCGCGAGATCGTCAACCTTCTGATGCTGCGGGGGAACCTCGGCCGGGAGGGCGCCGGGCCCTCGCCGGTGCGCGGCCACAGCAACGTCCAGGGCAACCGCACCTGCGGCATCGACCACCGCCCGGCGCCCGGGTTCCTCGACGCGCTCGACGAGGTCTGCGGCATCCGCTCGCCGCGTGAGCACGGGCTCGACACCGTCGCCGTGATCAAGGCGATGCGCGAGGGGCGGGTGAAGGTGTTCGTCGCGATGGGCGGCAACTTCGTGCTCGCGGCCCCCGACACCGACGTGACCACCGCCGCGTTGCGCGGCACCGAACTGACCGTGCAGACGAGCACGAAGCTCAACCGCAGCCACCTCGTGCACGGCCGCGCCGCGCTCATCCTGCCGTGCCTCGGCCGCACCGAGCGGGACGTGCAGGCCTCGGGGGAGCAGGGCGTGAGCGTCGAGGACGCGATGAGCGAGGTGCACATCTCCGTCGGCATGCGCAACGCGAAGTCCCCGGACCTCAAGTCCGAGTGCGCGATCGTGGCCGGGATGGCGCGGGCGACGCTGCCGGAGTCCAAGACGCCGTGGGAGTGGTACGTCGAGGACTACGACCGGATCCGCGACACGATGGCCCGGGTGCTGCCGGGGTTCGAGGACTTCAACCGCCGGGTGCGCGAGCCGCTCGGCTTCCGCATCACCCAGCCCGCCCGGGTGCGCGAGTTCCACACCGAGAGCGGCCGCGCCGAGTTCTGCTCGAGCGAGCTTCCGGACGTGACCCCGCCCGAGGGCATGCTCGTGCTGTCCACGATGCGTTCGCACGACCAGTGGAACACCACCGTCTACTCGGACAACGACCGCTACCGCGGGGTCAAGAACCTGCGCACCCTGCTGCTGATGAACCGCATGGACATGGACGCGCGGGGCCTGGCCGAGTTCGCCCTGATCGACATCACCAGCCACGCCCGCGACGGCAGCACCCGCTCGGTCCACGGCTACCGGGTGATCGAGTACGACATCCCGCCCGGCAGCGTGGCCGGCTACATGCCCGAACTCAACATCCTGTGCGGCCTCGACGACTACAGCAGGCAGAGCGACCAGCCGCTGATGAAGCATCAGCTGGTCACGGTCACCACGTCCCAGGCCGCACCGGAGCGCACGCCTTGACCTTCAGCCTCGCCACGTCCCCGCCGCTGCCGCCGGTCATGCAGGCCTACCTGCTCCAGGCCCGGCAGATGCAGGCCATGTCCTTCATGGTGCACATCCCGCTGGTCTGCTTCGGCATCGCCTTCCCGGCGCTGGTGGCCTTCGTCGAGTGGCGCTACCTGCGCACCGGAGACGTGCTCTACCGCACCCTCGCCCGCCGCTGGACCCGCGTCATGGTCACCCTGTTCGCCGCGGGCGTGGTCACCGGCACGGTGCTCAGCTTCGAGATGGGGCTGCTGTGGCCCGCGTTCACCGGGACCTTCGGCAGCGTGTTCGGGCTCGGATTCGCCATCGAGGGATTCTCCTTCTTCCTTGAGGCGATCTTCCTCGGCATCTACGTGTACGGCTGGGACCGGCTCTCCCCGCGGGTGCACTTCCTGTGCGCGCTGCCCATCGTGGTCGCCGGCATCATCGGCTCCTTCATGGTCATGTCGATCAACGGCTGGATGAACCATCCGCAGGGCTTCACCGTCGACGCCCAGGGCCACGTCACCGACGTGCGCCCGCTGCTGGCCCTGTACGGCAACACGTACTTCTGGCACGAGCTGGTGCACATGTACCTGGCCGGCAACATGGTCACCGGCTTCCTGGTCGCCGGCGCCTACGCGGTCGGCCGGCTGCGCGGACGCTGGGGCCGCTACGAGCGCACCGCCCTGACCGTGCCGCTGAGCGCGGCCGCGCTGGCCGCCCCGATGCAGGTCGTCGTCGGGGACTGGGCCGCGCGCCAGGTCGCCACCCAACAGCCCGTCAAACTCGCCGCGATCGAAGGGCTCGGCCAGAGCACGAACGGCGCCTCCGAGCACCTGCTCGGCTATTACACCGACGGGCACGTCGAGTACGGAATCGCCATTCCGCACCTGCTCTCGCTGCTCGCGTTCCACAGCTGGAACGCGACGGTGCAGGGCCTGGACATCGTGCCCGCCGCGGACCAGCCGCCGGTCAACCTGGTGCGCTTCTCCTTCCAGATCATGGTCGGCGTCGGCACGCTGCTCGCGCTGCTCGCCGTCGTCTACTTCCTCACCCTCTGGCGCCACCGCCGGCTGCCGCTCACCCGCTGGTTCTACCGCGCCCTCGCCGTCGCCGGGCCGCTGTCCTACCTGGCGCTGATCGGCGGCTGGGTCACCACCGAGGTGGGCCGCCAGCCCTGGGTCGTGTACATGGTGATGCGCACCGACGCCGCGGTCACCGGCGCCGGCTCCATCCCGATCGGCTACGGCCTGCTCGCCGCCGCCTACGCGGTCCTGATCGTCAGCACCCTGTGGGCCTTGCACCGGCTCGCCAAGATCCCCATGCCGGCCGACGGACCCCCGCGCCCGACGGTGTACCCGGTGGACGGCGGCGAGCAGGGCCCGCTGCCCGTGACGAGCTGAGGCGGAGCCCCGATGATCCTCGATCTGACCCCGCTGGCGATCGCGCTCGTCGGCCTGGTGCTCTACACCGTGCTGGGCGGGGCCGACTTCGGCGCCGGGTTCTGGCAGCTGCTGGCCGGCTTCGGCGCGTACGGCCGCGAACTGCGCGACCACGCCCACCGCGCCATCGCCCCGGTGTGGGAGGCCAACCACGTCTGGCTCATCCTGGTGATCACGGTGCTGTGGACCGGATATCCGGTCTTCTTCGGCTCGGTCTTCTCCAGCCTCGCCGTGCCGCTGTTCCTCGCCCTGCTCGGCATCATCCTGCGCGGCCTGTGCTACGCCCTGCACAACGCCACCGACCTCCCGCGCGAGCGGCGGGTGATCGACACCGCCTTCGCCGTCTCCTCGGTGCTGACCCCGTTCATGCTCGGCACCTGCATCGGCGCCATCGCCTCCGGCCGGGTCCCGGTCGGCAACGCCCTCGGCGCCCCGTACAGCAGCTGGACCAACGCCCTCTCGCTGCTGAGCGGGGCGATCGCGGTCAGCACCGGGGCGTTCCTGGCCGCCGTCTACCTGGCCGCCGACGCCCGCAGGTTCCCCGCCGCAGGACTCGGCGACGCCTTCCGCAGCCGCGCGCTCGGGGCCGGCGCGGCCACCGGCGTCCTCGCCCTGGCGGCGCTCGCCGTCTCCCACCACGACGCGCCGCACCTCTACCAGGGCCTGACCAGGGGGCTCGGCCTGGCCGCGGTGATCGTCTCCGCGGCGGCGGGCCTGCTCAGCATGGCCCTGGTCCGCTCCCGCCGCTACTCCGTCGCCCGCCTCGCCGCCGCGATCGCCGTGGCCGCCCTCCTCGGCGGCTGGGCCGCGGCGCAACGCCCGGACCTGCTGCCGGGCCTGTCCGTGCGCACCGCGGCGGCCGACAACACCACCCTGGTCGCCCTCATCGTCGCGATCGCCATCGGGGCCGTGATCCTCTTCCCCAGCCTAGCCCTGCTCTTCCGCCTCAGCCTCGCCGGCCGCCTCGACGCCGACCGTCGCGGGCCGGTACTCGAACGCCCCGAGCGCGGCGACGCCCTACGCCCCGCCTGGGCGGCCCGCGGCGCCCTGGCCTGCTTCGTCGCCGGCTGCGTCCTCCTGGTCTTCGCCGACGACGACGCAGGCCACGTAGTCGGCGTCCTCGCCTTCGCCCTGACCGCCGTACTCGGTTTCACCGCGATCGGCCCCGACCAACTCGCTGCCCAAGAACCCCACGTGCACGTGGAGCCGCCCCCGGACGGCCCCCGGTTCTAAGGCCCCGCGCCTCTGACCGGCGTCGCCCGGCCTCAGACGGCCAGGTGGCGTTCGAGTGCTGCGATGACGAGGGCGTGGTCTTCGGCCTGGGGCAGGCCGGAGACGGCGACGGTGCCGACGACGCCGACGTCCAGGACGGTGATGGGGAACGCGCCGCCGTGTGCGGCGTAGGTGTCCGGGTCAAGGCGGGAGGAGTCCTCGAAGGTGCGGCCCTTGGCTGCGGCGCGCAGGCCGACCAGGAAGGAGGAGTTGCCGAAGCGGTCGACGGTGCGGGTCTTGCGGGCGATCCAGGCGTCGTTGTCGGCGCTGGTGCCGGGCAGGGCGTAGTGGAAAAGCTGCTGGCCGTTGCGGCGGATGTCCACGGTCACCGCGGCGGACCGCTCCCGGGCCAGCTCGACCAGGGCGAGGCCGAGCCGCCACGCGTCGTCGTTGTCGAAGCGGGGCAGTACCAGGCGGCGCTCCTGCTCCTCGATCCGGGCGATCAGGTCGGCGATCTCGTTCGGCTCCACGCGGCACTCTCCTCGGACGGCGGCGGTACGCGCAATCACCCTACCCGCCGGTACGTCGCGGCTGTGGGCGGCGCCCGAGCTCTACTCGCGCATCAGCATGAGGGCGGCCTCGCGCTCGAGGTCGAGGTACGGCTTGCCGCTGACGTTCACGTTGACCTGGTGCAGGGTGCCGCCGGTGAACCGGTACGGGGCCGGGCCGGGGAAGTCGTCGGTGACCGGCTCGCCGCCGTGGCGGCCGATGTAGAGGCTTGCTCCGGCGATGGCGAAGGCGCCGAGCTGGGTCTTGATCTGAGCCGTGCCGACGGCCTGGTCGCCGTGGTAGATCGTCAGCGTTCCGGTGGCGGCGTCCGGCTGCATCCCCTGCTTGTCGAAGGACGCGGACAGGATCGTGTTCGGGCCCGTCGGGATGTCCCGGTCGCCGACGATCTTCTGCTCGACGATCCCGACGAAGTTGTTGACGTAGTGCAGGCGCCGGTCCTTGACGTAGAGGGCGTGGCCCCCGAAGCGCGAGCCCATGGCGAACAGCACGCCTTCGGCTTCGGGGCCGTCGACGTCGACGAGGGCGCCGAGGCTGAAGGAGCGGTTGCGGGTGTTGACCGCCTGCCATTCGGACACCGGCGCGGCGCCGGGGAAGTACACGTACTTGTTCCGGACCTCGGACAGCTGGGGCCGCGGGGTGCCGAGGATCTCCACCGGCGAGCGGTCGTCGAGCGGGAACGCCTGGTTGGCGCCGGCCTCCCTGAACCACAGGTTGACCAGCTCGCGCAGCTTGTCGGGGTGCCGCGCGGCCAGGTCGCTCACCTCGCTGCGGTCAACGTCGGTGTGGTAGAGCTGCCACTCGTCGTCGTTGAAGTGGCCCCAGCCGGAGACCGCGGGGTGGGTGGTGACCGCCTTCCAGCCCTTGTGCCAGACCGAGCGCGAACCCAGCATGCTGTAGAACTGCGTCGTGCGCGGGGAGTCGGCCGCCGGATCGCCGAGGCCGGGGGCCATGCTCACGCCGTCGAACGGGCTCTGCACGTGCCCCTTGATCGTCGCCGGGGCGTCCACGCCGAGCAGGTCGAGCAGCGTGGGCACGAGGTCGACCGCGTGGTGGTAGTGCTCGCGGACCTCGCCGCGGGCCGGGGCGCCCTTGGGCCAGGAGATGATGCACGGGTCGCTGGTCCCGCCGTTGAACTCGTAGCGCTTCCACATCTTGAACGGCGTGTTGAACGCCATCGCCCAGCCGTTGGGGTAGTGGTTGTACGTCTTCGGACCGCCGAGGTCGTCGAGCCTGGCGAGGTTCTCGCTCATGTCGTCGGCGACGCCGTTGGCGAACTTCATCTCGTTGACCGAGCCGTTGGGCCCGCCCTCGCCGCTGGCGCCGTTGTCGGAGACGAGCACGACGACGGTGTTCTCCAGTTGGTCGGTCTCCTCGAGATAGTCCAGCAGCCGCCCGATGTGGTGGTCGGCGTGGGCCAGGAACCCGGCGTAGACCTCGGCCATCCGGGCGAACAGGCGCCGCTCCTCGGCGCTCAGCTCGGCCCACGGACGGGTGTAGTCCAGCTCGGGGAAGGGCAGGCCGTCCGGCCCGGTGCGGTCCGCCGGGGTGCCGATCGGGTTGACCGGGGGCAGCTTGGTGTCCGGCGGCACGATGCCCATCTGCTTCTGCCGGGCCAGGATCTTCTCCCGGATGGCCTCGTAGCCCAGGTCGAAGCGGCCCTTGAACTTCTCGATCCACTCCTTGGGCGCGTGGTGCGGGGCGTGGCAGGCGCCGGGGGCGTAGTAGAGGAAGAAGGGCTTGTCCGGCGCGATGGCCTTGCCGTCCTTGATGAACTCCAGCGCCTTGTCGGTGATGTCGTCGGTGAGGTGGTAGCCCTGCGCCGGCGTACGCGGCTGGTCGACCGGGTGGTTGTCGTGGATCAGGTCGGGATACCACTGGTTGGTCTCCGCGCCGAGGAACCCGTAGGAGCGCTCGAAGCCGCGGCCGCTGGGCCAGTTGCGGCGGGTGGCGGCCAGGTTCATCTCGTCGGTCGGGCACAGGTGCCACTTGCCGACCATGTACGTGTTCCAGCCGCGCTCGGCCAGGATCTCGGAGAGCATCCCGTTCTCCGGCGGGATGGTGCCGCTGGCGTTGGGGAACCCGATCGCGGCCTCGGTGATGCACGCCATGCTGTTGCGGGTGTGGTTGCGCCCGGTCAGCAGGCAGGAGCGGGTGGGGGAGCACAGCGAGGTGGTGTGCCACTGGGTGTAGCGCACGCCCGCCGCCGCGATGCGCTCGATGTTCGGGGTCTCGACGGGGCCGCCGTAGCAGGAGAGCGCGGCGAATCCGACGTCGTCGAGCACGATGTAGAGCACGTTCGGGGCGCCGGGCGCGGCCCGGGGCGGCTCGAACGGCGCCCAGTCCGGCTTCGAGTCGCGGATGTCGATGTCGATGACGCCCTTGAACGGCACGGCCATGGATCTCTCGCTCTCTCGACAAGCCACGGGCTCCCGGGGGATCTTCTCGGATCCTGACACGCCGTCCGTCGGCCCGCCCGGCGAGCGGCACCGGCCGAATGGACGGGTGTGCGCTATCCGAGTGCCCTCGCGTCCGGCGTGGCGCCGTGCTTGTCGCCGCCCGCTGCGGCGATCATGAGGAGATGCTCGACCCCTGTGCGCCGCCCGCGCCCGCCGCCGCGGGCCGCGGCGAACGGACCAAGGGCACTGAGGGCGCCCGGGATACGAAGGACATGGTGTGGATCCCGGCCGGACGCTTCCTGATGGGCAGCGACGCGTTCTACCCGGAGGAGCGTCCGGAGCGTGAGGCGCGGGTCGAGGGGTTCTTCATCGACACGACCCCGGTCACCGTCGCCGCGTTCCGCCGGTTCGTCAAAGCCACCGGCCACACCACCATGGCCGAGCGGGCCCCGGACCCGGCCGCCTACCCCGACGCAGACCCGGCGCTGCTGGTGCCCGGGTCGCTGGTGTTCACGCCGACCCCGGGCCCGGTCGCACTGGACGACTTCCGGCAGTGGTGGCGCTACCAGCCCGGCGCGAACTGGCGTCACACCGAGGGGCCGGGCAGCACGCTGCACGGACGTGAGCGCCACCCCGTCACCCACATCGCCTATTCGGATGCCCGCGCGTACGCGGCCTGGGCGGGCAAGCAGCTGCCGACCGAAGCCGAGTGGGAGTACGCCGCGCGCGGCGGGCTGCGCGGGGCGACCTACGCGTGGGGCGACGAACCGACCGTCGGCGGCCGACGGATGGCCAACACCTTCCAGGGCCGATTCCCCTGGCAGGCCGACACGAGGTCCGGGCGGCCCGGCACCACCCCGGCCGGGAGCTACCCGCCCAACGGCTACGGCCTGCTGGACATGATCGGCAACGTGTGGGAGTGGACCGCCGATCCGTATCCGACCGGCCAAGACGCCCCGCCGGCGCCGGTGTCAGGCTGCTGCGGTACGGCGGAGTCGCCGGCCGACGCCCTCGCCCAGCGGGTGATCAAGGGCGGTTCGCACCTGTGCGCCCCGGAGTACTGCCTGCGCTACCGTCCCGCCGCCCGCCAGGGCGAGAGCGAGGACACCTCCACCTGCCACCTCGGATTCCGCTGCGTCGTCCGCACCGATCCCGACGCAGGCGTCTGACCTCAGCTGGCGATCCGATCGGCCCGCACGCCGCGCGGCGGTGCGCACCCGCAGGTAGCGTCCAGACATGAGCGTGCACCCCGATCTGCCCTCGTGGAACGACACGCCGACCCGGCAGGCGATCATCGGGTTCGTCCATGCCGCCACCGACGAGCACGGGCCCGCGTTCGTGCCGCCTGCCGAACGCGTCGCGGTGTTCGACAACGACGGCACCCTGTGGAGCGAGAAGCCCATCCCGGTCCAGTTGGACTTCACCCTCTCCCGGCTGGCCCGACTCGCCGAGCACGATCCGGCGCTGGCCGCGCGCGAGCCCTACCGCGCGGCGATCGAACGCGACTACCGGTGGCTCGGCCAAGCGCTCGTCAAGCACTACCACGGCGACGAGTCGGACCTGAAGGTCCTGATGCGCGCGGTCGAAACGGCCTTCAAGAACCAGGGGGTGGAGGAGTTCGCCGCCGAGGTCTCCGGGTGGCTGCGCGACGCCGTCCACCCGGTGCTCAAGCGCCCTTATCTCTCCTGCGGCTACGCGCCGATGACCGATTTGCTGCGCTACCTGGAAGCCAAGGGCTTCACCACCTACATCGCCTCGGGCGGCGACCGCGACTTCATGCGCCCGTTCGCCGAGCGCATATACGGCGTGCCGCCCGAACGTGTCATCGGCAGTGCGCTCGGCCTCGACTTCGACGATCAAGCCGAGGACACCCGCCTCATCTACAAGTCCCACACCGAGTTCTTCGACGACGGTCCGCAGAAACCCGTCCGCATCTGGAGCCGCACCGGTCGCAGACCCCTAGTGGCGTGCGGCAACGCCAACGGCGACATCCCCATGCTGCGATTCGCGCGCACCGGCGAACGCACCGGCCTTCGCCTGCTGATCCTGCACGACGACGGCGAGCGCGAGTTCGCCTACACCGCCGGCGCCGAAGACGCCCTCGCGCGGGCGCAGACCCACGGGTGGACCGTGGTCAGCATGAAGGACGACTGGGCAAGCGTCTACGGCGACCGGTGAGCGAAAGCCGCCCCGGGCTCCGTCAGGGCAGCGGTTGTGGGAGATACGCGGCGAATCGGCTTGCGACCTCGTCGGCCACGGCTTCGGCGTCGCGGGAGCCGTCGACCTCCAGCACGCGCACGCCGTGTGCCAGAGCCGTACGTACCGCGTGGTCGGCGAGCAGGCGATCGCGTGCGATGCGGTTGGCCTGGGCCAGCGCGGGGTCGCTCACGTCGGCACTCACCGCCCCGGCACGTGGCAGGGTACGGATCTGGTGCTGCCGGAACTCCTCGGTGGGCACCATGACGATCATGCGGTCCGGTGCGTCGAGCAGCGGCGCGAGCGCCTCCGGCCGCAGACCGTAGCCCTCGGCCAGCACCGGGTGCGGGCTCATCAGCGCACGCAGATCGTCGAAGACGAATTCCAGCCGCTCGGCGAAGCCGACGAGGCAGTCCTCGGCCAGCGCGTCCGGCGTCGAGCCGATCCAGTCAGGGCCCGGAACCTCGGCATAGGGCAGTCCGCTGCGGGCTCTACGCGCGACGCGGCGCTCCAGGTGGCCTCGGGCGTCGTGGTAGTCGTAGTGATATGCCGTCAGGCCGTGTCGCGCGGCGAGGATCCGCGCGACGGTGGATTTGCCGGCCCACTGCGCGCCGCCGATCCACAGCGCGGCGTGCAGCGTGCCGAACGGGTCCCACGCGAAGTCCGCGGCATCGGTCACGGCTGGAGCATGCCCACGTCGTTCCCGGGCCGGCAAGCCCGGATCAATGGAAGTTCACCCCGGAATCAGGGTACTGAGCGCCTCCGGCGATCACCGTCCACCCCTTCGCCGTCGACTCCTCCAGCCGCAGGTCGAAGGCGAAGCGGACCGGCCGGCGCTTGTGCGCGTCGCCGCGCAGGACCTCTTCGGTCCGGCGGTCGACCTCGTAGTAGACGCCCTCGGCGCCGACCGCGACCCGGAAGACGATCGGTTCGCGCGAGATCAGCGAGCTCACCTCGATCGACTGGACGACGGCCTCGCGCATGACGGTGCGGTTGACCGTGCGCACGGACGTGAAGTCGAGGCTGCCGTCGTTCATGGCCCATTCCTCGAGGAACTGCTCCACGGCGACCTCGAGCACCGACTTGTCGAAGCGGCCGTCGACGAGGCTGATGTCGACGGCGGCGGCGTCGGCGTCGGTGCTCCAGGAGATGCCGGTGAGCGAGAGGATGTCGCTCACGCCCGGGACCGAGCTCTGCTCGGCCACCTCGAGCACGGCGTCACGACCGACCGCCTTCTGGTCCCAGCCGTCGGTCTCGATGGCGGAGGTGAGGTGATGCGCGCCCTCGGCCGCCTGCTCGATCGAGACCGTGATCCACTCTCCGGCCTCGTTCTTACGCAATGTCCAGTACTCGACCGGTCGCGTGGAGTCGTCCTTGCGCACGGCCCGCGCGCCGATCGCGCGACGTACGTAGTCGTTCAGCGTCGCGGTGATGCGGAACGTGACGGTGTCGTTGACCTCGCCCTCGCGGTTCGCGACGTCGACGAACTCGACGGTCGGGCCGGAGAGGATCTCCACGACGTTGACCTCACCGCGCGACGCGTAGTCGTCCAGTTCGTCGGCCCATTTGCGCAAGAGCACCGGGGACATGATCTGCTGCAAGGTGGCGAGATCGCGGTTGGTCCAGGCCTGTTGGGCGGTCACGTACAGCCAGGTCGCCCGCTGCTTGAGCGCATCCGGATCGAAGGTCGGATCCGTCTCGGCGAGCCGGGCGATCTGCGCTTCGACCTGGGCGGCCCGTGCGCGCGCCTGCGCGTCCGAGAAGTGGGCCGTGCGGTCCGACGTCGTGTTCAGGCCCCGCGACTTCGTGGCCTTGCGCACCTTGTAGGCGATGTACAGGAAGAACGCGATGATCACCACGGCCACCAGCGCGCCGATGAGGCCGCCGCCGCTGCCGCCGTGACCGCCGGTGACCCCGTGCACGACACCGCCGATGCCACCGACGCCGCCACCGCCGCCCCCGTGGCC
>NZ_JAGSOG010000199.1 GCF_018139695.1 Actinospica durhamensis | reverse complement strand
CGCCCGCACCGCGCGCCCCGCCCGCCGGGACCGGGACGGCGCCCGCCTCCGGCTCCTCGCGCCCGGCCAGGATCCCGTAGACCTGGTCCACCAGCGCCTCGAACGCGGCGCTGCGCCGGTCCCTCGGCCGGGCCTGGGGCACCGTCAGCTCGGCCTTGATCCGGCCCGGGTTCGAGGAGAGCACCATGATCCGGTCCGCCAGCAGCACGGCCTCCTCGATGTTGTGCGTCACGATCAGCAGCGACTGGTTGAGCGACGCGGCCTCGGCCGAGTCCCACAGCCGGACGATCTCGTTGCGCAGGTTCTCCGCCGTCAGCACGTCGAGCGCCGAGAACGGCTCGTCCATCAGCAGCGCGTCCGGCTCGAGCACCAGCGCCCGGGCGAAGCCGACCCGCTGGCGCATGCCGCCGGACAGCTCCTTCGGATACGCCGCCTCGAACCCGTCCAGCCCGATCACGTCGATCGCCTTCAGCGCCCGCTCCCGCCGCTCCCGCTCCGGCACCCCGCGCGCCCGCAGCCCGAGCTCCACGTTCTGCTGCACCGTCAGCCAGGGCAGCAGCGCGAAGCTCTGGAAGACCATCGCCACGCCCGGGTTGGCCCCGTTCAGCGGCGTCCCGCGGTAGGCCACCACCCCCGAGGACGGCGCGATCAGCCCGGCGATGCAGCGCAGCAGGGTGGACTTGCCCGAGCCGGACTTGCCCAGCAGCGCCACGATCTCGCCCGGGTACAGCGCCAGGTCGATGTCGTCGAGGACGAACAGCTCCTCGCCGTCCGGGGTGGGAAAGGTCTTGGTCACGCCCTCGACCGTGATCAGCGGCGTACCCTGCGGGGTCCCGCGCCTCGCCGTCGCGCCCGTCGCGCCCGTCGTCATCCGGTGTACCTCCCTCAGCCGGAGAACCGGCGCTCGGCCAGCCGGTACAGCCGCCGCCAGAAGAAGCGGTTGACCAGGACGACGTAGACGGACATCGCGATCACGCCCACCACCACCTTGGCCGTGTCCCCGGCCGCGGCCGCCGCGCTGATGTACGCGCCGAGCCCCCTGGCCTGCACGGTCCGGTGGTCGTAGGTCACGTACTCGGCCACGATCGAGGCGTTCCAGGCCCCGCCGGCCGCGGTGATCCCGCCGGTGACGTACGCCGGGAAGATCGCGGGCAGGATCAGCACCCGCCACCGCAGCCACCCGCGCACGCCCAGCACCCGCATCGCCTCGCGCAGGTCGTTCGGGACGGTGGAGGCGCCCGCGACCACGTTGAACAGGATGTACCACTGGGCGCCCATCGCCATCAGCACCACGCCGCCGAAGCCGAGGCCGATGCCGAGCGCGATGAACAGCGCCATCAGGAAGGGGTAGAGGAAGTTCGCCGGGAACGACGCGGCCACCTGCACCAGCGGCTGCGCCAGTCGCGAGACGCGCGGGTTCATCCCGATCCACACGCCCACCGGCACCCACAGCAGCGTCGAGCCGATGAGCACCGCCACCACCCGCAGGAAGGTCAGCGCGCCGTACCCGAAGGCCGTGCCGAACTGCCCGAAGCCCACCGAGCGGTGGATGTAGGCCAGCGCCTCCCACACCCCGTACGCCACCGCGAGCGCGACCGCCGCGGCGAACAGCACGTCCCCGGTGCGCTGGCGCACGGCCGGCTTGCGCAGCGGGTGCTCGGCCAGGCCGAAGGGCCGGGTGGCCCGGTCGAGCAGCCGCCCGGCCGGACGCAGCGGCCGCGCGGCCCAGTCGTCGATCTGGGAGCGGCGGATCAGGTCGAGCACCAGGCTGCGCGGCCGGTCCGCAGTGGCCGAGTCCCCGACCCGGAACCGCTCGGCCCAGGCCACCAGCGGCCGCCAGAACAGGAAGTTGACCCCGACCACCATGACGATCATCGCGGCGATCGCCCAGCCGATCGCGCCCAGGTCGTTCTGGTCCGAGGCCGCGGCCACGTAGCTGCCCATCCCCGGCAGCACGTACGCGTGCCCGCCGACGGTGATCGCCTCGGAGGCGGTCAGGAAGAACCAGGCCCCGCCGAAGGACATCATCCCGTTCCAGATCATCGGGATGGTCCCGGAGGGCACGTCCAGCTTCCAGAACCGCTGCCACTTCGTCAGCCGCAGCACCCGCGCCGCCTCGTCCAGCTCGCGCGGCTGGCTGACCAGCGAGGCGTGGAAGGCGAAGGTGAGGTTCCAGGCCATGGAGGTGAAGATGGCGAAGATCGAGGCGCACTCGAGCCCCAGCTCGGAGCCGGGGAACAGGGCCACCAGGGTGCTCGCCACGATGGTCAGGAAGCCGAGCACGGGCACCGACTGGAGCACGTCGAGGATCGGCAGCAGGATCTTCTCCGCCCGCGGCAGCCGGGCCGCCGCGGTGGCGTAGACGAAGGTGAACACCACGGACAGGGCCAGCGCGATGAACATCCGCAGCAGGGAACGTACGGCGTAGTACGGGATCTGCGACGGGTCGGTGGAGATCGCCGCCGTGCCGTGCTCCGGCTGGAACGGGCTGGCCAGCGAGGGCACCAGCTCGAGCAGGCCCACCAGCAGCGCGAACAGCCCGAACAGCACCAGCGCGTCGGCCGGCCGCACGGCCCGGATGCGCCAGGCCCCGCTGCTCGGGAACAGGCGCGGTGCGGCCACGGCGACCCTCCCTTCGGCTGGCGGTGCGGCTTGCCCGGGTAACGGGCCGGTGCGCCCGTCCACAGGTCTACCGGCCCGAACGCCCTCAGTGCCACCGGTCGGTGCCGTTGAATTCTGTATACCCGGTGAACATCGTGTGTGCAGGGCGGACGGGGCAAACCGGTTACGCTCGTGCGGTGGCAAGCATCGAAGACCAGCTGGTGCGGATCGAGGATCCGGCCGACCCCCGCCTGACCGACTACCAGGCGCTGACCGACATGGAGCTGCGCAAGCGCACCGAGCCGGAGCGCGGCCTGTTCATCGCCGAGGGGGAGAAGGTGATCCGGCGCGCCGTGGACGCCGGCTACCCGATGCGCTCGATGCTGATGTCGGACAAGTGGCTGCCGCTGATGACGCCGCTGCTCGAGGCCACCGGAGCCACCGCGTACGTCGGCGAGCCCGCCCTGCTCGAGCAGATCACCGGCTTCCACGTGCACCGCGGCGCCCTGGCTGCGATGGCCCGCACCCCGCTGCCCGAGGCCGAGAAGATCCTCGAGAGCGCCCGCCGCATCGTCGTACTCGAAGGCGTCAACAACCACACCAACGTCGGCGCCATCTTCCGCGGCGCGGCCGGCCTCGGCATGGACGCCGTCCTGCTCGCCCCCGACTGCGCCGACCCGCTCTACCGCCGCTCCGTGCGCGTCTCCATGGGCACCGTCTTCGCCGTCCCGTGGACCAAGCTCGAGCCCTGGCCCCAGGCCCTGGACCTGCTCTCCGCCCACGGCTACCGCCGCATCGCCCTCACCCCCGCCGAGGACGCCGTGGACCTGCGCGCCCTACGCCTGGCCCCGGACCAGAAGGCCGCCCTCTTCCTCGGCTCCGAAGGCGACGGCCTCACCGCCAAGGCCTTCGCCGCCTGCGACCTCAAGGTCCGCATCCCCATGGCCGCCGGCGTCGACTCGCTCAACGTCGCGGCCGCCGCTGCGGTGGCGTGTTACGCGCTGGCGGAGTAGACGGGTCGGCGGGCTGAGCCGGTTTGCCGGTCAGGCGTTGGAGTGGACACCGATGCCGCCGGAGACGGTGAGGTTGTCGCCGGTGATGTAGCCGGCGGCGTCCGAGGCGAGGAAGGCCACGGCTTCGGCGATGTCGGCGGGAGCGCCGACGCGGCCGAGCGGGACGTCCCGGGCCCAGGAGTCGATCATGTCCTGGGAGACACCCATCTTGCGGTAGACCGGGGTGTCGATCATTCCCGGGCTGACCGCGTTGACGCGGATGCGGCGGGGGGCGAGTTCGAGCGCGAGGGACCGCATGAGGGGCAGCAGAGCGCCCTTGGCGGCTGTCATCGCGGCCCCGAGCACTTCGGCGGCGCCCACGGTGAACACGACCGAGGCGCCCTCGTTCAGGAGCGGCAGCGCCTTTTGCAGGGTGAAGAAGTTCCCCTTGACGTTGATGTCGAACAAGGCGTCGAAGGCGTCTTCGTCGGTTGATTCGATCGGGCCGGGGCGGGAGACGCCCGCGTTGAGGAAGAACAGGTCGAGGGAGCCGAGTCGCCGGCGCGCCTGGTCCACCGCCGCGTCGATGTCCGGCAGGGACCGTGCGTCGGCCCGGACGGCCGTGACGCCTTCGGGAAGTCCGGCGTCGGCGACGTTGTCGAGGCCGGTGACCATGAGGCGGTAGCCGCGGGAGTGGAGTAGTTCGGCGGTCGCTTTGCCGATGCCGCTGGTTCCACCGGTGATCAGAGCTGTGCGTGCGGGCATGATGCGCTCCTTTTGCGTGCTTCCGAGCAGGGGCGGGGGTGAGCGGCTGCCCGTGGGTCCGTGGGCGATGCCGCGTCACCACTCTGGCAGCGTACGCCAACCTGGCAGTGACTGCCAACCATGATGTGACTGTCGACTTGGCAGTGCTGGGCTAGTCTGTCGGCATGAAGCAGGAAGCCAAGCCGGCGACGGGCGCACCGACCACACTGTGGGACCGGACCCGGCAGCTGGCTTCCCAGGAGATCCTCGAGACGGCGCTGCGCCTGTTCACCGAGCAGGGCTACGACGAGACGACCATCGCCCAGATCGCCCGGGAGGCCGGCGTCTCCCAGCGCACCCTCTTCCGCTACTTCGGCGCCAAGGAGGACCTTCTCGGCGGCGGCCAGGACCGGTTCGGGCAGGTCCTGATGGACACGATCAGCGAACAGCACGCCGATGCCGGCGTCTGGGAGGCCCTGCGCGCGGGGGTTGCCGCCGTGCTGGACTTGCACGACAGCCGCGAACAGGCCCTGGAGCGGTTCCGCCTCCTGCACAACACCGCCTCGCTGCATGCCGGTTGGCTCGAAAAGCGACTGCGGTTCCAGGAGAACCTGCTGCCGCTCATCGAGGCCCGGATGGACCCGGCGGCCGGCAACGAGGGCGCGAAGGCCCGCGCGCTGATCGCGACGGCGTTCGCGTGCCTGGATGCCGCATCGATCACGTGGGTCGCCAACGACGGCAAGGGTGAAATCATGGACCTGTACGACGAGTGCGTGGCTGCGGTGCGCGGCTGACCCGCGGCGGCCGACCAGCCCCGAGCCGCTTCCCCCAAGAACACGCAACCGGCCGGGCGCCAAGGCGTCCGGCCGGTTCCGTGTTGCTCTCTACGTGAGGATCACAGGGTTCGAGGACCCCGAGGCCTCAGCCGCCGACCGCGGCGAGGCGCTCGGCGCGCAGGCGGTCGTGCCAGAGGTCTTCGGCCGGAGTGGGGGCGGGGTTGCCGTCGACCCAGCCGAGGATCAGGTCGGCGAGGGCGGGGTTGCGGGCGAGGACCGGGCCGTGCAGGTAGGTGCCGACGATGCGGCCCTGGTGGGCGCCGTCGACGCCCGAGCCGGCGCCGTTGCCGTTGCCGCTGCGGACGCGGGCCAGCGGGCGGGCGCCGGGGCCGACCTGGGTGGTGCCCATGTGGTTCTCGAAGCCGGTCAGCCGGGGCAGCGGGCGCCCGCCCACGGTCAGGGCCTCGTCCACCTCGGCCGTCACCTCGCCGACGCAGCGCACGGTGCCGCGCACCGAGGTCACGTCCAGCAGGCCGAGGCCCGGCTGGGTGCCCTTCTCGTCGTCGTAGAAGGAGTGCCCGAACAGCTGGAAGCCCGCGCACACGGCCAGCGCCGCGCCGCCCGCCTCCAGACCCCGGGCCAGCCCGTCGTCCTTGAGCAGGCGCTCGGCCGCGAGCCGCTGCGGGCGGTCCTCGCCGCCGCCGATCAGGTACACGTCGCCCTGCGCCGGGATCGGCTGGTCGCTGCGCACGTCCACCCGCTCCACCTCGTGCCCGCGCAGCCTCGCCCGGTACGCCATGATCAGTGCGTTGCCCTGGTCCCCGTAGGTGGAGAGCAGGTCAGGGTAGATCCAGACCACGCGCAGCGCGCTCTGCCCGGCCATGTCAGGATCCGACTTTCTGTCGCAGTTGCTGGAAGGCGGTGTAGTTGGCGATGACCTCGATCTCGCCCGCGGGCGCGGCGTCCACCGCGGCCTCCGCCGTGTCGAAGACCTCGAACTCGACCCCGGCCACCTGCAGCCGCACGGCCAGGTCCAGCCGCCGCTGCCCGATCACCAGCACGTGGTGGCCGACCAGCCGGGTGTAGTCCACGTCCCACAGCCACGAGGTGTCCGTGCCGTCGGCCGACAGGGCGTTGACGGACAGCAGTACCGGCCCCTTCGGCGCGGTGTCGGGCGGGGCGACCAGGTCGAAGGTCTCCAGCCAGCCCGCCGGGTTCTTCGCCAGCAGCAGTCGCAGGGTCCTGCCGCGGTACGACACCGTGTCATACCGCCCGGCCACGGCCGTGACGTGCTCCATCCGCCCTATCGCGGTCGGCGCCTCGACTCCGAACACCGCCGCCACCGCGGCCGCGCTGACCGCGTTGGCCCGGTTCGCCCGGCCCGGCAGCCGCAGGCCGCCGAGTCCGACCCGGGTGCCGTCCGGCGCCACCAGCTCCTCGCCGTCCAGGGACCACTGCGGGGTCGGCCGACGCATGTCGCACGAGCCGCAGCGCCAGTCCGCGTGGTCCAGGTGCAGCACGCCGCCGCACTGCGGGCAGGACCAGGCGTCGTCCTTCCAGCTCTGGCCCACCGCCACCCACACGACCCGCTCCACCCGGCCGGCCGCCCACACCACCAGCGGATCGTCCGCGTTCGCGATCACCGTGGCCGCGGTCCCGGCGAGGCCGTCGCGCCAGCGCTGCGCCAGCATCCGGGTCTCGGCCGCCCGGTCGAGCTGGTCGCGGGAGAGGTTGAGCAGCGCGATCGCGGCCGGCGCGGTCTGCTCGGCCACCCCCGGCAGGTACTTCTCGTCCACCTCTATCACCGCGAACTTCGCGGTGCGGTCCTGCGCCATCGCGGCGGTGATCCCGGCCGGCATGTTCGCGCCCAGCGCGTTCGAGGCCACCGGGCCCTTGGCCCGCAGCGCCTCGGCCACCAGCCGGGTCGTCGTGGTCTTGCCGTTGGTCGCCGAGATCAGCACACACGCGCGCCCGGCCGTGAGCCGCCGCAGCAGCTCCGGGTCGAGCCGCAGCGCCACCCGGCCGCCCACCACGGCGCCCGAGCCGCGGCCCGCGGCCCGCGAGACCGCCCCGGTCAACCGCCCGGCCGCGACCGCGACCCGGGCCCGTGGCGGCAGTTGCGCCTCTGTCATCGTCACCTGTCCACCACACCGTTCGCTGTCAGGGCCCGGTCTCGCCCGGTTCCGGGGGCTGTGTGCACGCCGTCAGATTATCGAAGATCCAACGACACCCGGCCCCGCATCGCCCCGGGGCACGCGGGAAGGCCGCGGACGGACGCGGACCGTGCCCGATCCGTGAAACGTACGCGGGCACCGCCGGCCGGGGCCGACGAGGCAAGCCGGCTTAGAAAAGCGCGAGGTCGGCGCAGCCGCGGGCGGTACGCCGCCGCTCGGCCGCGGACTCGTCCGGCACCGTGATGTCCACCGGCTCGTTCAGGTCGAACAGGTCCACCGTGACGCTGTGGTCATCCATCGGGTTGTCCGCCGGAGTCCAGTGCTGCAGTTCGAGCCGCAGCCGCTCGATCTTCGTGCCGATCGGCTCGTCCGACTCGTCGTCCCAGGCGTTCGGGTCCACCAGCGCGCTCACCAGCAGCGCGGTCGCGCCGTGGTCGCGCAGCTGCCGGGCCAGCCGGGCCAGGCGGCCGTCCGCGTCGGACGGCTTGGGCTTGACCGTGACCGTGACCACGGTCAGCTTCTTCTCGTCGAACTCCTCGGTCCGCCCCTGCACCGGCGCCCCCGCCGCGCGCACCGCGGCCGCGATGACCTCGGGTATCGCGTAGGCGTGGATTCCGCACGCGTCCGTCTCCGAGGCGTACTCCCAGCTCGGCTCCACGTCCGCGTCCTGGTCCTCCTGGACCGGCGCGCGGAAGGCGGTGGACCCGCGGCGCAGATACTCGTAGGTGGCCCGGCCGCGGATCACCGTGGCGCGGGACTCGCGCGCGGAGAAGTCCACCGTCCCCTCGGCCAGCACCGAGCCGTTCGCATGCCGGCACTTCCACGTGGCCGAGGTCGAGGCCGTGGTCAGCGTCTCCCAGGCCGCGGCGAGCTGCTCGGCGGTCACGGGGGCGGAGTTCGTCGAGGAGTCGGACCGTCGTCCGGGCAGCAGCCTTTTCAGCACCATGGGCGCCAAGGCTACCCTTCCCACCTTGGCGTACGGAAGACGACGACCTGAGATGATGTGCCGGTGAACCTCTTCGACCATCTGCCGGACACCACCGACCCGGATTCCCTCTACGCGGCCTTCGAGGCATGGGTGGCGGCCGGCGGCATCGGCCTCTACCCGGCGCAGCAAGAGGCCCTGATCGAGCTGGTGGCAGGGGACAACGTCATCCTGGCCACCCCCACCGGGTCGGGCAAGTCCCTGGTGGCCGCCGGCGGCGTGTTCGCCGCGTTCGCCCGGGGCGAGCGCGCCTTCTACACCGCCCCGATCAAGGCACTGGTGTCGGAGAAGTTCTTCGACCTGTGCGCGGCCTTCGGCTCCGCGCACGTGGGCATGATGACCGGCGACGCCTCGGTCAACCCGGGCGCCCCGATCATCTGCTGCACCGCCGAGGTGCTGGCCAACATCGCGCTGCGGGACGGCGCGCAGGCCGAGGCCGGGCTCGTGGTCATGGACGAGTTCCACTTCTACGCCGACCCGGACCGCGGCTGGGCCTGGCAGATCCCGCTGCTCGAGCTGCCGCAGACCCAGTTCCTGCTCATGTCGGCCACCCTCGGCGACGTCGAGCGGTTCGAGGGCGACCTCAAGCGCCGCACCGGCCGCGACACCGTCACGGTGCGCTCGGCCGAGCGCCCGGTCCCGCTGTCCTACTCGTACCGGATGACCCCGCTGCACGAGACGGTGCAGGAGCTGCTCGAGGGCGGCCAGGCGCCGGTCTACATCGTGCACTTCACCCAGGCCGCGGCGGTGGAGCGGGCCCAGTCGCTGATGAGCCTGAACGTCTGCTCGCGGGCGGAGAAGGACGCCATCGCCGAGCTGCTCGGCGGCTTCCGCTTCACCACCCGCTTCGGGCGCACCCTGTCCCGGTTCATCCGGCACGGCATCGGCGTGCACCACGCCGGCATGCTGCCGAAGTACCGGCGCCTGGTCGAGCGGCTCGCCCAGGCCGGCCTGCTCAAGGTCATCTGCGGCACCGACACCCTCGGCGTGGGCGTGAACGTGCCCATCCGCACGGTGCTGTTCACCGCCCTGTCCAAGTACGACGGCCGCCGCTCCCGGCTGCTGCGCGCCCGCGAGTTCCACCAGATCGCCGGCCGGGCCGGGCGGGCCGGGTTCGACACCATCGGCTACGTCGCGGCCCAGGCCCCGGACCACGTCATCGAGAACGAGCGGGCCCTGGCCAAGATCGGCGACGACCCGAAGCGACGGCGCGGCTACGCCCGCAAGAAGCCGCCGGAGGGCTTCGTCAACTGGAGCGAGCAGACCTTCGAGAAGCTGATCGAGGCCGAGCCCGAGCAGTTGGTCTCCCGTTTCCAGGTCACCCACGCGATGCTGCTGTCGATCATCGCCCGCCCCGGCAACGCCTTCGACGCGATGCGCAAGCTGCTGACGGACAATCACGAGCCCGCCGCGGCCCAGCGCCGGCACATCCACCGCGCCATCGCCATCTACCGCTCGCTGCTGGACGCGGGCGTGGTCGAGCGGCTCGAGACCCCGGACGAGACCGGGCGGATCGTGCGGCTCACGGTGGACCTGCAGCAGGACTTCGCGCTCAACCAGGCGCTGTCCACCTTCGCGTTGGCCGCGTTCGACCTGCTCGACCCGGAGTCCCCCTCGTACTCGCTGGACCTGCTCTCCATCATCGAGGCGATCCTGGACGACCCGCGCCAGATCCTGATGGCGCAGGAGAAGAAGGCGCGCGGCGAGGCCATCGCGGAGATGAAGGCGTCCGGGATCGAGTACGGGGAGCGGATGGAGCGGGTCAGCGAGATCAGCTACCCCAAGCCGCTCGAGGAGCAGCTCGGCCACGCCTACGACACCTACCGCCGGGCCCACCCGTGGATCGGCGACCACCCGGTGAGCCCCAAGTCGGTGGTGCGCGAGATGTACGAGCAGGCGATGACCTTCGCCGACTACATCGCCGCGTACGACCTGGCCCGGGTCGAGGGCATCGTGCTGCGCTACCTGGCCGACGCGTACCGCACCCTGGACCACACCATTCCGGAGTCGGTCAAGCGCGACGACCTGGTCGACCTGATCGAGTGGCTCGGCGAGACCGTCCGCCAGATCGACTCCAGCCTGGTCGACGAGTGGGAGGCCCTGCGCAACCCCGAGGCCCACGCCGCCGCCCAGGCCGCCCTGGACGACACCCCGCCCCCGGTCACCGGCAACCGCCGCGCCTTCCGCGTCCTGGTCCGCAACGCGATGTTCCGCCGCGTCGAACTCGCCGCCCGCGACGACGTCGCCGGCCTCGTCGCCCTCGACGCCGAGGACGCGGAAGGCCTCGAACACACCGACACCTGGGACGGCCCGTGGCTGTTCGAGGACTGGGACGAAGCCGTCGGCGACTACTTCGACGAACACGAGGAACTCGGCACCGGCCCAGACGCCCGCGGCCCGAAGCTCTTCCAGATCGAGGAAGGCCCGACAGCCTGGAAGGTGAGGCAGATCCTCGACGACCCCGCCGGCAACCACGACTGGCACCTGCGCGCCGAAGTCGACCTCCCCGCCTCCGACGCCGCAGGCCGCGCCGTCCTGCGCGTGCTGGAGTTCGACCGCTTCGACGGGTGAGCGGGCCGCCGCGCCGCGCCGCCCACGGAGGGCCGGTGCGGCGCGGCCGCGTGACGGGCTCGCCGAACGGAACCTCACGCCGCGTCAGGTAGCGGGCGCCGTTGGGTTCGGTGAACGCGACGCAGGCGCGCTTTTTCCGGTCCACGAGGAGATAGCTCAGGCAGCCAGTGTCCGTCGAGGTCCTTTACTGTCCATCCAGTCAGGTGGATCCAGTAGAAGTACGTCCACGGACACTGGCGTAGGCGTACCTGGGCGAACAGAACTGAAGCCGAAAATGCAGGGTCAGGGGTTCGAATCCTTTTGGCTCCACAAGAAAAAATTCCTCCCCCGCAGGTCGGGGGGGATTTTGTCAATCGACTGATCTGTGAGGATCAGTCAGGCCGTTCCGTGTCACCGGATGTCACGTTGGCACTGAGGCGGGCCAGGCTCACGGAGCCTTGCGGTCGAGAGCATCACGCGCCTCGCCGAGATCATCCGGCCGCGAATGGATATAGGTCCGGTACGTGAACGCGGGGGCGGCATGCCCGATCCATTTGGGTCTTGGGCGGGAACCCCCGGCGTGGCCATAAGTGCCGCAGCGCCGCGTTGCATAGCCTCATATGGCGTAGTGGGCGAGACGGCCGCCTGCTTTATGATGCAGAACTCAACGAGGGTCAGGCCAGCAGAGCTGGCACCCACTCAGCGTCCCTCCCACGCACACATACGGCGCGGGGCAACTGGCCATCGCATGACCGGTACCCTGCGGCCCATGGATTTCTGGGGAGACGCGGGGCAGGTCTGCGCTGCAATCGGAGGGGCAGCCGGTGGCATCGCAACCGTGTTCGTGGCGGCGTTCGGTAAGAAGCTATGGAAGGCGACCGACGCGCTGACGGAGCAGACTCGGCTGCTCGCAGTACAGACGGCGCGGGCGAACGACATCGAGGAGCAGGCAGCAGCGGCCGTTCTGCATGACCGCCGACGACCAAAGCTCGGGGTGGCGATCTTTATCCCAGTGGGCAACTTCCAAGCCGGCGAGCTCCTGATCCGGCACCGCCATGAGTCCGAGACTGAACTGATAGGCACCATCTCGGTGGAGATTCACTCCGCGGCCGATGACGGCGAGGTTGACGTGGGCCGCGAAATTGTAGGGCCATGGCGGTTCAAGCAAGGGGTTGATAATGCGGACGAGTTTGGACGTACCGTAGTGGCGCGCGGACCGCTGCCGCGCGGGGTCGTGACCCGGTGGGCTCTGGCCAAGCAGGCGGGCACGAATCCCCCAGGCATGTTCGGGTGGGGTTCGCCTAACGACGGTCGTCCATGTCTCATCAGCATCACGGCCGCAATCGGCGACGAGGAGTGGCGCTATTCCGCGCTATTGACTCCAGCCAAGGAGCTTGAGCTCTAGGACTTCGGGCAGAGCTCGACCACTCGCGTGCTCTGCAGTGAGCACTTCGTTTTGAGGGCGCCGTAGCCCATCTTGAGGCCAGGTCTGCGACACTGCCGACGCGAGGCGCAACCCCTACGCGGAATGAGGAAGGACGAACGTGCGGATACCTCTGGACGGCCGTAAGGGCGCCGTGATCATCATGACCGGCTCGCTGGTGATCGCGACTGGTGCCGGGTTCGGCATGTACGCCGCGTTCAGCGGCGGCACGACGAAGGCGAGTAGCACTTCTCCTCTGCTCGGGCCAACGAGCATGCCGAGCGCTTCGCCGGTTGCCGCCGCCAACGAGGATAACGACGGTGGCAGCTGCACGATCGGCCGGTCCGGCGACAACGTACAGATTACGCTCGCCGGTGACGGTGCCGACGCCTCGACCTGCCAGCAGTTCGGACAGGACCTCGCGAAGAATCTCGGCGGGTTCTGGCAGGCCGAAACACAGAACCTCTCGCTCAGCCTCTCGTGCGTGATGGACGTCCCGAACGCTGGCACGGCGACCGTGATGGACAGCGGCAGTCAGTTCTACGGTCAGCAGGTGTGCCAAGATCTCCAGGCCGGCGGAGCCGTCGAGGACACGACCGCCGAAGGGGGGATCGTGCAGGGGCAGCAGTCAGCCTCCGCCGCAGCAGCCGCAGCGGAGTCTCAGAGCGCAGCGGCGGCAGCCCAGCAGTCCCAGGACGCGGCTGACTATTCCGCTGCGCAGAATGCCATCGCCAACCTCGCGAGCGACGTTCAAGGGATGAACGGCGACGTCAGCGGCACCAGCAGCGATATCACCGGCGCTGACAACGACCTCAAGGCCGAGCAGCACGACGCGACGCAGGCCGGTAGTGGGGACTGCGGGGACGTCGATACGGTGGGGGGCGACGCGGACACCGTAAGCGGCGATGAGGACACGGTTGGCGGCGATGAGGACACAGCCGCGGCTGACATCAGCTCGGTCCGTAACGACATCGCGCAGCTTCAGCAGGATGATCAGGCGTTGCAGGCGGACAACGTCGCCCCGCCGTCCATTACAGCGAGCGCGATCACCAGTGCACAGCAGGCGGTCAAGAGCGCGATCTCTACCATGAATGCGGACATTGACACGGTTGCGGGGTATGTAACCAAAGCGTATGAACTGGCGAATTCACTTGCAACCGGCTCGTGCGCTGGGATGGGGCCTGGCTCCGCACCCGCCCCGCCCACGCACCTGTCCTGACGCTCTACTGCCGCGCCCCTCGACCACGACCGGCTGAGGGGCGCGGACCTTGGTTTCTGACGTGGGGTGACGCCATCGTCAGCGAGTGCATCCGAGCGAGCGAGACACCAGTACTTACGGCAAGCCAGCGGAGCGCATCGCGGTGAACGCCTCCCGCAGCGCGGGTGCTTCCGGCAGTCCGCGTGCCTCCGCCGTGTAGACCACCTCAGCCGCCCGCCAGTAGTTCGACGGCGCTACATGCCCCGACACGATCGCCTTATGAGCCGCGTCGGCCGCCTCATCGAGCTCCCCGGACTTCAGCAGCGTCAGCGACAGGTCGAGGCGGGCGGACGCCAGACGGCGCGGCCACGGACCCAGACCCTCACACACCGATAGCGACGCGATCAGGTCCCGCGCGTACGCCTCCGCTGTCGGATCCCCCAACCACGCCAGCGTCGTTCCGGCGTACGCGGTGAACTTGCTCGGGTCATACCGGTAGTGGTGCGACTGGCGCTCAGGGACCGGCCGCGAGGCCACCAGGACGTCAACGCGCTCCATGACCCTATGGACCTCGTCAGCGTCCCCCAAGCGCGCGAGCGCCCGCCCCTGCTGCGCCGTCGCCTGAACACGCGCTGACGAACCCTCAGGGGCGATTGCCTGCGCCTGCTCGGCCAGCTCGACCGCCCACACGTGATCCCCCTCGGTCACCGCCCGCCAGGCACGCGTTTCGAGCACCCACGCCCGGATCTCAGCGTGCCTTGCCTCGGCGGCGAGTGCGTCCGCTGTCCGCAGCCGCGTACGCGCCGCGCCGTCGGACTGAAGGTCGATGTGCACCGTCGCAGCGAGCAGCGAAAGCCACCCGCCGATGACCAACAGCCGACGGTGCTCCGCCAGCGTCATCCGTCCGTCGAGCAGCCGCGAGACGTACGCCAGGTGCGTACGCAGACGCTCGACCAGGACACGCGGTGCGGTGGTCGAGTAGGCGCAGGCGAGGTCATCGAACGCACCTTCTAGCAGGTCAAGCGTGGTTGAACCGACGTCGGACGCTCCGACGCGGCCGGCCAACTCGAGGGCTTGGGCTTCGTCGAGATCCCCGCCGGGGACGGTGAGTACCACCGCGGCTGATGGCCGGAGATGAGCGGGGACGCCGAGCCCGTCTAGGACTCGCTGTTGGACGGTGGCTGACGTGACCTGACGGCGCCCCGCCTCGATCGCTGAAACGTCCGGCTGAGCGAGGTTGCAGGCGATACCGACGCCGGTCTGACTCTCGCCGGTCCATTTCCGGTAGGCGCGCAGCAGTGCGCCGTAGTCGCTGGACGCCAGCGCCGCGAGTAGTTCGGGGCGCTCCCACAGCTGCGCGTCAGAGCCGGTCACGCTTCCAAGCTACGCCACTCACGGCCGGTATAGGGCCGCCCTATATGAGCTTCACCTGTGAGTGCGTCAGTTGCCGCGCTGAAGTGGTGAAACGGACATCTGACGGACTGACAGGGAACGTGACCATGGATGAGATCGCTTCGACCCGAACCCCGACCGCGCCGCAGGGCACCGGCGCCGTGTACGTGAAGGTGTACGGCGTCACCGACGACGGGATCAAGTACGACCTGCCCGCGCACTTCGAGGTCAAGCCTGGAGATTGCGCGGATATCAATTGCGTGTGCCTGGCGGGCGCAACGAGATGAGCGGGTGGGAGGTGCGCGTGCGCTGGCAGGCGGCGCCCGGGGTGACCTGCCCGGAGTTCACGGTCCACTCCGCGTCGGACGAGAACCAGGCCCTTGACGCTGCCGTGTCCGCCTTGGACGGCTGTCGCCACCGGTGGGCACCGGTGAAGGCACAGGGCGTTGAGATCCGGCCCGACGGCGGGGAATGGCGCCGCGTCCCGTCCGGGCGAGCCTGCATCTGAACGCTGCTCATGTTGCCCTGGGGAACGTCTCCCAGGGCTCTGCTGCATTCCTGGCTCTCAACCGCTCTCAGCGCCCGAGACGGCAGCGCGCCGCCGTGTCCTGGCGGGTATGGCGGATAGCGCAGCCGGGATGCGTCCAATACCGCGTCTGCGTCCGGCGACGACGGCGCCCGCCCTTCCCGATCATGCGCAACGGCACCGCGATCATCATCCACATGAGCCAGATCATGCCTTTGATCATCAGCCAGTAGAGCCGGAAGATCAGAAACACCCATCCCATGCCGCACCATCCCCAATCGGTCGAAGGCAACCACCGTAGCGCCCGGCTGACACGGTGACCGCAGCCTTTGCATGGCTCGAGCCCGACGAGATCAAGCAACGCATGAACGAGGACTTCGCAGTCCGAGTGTTCGACGCGTACGAGGTGAACGGCCCGAAAGTCCGCAGCCACGACGGTGTGAACCTGCTGTCGCAGTAACGGGCGAGAACTTACTCCACAAGGATCAAGGCACCCGCCGGAGGAACGCGAGATAGCACAACCACGCACAGCATGACACCGGTAATTCGGGAGCGTGACCAGGACGGGACGCCTCGAGCGCGGCCGCGGGGCCGGTCCGCCCTGTTCTGTTCCTCAGCGCTGCTGCGCTGGTCTGCTCTGGTGGAGAAGATGCCCGAGACTCTTGCGGAGCCTCGGATGGGGGTTCGAGGCTTCGGAACGAAGCGCCCTCAGCACATCCACATTGGATGTGCTGGCCTGCCGCCAGATCGGCGCTTGCGTTCCGCGCGCCGACCGGCGCCGGCAGCCCCAAGAGAAACCTTGGCGGCCGATAGACCCTGAAATCGGCACTCTGGGCCGCGCTCCGCGAAGCGCCGGACGAGGGTCTGACCATCCCTTAGTTGATCATGGCGACTGGAATGCGGCGTACGTGGATCTACGCCCGACTTCAGAACCACGCCGCCGGCGAACGCGCGGTTCAGGTCTCTCGGGGGCCGGTGGCGCGCCGCCGATCCGCACCGCGGCGCGCGGGCCGCATAGTCGTCCTCGTCCGTGCGGACGTCCGTCCGCTCGCGCGCGTCTGCGCAGTACAACGCGCGGACGGACGGCGGGCGGACGTTCTCGCGGACGACTTGACCGTGATCGAAAGGAGGTGTCAGCGACGTACGAGAGCCGTTCTGAGCCGCCGCTGGGCCGGAGCTGCAAGATCCCTGCCGAGGGCTCGCGGGCGTAGATCGACCATCTGCGGGCTCGCGAGGCGCGGCCCGTTTCACCTCCTTCCGGAGCCGCTCAAACGCACGGGTCCATTCGGTCGCGCACGTTTTCAGGATCGCTGACGGGTCGTGGCCGAGGCGTGAAATCGGCCGATGTTCACGCCTGAGAGTGAATATCTGGTGCCTGATTCGCGCCCGATATCCGGGATATGGGCCAGACTGGGGTCATGCTCGTGACCAACCATGTCCTGTCCGGTGCGGTGCTCGGTGCCGCCGTACGCAATCCCTGGGTCGCTTTTCCGCTCGGGTTCGCCTCGCATCTCGCGCTGGACGCGGTGCCGCACTGGGGGCAGTTCCGGGACCAGGACCAGTTCATGCGGGTGGCGGTGACGGACGGGTTGGCGGGGCTCGCGGTGATGGGGGT
>NZ_JAGSOG010000198.1 GCF_018139695.1 Actinospica durhamensis | reverse complement strand
CGCCCGCGCCGCGCCCCGCCCAGGCCGAGCCGGACCCGGCCGGGTTCGGCCTGGACCTGGCCTTCCCCGACTTCCCCGGTGCGGCCGGCATCGAGATCTTCATCGGCGCGCAGGCCGGGCCCGGCGCCTTCCACGGCGGCTTCGCCGGCGGCCACCCCTCGGTCTACCGGACCGGCCGGGGCACCGGGGACGCGCCCGGCGCGGCGCACGCCCCGGAGGCGGCGACGCGGATCTACCGCCTGCGCATCGATCTCAAGGGCGCCAAGCCGCCGATCTGGCGGCGGGTGGAGGTGCCGGGCGACCTGACCCTGGCCGGCCTGCACGAGGTCATCCAGACCGTGTTCGAGTGGGAAGGCTGCCACCTGCACGTGTTCGAGACCGCGCTCGGCGAGTTCGGCGACGGCGAGGCCGCCCTCGGCCACCGGCACGACGACGAGGTGACGATCGATCAAGTGCTGCAGGGCGAACGCGCGAAGCTGAGGTACGTCTACGACTACGGCGACTACTGGGAGCACGTGATCCGGGTCGAGTCGGTCAAGGAGCCGGACCCGGGCACGATCTACCCGCAGTGCATCGGCGGCCGCCGCGCCGCGCCGCCCGAGGACTGCGGCGGCATGGTGCGCTATCAGGAGTCGCTGCGCCGCCACGGCGACGCCGGAGCCGACGTGTTCGACCTCGCCGAGCTCGACCGGCGCCTGCACGACGGCTGGCACCACCCGAGCTGACGGCGCGGCGGGCGGCGCCGGACGGGCCCCATACGGCAGCGCACAGCGGCACACGGGCGCCACGCCGGTCCACACGCGTCGTCAGACGCCGCGCGGGGCATCGCGGGGCACCGCCCGCCGATACAGAAGCGCACGAACGCCACAGGCGGGGTGCGGTCCCATATTCGGGACCGCACCCCGCCTGCACGTCATACGGGTCCTGCCGGTCTAGCGGGTACTCCTGCCGGTCCGGCCGGGGTGTTGCGGCTCTACGGCAGCTGCGACTTGATCCAGTCGTTGAGCGCCGGGCTGGACTCGACGCTCGCGATCAGCGCGTAGCGCGTGTGCGTGCCCGAGTGGGCGCCGCCGTGCCACAGCCGCTCCGAGTCCACGACCGCCTGCTGGCCCTGGGGCAGGGCTATCGCGTGCTCGGTCTTCTTGTTGAAGTGCTCCGAGCGCACCAGCAGCTGGCTGGTCGCGTCGTTCGTCAGCTCAAGCCAGACGCGCACGATCCAGCCGTGGGTGTCGGGGTTCTTGAGGTTGTTGTTGTCCTGGTGCAGACCCCAACGGCACTCGCGCAGGGTGTTCGGCTTCATCCGCAGCAGCTGCACCCGGCCGTAGCGCGCCCCGATCGACTCGAGCCAGGCCATGATGGTCGGGCACTTCTCGGAGTTCGGAGTCGGCACGCACTCGAGCTCCTCCTTGCCCACCTCGGCCGCGCCGATCATCTCGTTCTTGCCGGTCGGCGAGCAGATGGGGGCGAAGTAGGTGAACGGGTCGCTCTTGTAGGTGGTGTACTCCAGGCTCTCCCACTCCGAGGCGGGGATCTCCGGGCCGGAGTACTTCTTGAGCGTGACGTGTCCACCGCCCGCCTCCATCAGCGGGGCGCGGTAGTGCTTGGTGTTGAGGTCCGGGACGAACGGAGGCTTGCGCACACCCGCGACGTCCAGCAGTTTTCCGGTGTACTCGTTCTTCAGAACGTCGGTGAGGCCTGACATTCCTTCGCTCCCCACTTCTAGGGCCGCAGGTCCCGTTCGGGGGATCCTGCTCCCGGCGGTCACCTGATGATGTGCTCAATCGGTCAGCGTACGAGTGGCATGTTAACGCTTCTGAAGTCACTGATGAGTGCAGCCTCAGAACCCGCCTGATCAGGGTCTGCCCGCGAGGCTTGAGCGTATTCACCACGAGAACCGAACGGCGGGCGACCGTTCAGTCAGGGAACGACCCGCCACCGGATCCCGGCCGGGGCCCGACCGTACCCCGGCCACGCGCCGATCGTGACCGGCGTCACATCGCGAACCGTCACGCGTGACCGCCCTGCCCCGTCAGACGTTCGTCCGGACGAACCGTCCCGACGGAACCTGACGACACCTGACGACACCTGACGACACCCACCGAGAGGAAGCGATCCCCATGACCGAGCGTCTGGCCTGGGTCAAGGCGGCACCCGGCGCGTACGAGGCGATGTCCGGGCTCGAGCGTTACGCCAAGGCGAACCTCGACCCGCTGCTGTTCGAACTCGTCAAGCTGCGCGCCTCCTACCTCAACGGATGCGCGTTCTGCGTCGACATGCACGCCTACGACGCGCTCAAGGGCGGCGAACAGCTCCAGCGGATCCTGCTGGTCGCCGTCTGGCGCGAGGCCGAACACCTCTACACCGCGAAGGAACGCGCGGCGCTCGCCCTGACCGAGGAGGTCACCACCCTCAGCGGCAACGGCGGGCGCGGCGTGAGCGACGAGGTGTGGGCGGCGGCCGCGGCCGAGTTCGACGACACCGAGCTGACGAACCTGCTCACCGCGATCGCTACGATCAACGCATGGAACCGGTTCGCGGTCAGCACCCGGATGGCCATCCCGACGCGGACCGCGTGAACGCGGCCACCGCGACCACCGCACGGCGGCCGGCCCCGCTCGAGGACGCGTTCCTCGAGCACCGGCCGCTGCTGCACGCCATCGCCTACCGCATGCTCGGCTCGGTGCACGACGCCGAGGACGCCGTCCAGGACGCCTACCTGCGCTGGATGTCGCAGGACCCGCAGACCGTGGCCAACCCGGCCGGGTTCCTGACCACCGTGGTCACCCGGCTGTGCCTGGACCGGCTGCGCTCGGCCGCGGTGCGCCGGGAGCTGTACGTCGGCCCGTGGCTGCCCGAACCGCTGCCGACCGCCACCGCGAACGGGACCACGGGCTGCGGCGGCGCCGACCCGGCCGCGGCCGTCGCCGTGCGCGAGTCCGCCTCGATCGGCATGCTGATGCTGCTCGACCAGCTCAGCCCGGCCGAGCGGGCCGTGTTCGTGCTGCGCGAGGCCTTCGACGTGCCCTACGCCGAGATCGCCCGGATCATCGAGCACACGCCCGAATCCTGCCGCCAGCTCCACCACCGCGCCGGCCGGCGCGTCGCCACCACGCCCAAGCGGCGCGGGGCCACCCGGCCGCCCGACCCGGCCCGTGACCAGCGCATCGTCGAGGGCTTCCTCGCCGCGGCACGCAGCGGCGACCTGGCACAGCTCACCACGCTGCTGCGCGAGGACGTCATCGTCTACAACGACGGCGGCGGCAAGGCCTCGACCGGGTTCAACCCGATCCGCAGCGCGGCCAAGGTGGCCCGGCTCTACACGCACGTCTTCCCGAAGCGCTTCGCCGAAGGCGCCACCGTGACTTTCCAGCGGTTCAACGACGCGCCCGGGATGATCGTGCGACGCCCGCTGCTCACCTTCGTCTACACCTTCGACCTCGACGAGGACGGGCGCATCGCGCACATCTATATGGTCGCCAACCCGGACAAGCTCACGCACCTCGTGCCGTGAGCCTGCCCGGATCGGCGGCGGTGCCTGCCGCGTCCTAGAGCCGCGGGTCCACCGGCTCGGACTCCAGCGCCAGCACCGCGAACACCGCCTCGTGCACGCGGTAGAGCGGCTCGCGCGCCACGAAGCGCTCCAGCGCCTCGAGCCCGAGCACGTACTCGCGCAGCGCCAGGGACTGCTTGCGCCCGAGCGAGCGGCGCCGCAGCCGGGCCAGGTTGCGCGGCTCGAGGTACTCGGGCCCGTAGATGATCCGCAGGTACTCCGGCCCACGGCACTTCACTCCGGGCTGGACGATCCGGCGCCCCTCGCGCACCAGCGCGTCGAAAGGCTTGACGACCATCCCCTCGCTGCCACCGCCGGTCAGCTCCTCCCACCACGCGGTCGCTTCCGCCACCGCCGCCTCGTCGCCGAGGTCGACGACGCGCCGGGCCGTGGCCTGGAACAGCACGGGATCGGCCGCGCACAGCCGGTCGAGCAGCGCGAGGTGCCAGCCGTGGTCGCGCGTCGCGTAGACCTGGCCCTCGGCCGCGAGCACCTGGAACGGCGCGAGCCGCACCCCGTCGAGGCCCGAGGTGGGCCAGCAGTACTGTCCGTAAGCCGCGGTGAACGATTCCGCCGCCTCCCTCCGGCCGCGCTGTTCCTCGAGCATCTCGCCGACCTCGAGCCCGCGCGCCGCGCCCTGTTCGAGCACGGCGATCGTGGCCCCGAGCCCGGCCCGCGAGGCCGCGCCCACCGCCGCGTACTGATCGCGCAGCAGACCCATCGCCTTCGCCGACCACGGCAGCAGCTCGCAGTCGAGCAGCAGCCAGTCGGTGCCCAGCTCCTCCCACAGGCCTGCCGCATCCGCCGCCGTACGCACCCGCCCGAGCAGGTCCTCGGTCACCGCGGCGGAGTCGAAGAACGGCCGCCCGGTCCGCGTCACCACGACACCCGTCGATCCGTCGGTCACGCCGAACCGCCGCGCGGCCGCCGCGCCGACCTCGCTCCCGGCAGCGTCCTTCGTCACCAGGACCACCGCGCGCGAACCCATGTGCTTCTCCTCGCACACGACCCGCCCGACGCCCGCCGCGGCGAAGTACCCGAAGGCCTCCACCGGGTGTTCGAGCACGTCCTCACGCGAGGACGTGGCCACCGGCGCCATCGTCGGCGGCAGGTACACCAGCCAGCGCGGGTCCACCGCGAACCGGCTCATCACCTCCAGCGCCGCGGCCGAGTTCTCCTCCTGTACGACCAGATCGCCCATCAGCCGCGTCTGCACCGTGCGCCGCCCGAGCACGTCGCCGAGGTCGAGCACCCCGGGATCGCGCCCCGCCCTGGCCGCCGGCTCCAGCGGGCGAACCGGCTCGTACCAGACCTGCTCCGCCGGCACCGCGACCAGCTCGCGCTCCGGGTAACGCAGCGCCGTCAGCGACCCGCCGAACACGCACCCGGTGTCGAGGCACAGCGTGTTGTTGACCCACGCCGGCTCCAGCACGGGAGTGTGCCCGTAGAGGACCATGGCCGAACCGCGGTACTCCTCGGCCCACGGGTAACGCACCGGCAGACCGTACTCGTCCGTCTCCCCGGTGGTCTCGCCGTAGAGCGCGAACGAACGCACCCGGCCCGAGGCGCGGCCCTGGTAGGCCTCCTTGAGCCCCGCGTGCGCGACCACGAGCGATCCGCCGTCCAGCACGTAGTGGCTGATCAGCCCGCGGCAGAACTCGATCACGCGCTTGCGGAACTCTTCCGGCTCGCGCTCGAGCTGCTCGAGCGACTCGGCGATCCCGTGCCGCAGCTGGACCTTGCGGCCCGTCAGCGCCCGCACGAGCTTGTTCTCGTGGTTGCCCGGGACGCACAGCGCGTGTCCGGCCTCGACCATCCCCATGACCAGCCGCAGCACGCCCGGGGTGTCCGGGCCGCGGTCGACCAGGTCGCCGACGAACACGGCCGTGCGCGTCGCGGGCGGCACCGCGTCCACCGCGCGGCCCGCCTCGTCGCGCACGAGCACGTACCCGAGCGAGACCAGCAGCGACTCGAGCTCGGCCCGACACCCGTGCACGTCCCCGATGACGTCGAACGGGCCGGTCAGCTCGCGCTTGTCGTTGTAGGCCTTCTCGTACGCGATCGACGCCTCCTCGACCTCCTCCACGCCGTGCAGCACGTGCACCTTGCGGAAGCCCTCACGCTCGAGATTGCGCAGGTGCGTCCGCAGCTCCCGCCGCTGACGCGCGATCACATGCGGCCCCATGACCCGGTCCGGCCGCAGCTCGTTGCGCTCCCGGCACACCTGCTCCGGCACGTCGAGCACGATCGCCACCGGCAGCACGTCGTACTCGCGCGCGACCTTGACCAGCGCCTCGCGCGCCTTGGGCTGCACGTTGGTCGCGTCGATGACCGTCAGCAGCCCGCGCCGCAGCCGGATCCCGGCCAGGTGGTGCAGCAGCGCGAACGCGTCCGGCGTCGCGGACTGGTCGTTCTCGTCGTCGCTCACCAGCCCCCGGCACCAGTCCGAGGAGATCACCTGCGTGGGCAGGAAGTGGCGCCCGGCGAACGTCGACTTGCCGGACCCGGTCGTGCCGACCAGAACCACGAGCGAAAGCTCGGGCACCGTGAGAGTGCGCATGGGTTAGTTCGCCTCCTTCTCTGACTTCGCGGACCGCTCTGAGCTCTCTGACTTCGGGGACTGCGTGGACTTCGGGGACTGCGTGGGCTGCGTGGACTGGGAGCCGCGGTCGGCTTCCGCTCTGCCCGCGTTCGTCGGGCCTGTTATCTTGCCGTCCCCCCGCCGGAACACGGCCATCTGCGTCGGCGCGCCCACCTCCGGGTCCACCTCGCCCACCGGCCGGAACCCGACCGTGTACGCGTACTGCGCCGCGACGTCCTCGGCCCAGGCCGCGAACTCCTCCCGGCTCCACTCGAACCGGTGGTCCCGGTGCCGCAGCCGCCCCGCCTCGAGCGTCTCGTAGCGCACGTTGTACTCCACGTTCGGCGTGGTCACGATCACCGCCTCCGGCCGCGCCGCGCCGAACACCGCGTGCTCGAGCGAGGCCAGCCGCGGCGGGTCCACGTGCTCGATGACCTCCATCAGCACCGCCGCGTCGTAGCCCTTGAGCGACGCGTCGGTGTACGTCAGCGAGCCCTGCTTCAGCGTCAGCCGGGCCGCCACCGATTCGGGCTGCCGTTCCAGCCGCAGCTTGCGCGCCGCGTACTGCAGCGCCCTGACCGACACGTCGACGCCCACGATCGAGGTGAAGTAGCGGTCGTGCAGCAGGTGCCGCAGCAGCGCGCCGCCGCCACACCCGAGGTCGAGCACGCTCTTGCCGCCGACGTCCTTGAGCGCCGCCACGACGGCTTCGTGCCGCAGCGTGGCCAGCGAGGTGTGCGGCGAAGGCTCCTGCGCCTCGGCGACCGCGACGGCGTTGTCCGACGTGCCGTCAGAACCGTTCCCCGTGCCCTCGGCGGCCACGACGCCCTCCTCGACGCCGTCGCCCTCCTCCGGGACCGCGTTGTCGAGCTCGGCCGCGGGCACCTCGTCCGACTCGGCGAGCCGGGCCAGGGCGCTGCGCACCAGCGTGGGCCGACGCCCGAGGTACCGGCGCGTGATCAGCTCGCGGTCGGGGTGGCCGGGAAGCCAGGCCTCCCCCGCGCGCAGCAGCTTCTCCACCTCCTCGCCGTCGATCCAGTAGTGCTTGGACCCGTCGAGCACCGGCAGCAGCACGTAGAGCTGGCTCAGCGCGTCGCAGACCCGCTGCTCCCCGGTCAGCGTGACGTCGCAGTACCGCGACTCCCCCCACGCCGGGAACGCCGGGTCGAGCGTCAGCGGCGTGGCCGTGACCGTCCACCCGAGCGGCGCGAACATCCGCTCGACGAAGGCGGCCGTGGCCGAGACCACCGGCAGCCGCAGCGTCAGCGGCATCGCGGCGGCCGCGAGTTGCGGCCGTTCCTTCGAGGTCCCGCGGATGGCGGTGCGGAAAACCTGCCCGATGGCGCCCGCGAGCAGCGAGCTCGCCGCGTAGGGCCGGTCGTTGACGTACTGCGACAGCGAGAAGTCGGCGGAGTCGAGATTCCGGCTCTTGATCAGGCCGATCGGATCGATCTCCAGGTAGAGCGCCGCCGTGCACCGCGCCTCGTCCGCTTCGGGATAGAACACCCGGGACCGTCCGAAGCCGTGGCTGAAGGACTGGACGGTCGCGGGGTTCTTCGCGAGCAGGTAGCCGAGGTCGGTGGCCGGCCATGGCGCTCCGGCCGGCCGGGTCGCTGTGATCGTAACGAGCATACGTAAGAGTCTGTCGGATTCCGCGCCTGGACAGGAACAGGTTTACCCGGCGCCGGGCGCTCAGGTCAGGACACGGCGATACCGGCCAAGCCGCGACTTCACCGCGCCGAGCAGCGTATCCATCTCCCTCACGTGCATGGCCCGCGCGGCGCCCAGGAACACCGCGACGAACAGCGCGCCGCCGACGATCAGGCCGGCCAGCGCGCCCACGGTGCCGGCGCCTCTCAGATCCGTGATGTATATCCCGGCCGGGCCGCCGATCGCCGCCGCCAGCGCGGCCGCCGCGCACAGCTTGACGTGGACCCGCACCACCCGCCTGCCGTCGAAGCTGCCGACCAGCAGGTGCAGGCGCCGCGCGGTGATGACCACGCCGATCAGGTAGGAGACGGAGTAGGCCGCGCACATCCCGGCCACCGCCCACTGCGTCCCGCCCAGGAAGGCGAACGAGAGCCAGGCCAGGGCGGCGTTGGCGAGGCCGATCCACAGGGCGAGATAGAACGGCGTCTTCGTATCCTGATAGGCGTAGAAGCCGCGCAGCATGACGAAGTAGGCGGAGTAGGGAATCAGGCCGAGGCTGAAGACCATCAGCATGTAGCCCAGGTTGTGCGACTGGGCCGGGCTCGCGCTGCCGTGGCCGAACAGGATCGAGACGATCTGCTGGGCGAAGGCCAGGAAGGCGAAGGCGGCCGGCACGATCAGGATGCCGGTCGAGCGCAGGCCGTAGGAGATCGAGTCGCCGACGGCGCGCTTGTCCCCGGCGAGCGCGGACCGGCTCATCCGCGGCAGCAGCGCCGTGATGATGGAGACGGTGACGACGGACTGCGGCAGTATCCACGTCGTCACCGCGTACGAATACGCCGAGTAGCCCACCCCCTGGAACGGGTAGCGCCGGCCCATCGTGGTGGCCATCACGGTCACCGCCCAGCTCACGGCCGTGGTGACCAGGACGGTCGCCAGCGTCCACTTGGCCAGGGCCACGGACTTGCCCAGGCCGGTGCCGCGCCAGTCGAAGCGCGGCCGGTAGTTCACGCCGACCCCGCGCAGATACGGCACGAGCGTCAGCGCCTGCAGCACGATGCCGAGCGTCGTGCCCAGGCCGAGGAGCAGTTCCTCCCCGCTCGTGATGGTCTCGGTCGTGCTGGTGATCCCGCCGACGATCCACAGGTAGGCGCCGAACGCGGCGATCTGCACCACGTTGGCCAGCACCGGCGTCCACATCATGGGGCCGTAGCTGTCCTTGGCGTTGAGGATCTGCCCGAGCATGACGGAGAGCCCGTAGAAGAAGATCTGCGGCAGGCAGTAGCGCGCGAACATGATCGTGACCTGGCGGTCCGCGCCCGAGTAGCTGCCGCCGGTATAGAGGTTCACCAGCTGCGGGGCCAGCAGCAGCGCGAGCACGGTGAGCGCGCCCACGACCACGATCGTCATGGTCAGCAGCCGGTTGATGAACGCCTGGCCGCCGTCCGCGTCGTCCTTCATCGCGCGCACCAGCTGCGGCACGAAGATCGCGTTGACCGCGCCGCCGATCACGATCATGTAGACCATGTTCGGCAGGTTGTTGCCCACGCTGAAGGCGTCCGACAGGCTGCTCGTGCTGAGCGCGGCCACCATCATCGAGGAGCGGACCATGCCGGTGACCCGGGAGGCGATGGTGCCCATCGCCATGATCCGGCTGGCTCGCGAGACGCTAGTAGCGGCCGCGCCGGTCTTGGCGCGGCCGTTCGGGGAGACGCCGGTGCGCGGCGCAGCGGTCGGCCGGGACTCGGCCTCGAGGCCGCCGGCCCCGTCGAGACGTGTCGCGGGGCCCTGCACCTGCCCGCGGCGTGGCGGGATGAGCTGCTGCAGGCTGACCGGGTCGAGGAAGCCGGCGCTTATCGGCGAGAGGTTGAAGCTGGTGACCTCGACCGCCTCCGCGTAGGCGGCCCGCCGCTCCGCCCGCGCCTCCGGCGCCTCGTCCGGCAGGATGCCGGGATACCAGCGCGTCTGCTGTTCGTGCCGGGTGTGCTGGTACCACTCGTCGGTGTGGCCGGCGAACTCGGTCTCCGGGTCGCTCTGCAGCGTGCCGAGGCCGCCGGAACCGTCGGGACCTTCGGAGCCGCTGGACTCGCCCGCACCGCCCCCACCGCCCAGACCGAGCTGCGGCGGATGGCCGTGCGGCTGGTCGGCGTGAAACTCCGCCACTTCCGCCACGTCTGTCACGTCCGCCACGCGTTCGGCTTCGGCGGCACGCCGGTCACCCTCGGGTCCCCATGCTGACATCGCCCGGTCTCCTCCTGTGCCACCCGGCACGCGACAGCCAGCGCGTGCGGAGGTAACCGAGCGCTCTGCTCCAGTCATACCAGGGTCACGGCCGCCACGGTGTCATTGCGTCCATTGATCACTCGGACGGACCGCGTTCGCGCGCTCACGGTGCGCGGACGCGTGTCGGCCCGGTGTCGGCCCCGCGTCGGCCGCCGCGTCGGCCTCGCGTGCGGCGCCGTCTCGCTCCGCGTCACACGCTTGCTAATCGTGCTCGTTTCTGAGATCTTTCGATCATTATCGAGCACTCGGTGCGCGATTTCGCGCATGGTGGACGCGGAGACGCGCAAGACCCCAGGGAGCCTGTCGTGCGGCATGTCAGCGCAGAGATAGCCAGCCAGCCGGAGTGCTGGTCCAAGGCCGCGCAACTCGCTCCCACCGCCGCCGGGCTGCCCGCCCCGGGTGAGCGGGTCGCGGTCGTGGGCTGCGGCACGTCCTGGTTCATCGCGATGAGCTACGCGGCCCTGCGCGAAGCCGCCGGCCAGGGCGAGACGGACGCCTTCGCAGCGTCCGAATTCCCCCTCGGCCGCCTCGCCGCCGGGCGCTACGACCGGATCGTGGCCATCACCCGCTCCGGCACCACGACCGAGGTCCTGGCCCTGCTCGAGCGGGTCCGCGGCGGAGCCGGGAACGGCGCCGTGGCGCCCGCCACGGTGCGGACCACCGCCATCACCGGCGACCCGCGCACCCCGATCATGACCGCCGCCGACGACGTCATCGTGCTCGAGTTCGCCGACGAGAAGTCCGTGGTGCAGACCCGGTTCGCCACCACCGCGCTCGCGCTGCTGCGCGCGCACCTCGGCGAGGACCTCACCGGCGCCGTCGAGGACGCCCGCTCGGCCATCGCCGCCCCGCTCGCGGACGTGCTCACCGGCGCCGAGCAGTTCAGCTTCCTCGGCACCGGCTGGACCATCGGGCTCGCCACCGAGGCCGGGCTGAAGATGCGCGAGGCCGCGTGCGCGTGGACCGAGTCGTACCCGGCGATGGAATACCGGCACGGCCCGATCAGCATCACCGGCCCGAACCGCGTCGCCTGGGGCTTCGGTCCGCTCCCGGAGGGCCTGGACGCGCAGATCGCGGCGACCGGCGGCCACCTGGAGACCAGCGCGCTCGACCCGATGGCCGACCTGATCCGCGTTCAGCGCCTGGCCGTCGCCATCGCCGAGGCCCGCGGCCTTGACCCGGACCAGCCGCGGCACCTGACCCGTTCCGTCATCCTCCCGTGAACGGTTCCCCCGTCAGCTCTGACGCCGGCACTCGCCCGGTCGGCCCTGACCCCGTCGGCCCCGTCGCGCCGCATCCCGCGCGGGTGCTCGGAATCGACGTCGGCGGTACCTCCATGAAGGCGGCGTTCCGTTCCGTGGGCGCGGACGGCCGGCTCGGCGCGCCCGAGCACACCGCCCGGCGGCCGACTCCGGCCGGCCCCGAGACCGCGGACGCACTCGGCGACTTCGCCGCCGACCTGATCGCCGCGCACGGACCCGTGGACGCGGTCGGAATCGGCGCGCCGGGGATCGTGGACGAGGTCGCGGGTGTGGCGGAGTTCTCCGTGGCACCGGCCTGGACGAACCTGCCGCTGCGGGAGCTCGTGGCCGCGCGTCTCGGCGGCATACCCGTCACGCTCGGCCACGACGTGCGGCTCGGCGGCCTGGCCGAGGGACAACTCGGCGCGGCCTCGGGCAGCCGGGACTACCTGTTCGTGGCCCTGGGCACGGGCGTCGGCGGCATGCTCTGCCTCGACGGCGTCCCGCGCCTCGGGCCGCACCATCGCGCCGCCGAGATCGGCCACGTCGTCGTCGACCCGACCGACGAGCCGTGCGGCTGCGGCCGACGCGGCTGCCTGGAGAACTTCGCCTCCGCGACCGCGATCGCGAGCCGCTACGGCAGCGGCGTCTCAGCGTACGAGGTCTCCCGGCTGGCCGCGGCGGGTGACGCCCGGGCCGTCGCGGTCTGGTCGCGGGCGGTCGAGGCGCTGGCCGTCGCGCTGGAGGGCGCGATCACGCTGCTGGACCTCGAGGTGATCGTCATCGGCGGCGGCGTGGCCAAGGCGGGCGAGCAGCTGCTCGCACCGCTGCGCGCCGAGATCGACGCCCGCCTGACCTTTCAGCGCCCGCCACGGATCGTCCAGGCGGCGCTGGGCGACGAGGCGGCCGTGGCCGGCGCCGCGCTCATCGCGCTCGACCTGCTCCGCCCGGCATCCCCGCCCTCCCCGTCCGAACTCGCACCGCACCGCACCGAATCCGAGGACCTGATCTCATGACCCTGCGTTCGACCGACGAGCTGATCACCGAAGCCCGCGCGGGCGGCCGGGCCGTCGCCGCGTTCAACGTCATCACGCTCGAACACGCCGAGGGCATCGTGGCCGGCGCCGAGCAGGTCGGTGTCCCGGTGATACTCCAGATCAGCGAGAACGCGGTGAAGTTCCACGGCGGCAGCCTGCTGCCGATCGCGCGGGCGAGCGCCGCGGTGGCGCAGTCGGCCGGCGTGCCCGTGTCGCTGCACCTCGACCACGTCGAGGACGAGGCCCTGCTGCGTCAGGCCGCCGACGCCGGATTCAGCTCCGTCATGTTCGACGCCTCACACGCCGAGTACGCCGAGAACGTCGAGGCGACCCGGCGGGCGGCCGAGTGGGCGCACCGCAACGGCCTGCTGATCGAGGCCGAGCTCGGCCAGGTCGGCGGCAAGGACGGGGTGCACCTGGGCGCCCACGAACCGGGCGCGCGCACCGACCCGGACGAGGCGGTCGCGTACGTCGCGGCCACCGGCGTGGACGCTCTCGCGGTGGCGGTGGGCAGCTCGCACGCGATGACGACGCGCACGGCCGGGCTCGACTTCGAGCTGATCGAGCGGCTGCGCGACGCCGTGGCCATTCCGCTGGTGCTGCACGGTTCGTCCGGCGTGCCCGACGAGGCGTTGGCCGCGGGCATCCGCGCGGGCATCGTCAAGGTCAACATCGGCACCGCGTTGAATCTCGCGTACACCGGCGCGGTCCGCTCCTTCCTGGACGCGGACGCCAAGACCGTGGACCCGCGCAAGTTCCTCAAGCCCGCGCGCGCCGCACTCGCCGAGACTGTGGCGCAGATGCTGGCGGTCGTCTCGGGCTGAGGCTGCTCACGGCTTAGGCCGGCGTCGTCGTCCTACACCTGGGCGACGACGGGGGTGCCCTCGATCATGTCGCTGAGCGCGTACGTCCACTTCCGCGTACCGTCACGCAGGTCGAGGGCGACGACTCCGCCGGTGGGCGCGGGCGCGGTGCTGTTCTGGTTCGTCTCGCCCACGAACATGACGTTTCCCGCCATCGACCCCGTGGTGAAGGCCTCCAGCTCGGACATCTTCGTGTCGTAGGCCCACAGCTTCGTGCCCTTGGCGCGGTCGAGCCCGAGGACCGTGCAGTCGAGGTTCAGGCTGTCGTGCGGCGCGGCGGTGGCGATCGCCGCGCACAGCACGTCCGCCGAGACCGCGAGCACGGAGTCTCCGGGCCCGAACCACGGGTCGAGCTGGTGGTCCCAGATCTTCGTGCCCTGCTGCGCGTCGAGCGCGAGAATGTTCCCCGGACCGGGTCCGAAGCCCGGGTAGGCGGAGACGAGGGCGTAGATCGTATCGTCCGCCAACTCGAACCTCCAGCAGTCGGATCCGCCATCGGACGCCGCGGACGCCGAGACGCGGTAGGTCCAGTTGATCGCCCCGGAGTTCGCGTCGAGCGCGAGCAGGTCACCGGTCCTCGTCTTGTTCGGGCCGGTGCCGGTGGTGCTGACGTAGAGCTGACCTTCGTACTGCCGCAGGTCGGTGGCATCCCCCGGCAGCGCGGGCCCGGTCCACTTCACCTTGCCGCTGCCCGAATCGATGCTGACGTAGTACGGCGCACTGCCGTTGGCCGGGGTCTGCGCGATGTAGATGCTGCGCGCGTCGAACACGTCGAGAGTCGCGTCGAAGTCGCCCAGCCCACTCGGAGCGTACGTCCACGTACGGGTGCCGTTGCTCGTGTCGACGGCGACGAGACCGGCAGTGTCCTGCGCCTGCCCGCTCAGGATCAGCAGCCCGTCGGACGCCACGCCGAGGATCATCGCGTCCACGTCGAACGGCGTCGCGTACGACCACTTCCGTGAGCCGTCGTTGCTGTCGATCGCGTAGAGCGTGTAGGGCGTTCCGCCCGAGCCGTTCGTCCCGGCGTCGGAGCCGAGGACGAAGACGGTGTCGGGGTTGTCCGAGGTCAGCATGGGCGCGCCGACCACGGAGCCGTCGCCGATCTGAGCGCTCCAGAGCGGTTTCCCGCCCGCCGCCTCGTACGCCCGGAGTTCGACGGTGCTGCTCGTATCGCTGGTGTCGACGCCCACGTACACGCAGGTACCGTCGCACACCGGCGCGCTCATCGCCCAGATCTCGGCGATATGCCTGGTCCAGCGCGGCTTGCCGCCGGCGGCGTAGAGCGCGGAGACGGTGCCGCTGAGATCGGTGATGTACACCGTGTCCTGCTTCGCCGCAGCCGTGCCGGTCGCCGTCGACGTGCCGCCGGATCGCGCGTGCGCGCTGTCCGCCAGCGCCCACCACGTCCCGCCGCCGAGGGCCGCCGTCGCCGCCACCGCCCCGAGCGTGAGCACGCGGCGCCGCGTCAACGTCTGCTGCGACGTCTGCCGCGATTGCGCATCCCGAGGTGGAGGGCCGGGGTTCGCGAAGCCCGGCCACGGGGCGGGCACCGGGTAGTCCCCCGGCCGGCGCTGCAGGAAGTCGGCGAGCAGCCGGTCCAGCTCCGGGCGCTGCGATCGGTCCTTGACGAGGCACGCGGCCAGGATCGGCTGGAGCGGCGCCGGCACGTCGTGCAGCTGCGGCTCGGCGGTCAGGATCGCGCCGATCAGGGCGGTGGGGTGCTCGGCCTGGTTGAACGGCGGATGGCCGGTCGCGGCGAACACCAGCACGCCGCCGAGCGCGAAGACGTCGGCCGCCGCGTCGAGCGCAACGCCGGAGAACGCCTCGGGCGCCATGTACAGCAGCGTCCCGCCGATCTCCGAGGTCGTGGTCACCGGCGCGGACTCGGCCAGCGAGGCGATGCCGAAGTCGATCACCTTCGGCCCCTCGGGCGACATCAGGATGTTGCCGGGCTTGAGGTCGCGGTGGACGATGCCTTCGCGGTGGATGCCCTGTAAGGCCTCGACGAGCTGCGCGCCGAGCGTCCAGACGTGCTCGGGCGGCAGCGGCCCGTGCCGGGAGACGAGCTCCTGCAGGCTGGGCCCGTCGACGTAGACGGTGGCCAGCCACAGCTGCTCCCCCTCGGCGTCCATGTCCTCGACGCCCGCCGTGAACGCCCCGCTCACCCGGCGCGCGGCCGCGATCTCCCGGGCGAAGCGGGCCCGCAGCGCGGGATCGGCGGACAGGTCCTCGCGCATGGTCTTGATGGCGACGCGCCGCCCGGCCGGCGAACGGCCGAGGTAGACCACGCCCATGCCGCCCTGCCCGAGCCGCCCGAGGATCTCGTAACGCCCGATCCGCCGCGGATCACGCGGCGCGAGCGGTTCGACCATCCCGACGTCCTCCCCTCCCGCACCCTGCCGATACCCCGCCCGAGATCCCGGACACCGTCTCCGGCACCGTTCCCCCGAGCGCGCGCCGAGGCTAGTGCCCGGGCTCCGGGACCCCTCCCGGGCAGGGTCGCGACGCAGCCTTCAGCTACGCCGGGCGCTCTGGCTGCTCTTGCGATCCCTCCACCTGATCGCCTCTCACCGCGTCACGTCGTCACCGCGTCACCGCGTCTCGAGGTGCTCGTTCAGCCGCAGCAGCAGATCGATCAGCAGCTCGCGTTCCGCCGGCGAGAACGGGGCGAGCAGTTCGTCCTCGATCTGCTTGATCAGCCTGGCCAGCTCGTCGAGCCGAGTCCGTCCGGCATCCGTGATCAGGACGACGTTCCGGCGCCGGTCGTCCGGATCCGGCGCGCGCTGCACATAGTCCTGCTGCGCCAGCTCGTTGAGCAGCGCGACCATGTCGCTGCGGTAGATGCCGGTGCGCCGGGAGAGCTCGGCCTGGCTCGCCGGACCGGACTCCTCCAGCGAGGAGAGGACCGCGTAGTGCCATTTGTGCGCACCGACGGCGGAGAGCCGCTCGGAGGCGAGGCGGTCCGCGCGGTTCGCGTTCTGATTCAGCAGGCGGCTCGGCAGCCGGTGCAGCCGGGTGGGCGGCGCAGCGGCGGCCGGCATGTCTTCGTGCTCGGAATCGGTCCTGGCCGCGTTCGTCATGACCTCCATCCTAGCGCGCTTGCGTTAGTGCCACTAACGGTATAGCATCGTTCATGGAACTAACGTTAGCCTAGTGAACGTTTATTAGTCGAACGCACCGCCTCAGTAGAAACGACTCAGTAGAAACGGCTTAGCCGCACCGATTCAGCGCAACCCAGGAGGCTCACATGTCCACGATCAGCGTTCTCGACTCGACCATGCACTACGAGGAGTCCGGCGCCGGCCTGCCGATCGTGTTCCTGCACGGCAACCCGGCCTCGTCCTACCTGTGGCGCAAGGTCACCCCGCAGCTCGCCGACCGCGCCAAGACCCTCGCTCCCGACCTCATCGGCATGGGCGCCTCGGGCCGACCCGAGATCGCCTACGGTTTCGACGACCACGCCCGGTACCTCGAGGCCTGGTTCGACGCCCTCGACCTGAGGCAGGTGGTCCTGGTGGGCCACGACTGGGGCGGGGCGCTCGCGCTGGACTGGGCGGCCCACCACCCCGACCGGGTGCGCGGCGTGGCCCTGCTCGAAACCATTCTCAAGCCCCTGAGCTCGGCGCACCTGTCCGCGCCGGCCCGCGAGCGCTTCGAGTCCTTCCGCACCCCCGGCCTGGGCGAGAAGCTCGTCCTCGAGGAGAACCTCTTCCTCAAGACGGCGTTCACCGGTGGCGTCCTCAACCCCCTGACGGAGGAGGAGGTCGCGCCCTACAAGGCCCCCTACCCCACCCCTGAATCC
>NZ_JAGSOG010000197.1 GCF_018139695.1 Actinospica durhamensis | reverse complement strand
ACGGGTGCGGGTGCCGGGGGCGGTGCGGTCAGGGAGGTGCGCCAGTACGTGGTCAGCGTCGCCAGCGCCGCCTCGGTCTCGCTGCTGAAGGTGCCGTCCGTGGTGCTGATCCCGGGCAGTTCGGTCAGGGCACTGCCGTCGTTCAGGCGTACCACCGCGATCCAGCCCGCGAGGTAGCCGGAGCGTTCGCGCCGTTCCTGGGATATCGCGGCGACCTCCGCCCAGGGGACGCTGATCCGGCGCGCTCTGCGGCGCACGGTCAGGCCGGTCGGGTCGGCCGTGGTCGAGGCGCCGCGACGGCCGTTGGCGTACCAGCGGGTCGGGTCCTCGGCAGCGGTCCGCGACGGTTCCATGTGAGTGAATGTAGCTTCTGACATGCTTCTGCGCCCCGGCCCTGGCGGGGGCGGACGGGTAGAGTCGAGGCCATGGCGTTCAGCGGCTGGCCGGACCGGGCGTTCGTGTTCTACGAAGGCCTGGAGGCGGACAACTCCAAGGAGTACTGGAACGCGCATCGCGCCGTCTACGACGCCGACGTGCTCGCTCCGATGGAGGCGCTGCTGTCCGAATTGCAGCCGGAATTCGGCGACGCGCGGCTGTTCCGGCCGTACCGCGACATCCGGTTCAGCAAGGATAAGTCCCCTTACAAGACCGCGATCGGGGCCGGTCTCGAGCGGGGCGGCTACGTCCACCTGTCCGCGGACGGACTCGCGGCCGGGCTGGGCTACCACCACATGGAGCCCGGGCAGCTCGAGCGCTACCGGGGCGCGGTGGCCGAGGACGTCAGCGGCGAGGAACTGCGCCGGATCATCGACCGGCTCGAGGCCGCCGGCGTGGACGTGGTCGGCGAGGACCCGCTCAAGACCGCCCCGCGCGGCTACGCCAAGGACCACCCGCGGATTGACCTGTTGCGTAACAAGGGTCTGATCGCGTGGCGGGAGTGGCCGGTCGAGCCGTGGCTGCACACGGCCCGGGCCAAGCCCAGGATCGTGGAGTTCCTGCGCGCCGCGGAGCCGCTGCAGGCCTGGCTGGACGACCGGGTCGGCCGGGGCGAGCACGGGTCCTGATCCGCCCATTCCCGGCCGCGGTTCGCTCGTTGCCTGAGTGTGCAACGTCTTGCTGTAATGCGATCGAAAAATTGCTTGCTAGCGCAAGAGCGACTTCGCTAGCCTGGCCCGGTGATCGAAGCCAGAGGTCTGTTCAAGCGCTACCCGTCCCGCGGCGGCGAGCCCTTCACCGCCGTGGCCGGCATCGACCTGGACGTGCGGCCGGGGGAGTGCTTCGGGCTGCTCGGGCCCAACGGCGCCGGAAAGTCCACCACCATGCGGATGATCGGCTGCGTCTCGCGCCCGACCGCGGGCAGTCTCAGCATCCTGGGACTCGACGCCGCCGTCCACGGCGCCGCCATCCGCGCCCGCATCGGGGTGGTGCCGCAGGACGACGCGCTCGACAGTGAGCTGACGGTCGCGGAGAACTTCCTCGTCTACGGCCGCTACTTCGGCCTCGGCAAGCGCGTCATCCGGGAACGCACCACGCGCCTGCTCGAGTTCGCGCAACTCGCCGACAAGGCCGACCAGCGGGTGGACACCCTCTCCGGAGGCATGCGCCGGCGGCTCGCCATAGCCCGCGCCATGATCAACGAACCCGTACTCGTCCTGCTCGACGAGCCCACCACCGGCCTCGACCCGCAGGCCAGACACGTGCTCTGGGAGCGGCTGTTCCGGCTCAAGCGCGAGGGCGTGACGCTGGTGCTGACCACGCACTACATGGACGAGGCCGAGCAGCTGTGCGACCGCCTCGTCGTCATCGACGGCGGACAGGTCGTAGACGCGGGCACGCCGCGCGAGCTGATCGAGCGGCACTGCACGCGCGAGGTGCTGGAACTGCGCTACGACTCCGGCGACCTCGCGGACCTCGCCGCGCGGGTCCGCGGCGGGCTGGCCCAGCCGACCGAGACCGGCGCGGCCCCGTCCCCGGGTGTGCAGCAGGCCCTGGCCGTGCGCGAACGCGTCGAGATCCTGCCGGACCGGCTGCTCTACTACACCGACGACGGCGAGGCGGCGCTCGCCGACATCCATCATCGGGCCCTGTCTCCGGCCACCGCGCTGGTGCGCCGCGCCACGCTCGAGGACGTCTTCCTCGCCCTGACCGGCCGCACCCTGGTGGACTGATGACGACTCTCGCCGCCCCCGCCGCGCCCGTCCCGGCGACGGCCGACACCAGCGTGCCGCCGCGCCCCGCCCTCGCCGAGCTGTCCTACCGGATGCTGCTCTACCGCCGTACCTGGCGCCGCACCCTGATCATGAGCTTCGTCAATCCCCTGCTGTTCTTCGCCGGGATCGGCATCGGCCTCGGCCGCCTGGTGGACCACTCCGGCGGCGACCCGCTGCCGGGCGTGAGCTACCTGGCCTACCTCGCCCCCGGCCTGCTGGCCGCCACGGCGATGCAGACCGGGGCGCTCGAGTCCGGTTTCACCGCGTACCAGTCGCTGCGCATGCGCCCGACCTACCGGGCCCCGGCGGCCAGCCCGCTCAGCCCGGCCGACGTGCTCGACGGCCACCTGCTGTTCAACGGTTTCCGGATCCTGACCTCCTGCCTGGCCTTCTTCGCGGTGACCGCGGCGGCGGGCCTGGCCCGCTCGCCCTGGGCGCTGCTCGCGCCGTTCGCCGCACTGCTGACCGGGCTGGCCTTCGCCGCGCCCTTCTTCGCCGGCGGGGTTCTGGCCACCCGACAGGGCACGGTCCAGGGCATGTTCCGGTTCATCATCATGCCGCTGTACCTCTTCTCCGGCACCTACGCCCCGGTCAGCCGCTTTCCCGAGCCGGTGCGGATCCTGGCCTACGCGCTGCCGCTGTGGCACGGCGTGCAGCTGTGCCGGGGCCTGACGTTCGGCACGCTCAGCGCGCCCGCCGCCGCCGAGCACGTCGGCTACCTGCTCGCGGTGACCGCGGCCGGATACGCCTTCGCCCGCCATGCCTACGCCGCCCGCCTGCACGACTGACCCGAAAGCGCGCCCGTGACCCTGACCCTGACCGCCGTCGCGCCCGCCCCGGCGCACCGCCGCCACGTCGGCCCGGCCGCCGCCGTGGTCGGCCGCAACCTGCTGGTGCTGCGGCACGAGTGGACCACGCTCGCCTTCGGCGTGCTCGAACCCGTGCTCTACCTGCTCTCGATCGGCGTGGGCGTCGGCCGGATGATCGGGACCGTGCCCGGCCTCGACCGGCAGGTCGCGTACGCCACGTATGTGGGTCCGGCCCTGATGGCGATGGCCGCGATGAACGGCACGCTCAACGCCACCGCGCAGTCGGTGTTCATGCGGCTGCGGTTCGGCAACACCTACCGGATCATGCTGGCCACCCCGCTGCGCCCGGTCGACGTGGCCCGAGGCGAGATCGGCACGGCCGTGCTGCGCGGCACGATCGAGGGCGGCGGATTTCTGGCGGTGATGGCCGTGTTCGGCGTCGTGCACTCGCCGTGGGCGCTGCTCGACGTCCCGGGCGCGCTGCTGGTCGGCTTCGCCTTCGCCGGCATCGGCCTGGTCACCGCCACCTACCTGCGCGACTGGCCGGACTTCCAGCTGCTGGAGCTGGTGCTGCTGCCGATGTTCCTGTTCGCCACCACGTTCTACCCGCTCAGTGTCTACCCGGGCCCGGTCCAGGCCCTGGTGCGCTGCCTGCCGCTCTACCACAGCATCAATATCCTGCGAGAGCCCGCGCTCGGCCAGGTCGGCACGAACCTGATCGCCCCCACCGTCTACCTCGCCGCCGTCGGCCTCGCAGGCTTCTGGCTCGCCGTCCGCCGCCTCGACGCCCGGCTGAGTGACTAGGGCTGGGGCGCGCGTAAGACGTGGACATAGTCAGAGTCAGCTGTCGGCGTAACTGGTGTGAGTCCGGCTGAGATCGCGAGCGAGGTGGGTGGGCTTGGCCGGTTGTTGATGCCCGGAGACGTCGTCGATGCCGACGCGGCTGATCGGTGGGCGGCTTCCGACCAGCGGCGCGATCACTCGGTCGTGAGGTAGGCGTCGTTGTCCGCGTAGTACGCGACCGCTTGGACAGCCTCGTCCACGGACGGCGTCCGACCGCCCCGCCACTGGCTCCAGGTCTCGATGACGTCCCGAATCAGCTCGACTTCGAGTACATAGGTGAGGTCGGGACGGGCGTCGGCCCCGTCATCGAGAAGCTCGATCACTGAATCGGAGGTCAACTGCGCGGGACTCTGCGCCGCGTAGACAGTCAGGCCTTTCGGGACGGAGGCGATGTCCTGAACGAGTTCGCCCAGAGTGCTGTGCAAGATTGTCCCATTCGTCGTGAGATTCGGTGCATCGGGCCCGGTTGCACATCCGACCAAGCCCATGGCGGACGACTGTGTCACTCCCTGCACAACATCTCAAGCGCAGCCGATGGACCGGGGTCATAATGAGGTGTGAGTGTGAGTGTGTTGGCGATCCAGGCCCAGTTCACGCGAGCGGCTGACAACGCGGAGTTTCCCGACTTCAACAACGGCTACTACTATCCAGTCGACGCCCGACTGCATCTGATGCGGGATTCGGAGCGGTGGGCGATGGTCGTCGAGCTGCTCGGCTACAACCCGCGCGGCGGAAATCTCATCGACGTGGTGCACACCTTCGGCAACTGCCTGACGGGGGGAGAGCCGGGCTTCCGCGGAGACGGCGGTTTCCTGGAGCGGATCGAGAACATGGATGAGGCCGAGGGCGACGAGGAGACCTACACCGGCGCCGGGTTCGTCGTGCGCGGTCGGCGGGTCTTCGTCGATGCTCCAGCCGGGACGCCGATGGAGCAGGCCGTGCGCCTACTCGTTCCGGCGCACCGTGGCCTGCTCCTGGCCGATGCCGCCGAGGTATACCGACGGCTGCCCGGGGATCTGCCGGCCATCCTGACCCTCGACGAATGGCGCCATCCGGGAGGTTTGATGGATGACTTCGCCGACGAGGTGGAGGCGGATGAGACTTTCCGGATGCTGGCCGAAGTGCTGGAAACGGGCGACGCCGCGCGCTACCGGCCGCAACGTCCACCGAATACCCACTGGTCGAACTGGCCGGAGGCGGGGACGCTGTGAAGACGGCAGTGGCCGTCTTCGGATGAGGGGACACAGTCCTAAGGCGCGTCGGGGAACAGTTCGATCAGTTCGGTGAGGGAGCTGATCGGGGCGAGCGCTGCGCTGTCCGGGTGCTGGGATCGGGTGCCGGTGCGGTCCATCCAGCGGGCCTGGTAGCCGAGGTCCAGGGCGGCGGCGACGAGTTCGGGGCTGTCGTCGACGAAGAGGCAGTCGGCGGGGGTGAGGCCTAGGGCGTCGGAGGCGTGGCGGTACATTCGGGGGTCGGGCTTGCGGCAGCCGAGTACCGCGCTGATCGCGTAGGCCTCGAAGAATTCGTGGATGCCGAGGTCGGCGTGCAGTTGGGGCAGGTTCGGCCAGGCGTCCGATACGACGGCCATGCGCACGCCGCGTGCCTGCAGCGTCTTGAGCGTGTCGATGACTTCGTCGAAGATTTCGAGTACTACGTCGGCTGGGACCGGGCGGACCAGTTCGGCCAGTAGGTCGGCGGAGGCAGGGATGCCGAGGTGTTCGAGCATCACTGCGTGGTACTTGTCCAGGTCGGGAGTCGATTCGGCGGTCGCCATGAAGCGGTCGCCCAGCGCTATTGCCTGGGCGAACTGCTCGGCGGTGATCTGCGGGTCGCGGCTGAGGACGGTCCGTTCGAAGTCGGCTCGGGGATTCCAGCGGCCGCCGATCGGCTGCATCAGTACGCCGCCGGAGTCGAGCAGGACGGCCTTCGGCGGGACGGACGGGGCGGGATCCGGGGTTCTGAGCATCACAATATTCTGGCAGGGTGATCTGTCCGCCGCGTCGACGCGGCCCCGAGTCCTGCCGCGGCTCGAAGCTCTACCGCAGGCCGTGGTCCTGGGCGTATTTGGCGGCGGCCATGCGGTCGCGGGAGCCGGTCTTGGTGAAGATCCGGTTGATGTGCGTCTTGACGGTGTGGCCACTCAGGAACAGCTGCGCGGCGATCTCGCCGTTCGTCAGGCCGCGCCCGATCATGCCGAGGATCTCGGCTTCACGGCGGGTCAGGCCGTCGGGGAGTTCGGACTGTTCGGTGCCGGCGACGGTGGCGGTACCCGCGCCCGCGCTCCCGCCCGCACCCGCGTCGGCGCCAGGCTGCTGCCGCGCGGGCTGCTGCGGTGCGGACGTGGCGGCGAGCAGGCGGGCTTGGACGCCCGGGTCCAGGACGGACAGGCCGCGCACGGCCGCGTGCAGGGCGCCGGCGATGTCGGAGCGGTCGGCGTCCTTGGTCAGGTAGCTGCGCGCGCCCGCCCGCAGCGCCTCGAGTACGGAGCCGTCGTCGGCGTAGGTGGTCAGGATGACGATGGCCACCTTCGGGTGCTCGGCCACCAGCCTCTTGGTGGTGGCGATGCCGTCGAGGACGGGCATGTGCAGGTCGAGCAGGATCGCGTCCGGCTCGTGCTCGGCCACCAGGTCGAGGGCCTGTTGGCCGTTCGCCGCGGTGGCCAGCACGTCCACGTCCTTCAGCCCGCCGAGCAGCAGCTCAAGGCCCTGACGTACGGTGGCCTGGTCGTCCGCGATGACGATCCGCACCGGTGCGCCCCGCTCCGCGCCCTGCCCCGTACCCGCCCGCGCATCCGTGCTCACTGCTCGACTTCCCTGCCTTCCGTCGTCGCCCGGGCCGCCATGGGCACGTGCGGGAGCTCGGCGACGACGGTCCAGGTGCCGCCCTCGTCCGGCCCGGCCTGCAGACTACCGCCGATCAGCAGCAGCCGTTCCCGCATCCCGGCCAGGCCGTAGCCCGCGTCGGCGGTCTCCATCGCAGAGGTCTGCGCCTTCTGGCCGGAGTGCGCCATCCGGTTCGTGACGCTCAGGCGCACCCGGTCCGCCGTGTAGTCCAGCCGCAGCGCGATCGGGGCGCCGGAGCCGTGCTTGGCCGCGTTCACCATCGCCTCCTGCGCCACCCGCAGCAGCGCGATCGACGCGGCGGCGGGCAGCTCGCGCGTGGTCCCGGTGATCTCGCAGTCGACCTTCGCGCGATGCATTCCGCTGTGCTGGTCGGCGAGTGAGCGCAGCTCCTCGTCCAGGGAGAGCGTGTCGGTGCGCAGCGCGTGCAGGGCGCGGCGGGTCTCGGTCAGGCCGTCCGAGGCGAGCCGCTGCGCGGTGGCCAGGACGGACAGGGCCGTGTCGATGTCGGCGGAGTCGGTGAGCACCGCGCGGGCCGCCTGGATCTGGATGCCGAGGCCGCCGAGCGAGTGCGCCAGCACGTCGTGGATCTCGCGCGCTATCCGCGTCCGCTCGTCGAGCACGTCCGCGCGTCGCTGCAGGTCCTGCACCTGGCGGGTGCGCTCGAGCAGTTCGGCCGACTGCTGGGCCTCCACCCGGTACGCCCGCCGCCGCAGTCCGATGAACAGCCCGCTGACGATCGTGGCCGGCAGCCCGACCAGCCCCGCCGTGCTCGTCATGTCGCTCACGACCGAGCTCACCAGCGTGCACGCCACGGCGAGGGCGCTGATCCCGAACGCCGGCAACAGCGGAACGTCGCTGCCCGCCACCATCGTGGCGATCGCCGTCAGCACGATCACCCACGCGCCGTTGTCGGTCGCGGACAGTGCTCCGGAGACGGCGCACACCACGCCGAGCGCGACGTACAGGCCCGGGCGCGGCGGGGAGCTCGGCGGCGTGCGGTGCTCGATCAGGGCCCAGGCCACCATGGCGACGCCGATGATCGCCAGCCCGACGACCTGCACGAGCAATGCGCGCGGCTCGTGCGCGTGCACCGAGGACAGGATCGTCCCCAGGGTGACACCCACGTACGCGACCGAGCGGCTGATCCACGCCATCGACAACGACACGCCCTCAGTATCCTCACCGCGCGCGGGGGAGGTGTGCGTGCGCCCCGGGCGCGGCGCGGGTCGCGCGCGTCGGGTGGCGGCCGAATCGTCGACGGCGGTGACATCCATGCCTTGAACACTACGTGGCCGGTCGGCGGGCCACGTCGCCGCACGGTACGACTCCGGTACCACGCGCCTGGTACCGCGGTGGTACCGGGCGCCGCCGCCGAGCTGGTACCGGGTCTCGGCGCACGCTCCGATCCGGTGGTACCGGCCGCCCGGCGAGAGTGGAGCACGTCGGCACAACCCACCGGCCGCCCCGGCGGCCGCGAGTCTCGGAGCCCAAGATGACTACTCTCATGCAGGCCATGCTCGTCAACGTGCTCGTGCTCGTCTCCGTACTGGCCACCGACCTCGGCCCGGCCCGCAAGATCGGCAAGGCCCGGATCCTGCGGCCGCTGATCGTGGCCGCCGTCATCGTCCCGCTGTTCATCAAGAGTCCGGCCACCTCCGGCACCGGCCTGACCCTGGAGATCGCCGGAGTACTGCTCGGGGTGGTGTGCGGGCTCGCCGCCGCCGCGCTGATGCGGGTGCGCCGCTCGCCGCAGACCGGAAAGCCGGTCTCCCGGGCCGGCTGGGGCTACGCGGCGCTGTGGACCGTGGTGATCGGCGCGCGGGCGGCGTTCTCCTACGGCTGCGTGCACTGGTTCCCGGTCCAGCTGGTGCACTTCGGTGAGGCGCACCAGCTGAGCGTCGCGGCGCTGACCGACGCCCTGGTGTTCATGGCGATCTCGATGCTGGTGGCCCGCACGCTGGGCCTGGCCGCCCGCGCCGCCCGGCTCACCCCGGCCCAGGTGTGATCGCAGTGCACGACGACGGCCGCGGCCGTCGCGCGCCGGGGGGAGGGCTCGCCACCGAGCCCTCCCCCCGGCGCATTGCGTGCCGAAGGGGCCGGACCCGGCAGCCGCCGGACCTGAGAGCGCGTCAGGGCCTGGGTATGCAGTAGGTTCTCGGGCCATGGGCCTCCTCCTCCTGCCGGCGCTGCTGCTGCTCGCCGCATCCGCCGTGGGTCTGACCGCGGCGGTCTCGCTCTGGTGGCTGTTCGCCGCCGTCCCGCTGATCGCGCTGTGCGCCCTGGGCGGGTGGGACCTGCTGCAGCGCAAGCACACGATCCTGCGCAGCTTCCCGGTGCTCGGCCACCTCCGGTTCCTGATGGAGTACATACGCCCGGAGCTGCAGCAATACTTCATCGAGCGCAACTACGACGGGCGCCCGTACGACCGGGACACGCGCACGGTGATCTACCAGCGGGCCAAGGGCACCCACGGCGAGCAGGCCTTCGGCACCGAGCGCGACGTGGAGCAGTCCGGGCACGAGTTCGTGGTGCATTCGACCGCGCCGCGCACGGCCGAGGACGTCCAGCCGCGGGTACTCGTCGGCGGACCCGACTGCACGCAGCCCTACGACATGTCGCTGCTGAACGTCTCGGCGATGAGCTTCGGGGCGTTGAGCGCGAACGCGATCCGCGCGCTCAACCGGGGCGCGGCCAAGGGGCGCTTCGCCCACGACACCGGCGAGGGCGGCATCTCGCCCTACCACCGCGAGGGCGGTGGCGACCTGATCTGGGAACTGGGCAGCGGCTACTTCGGCGCCCGCACCGCGGACGGCGGCTTCGACCCGGACAAGTTCCGCGACAAGGCCGCCGACGGCCAGGTCAAGTGCGTCTCGCTGAAGCTCAGCCAGGGGGCCAAGCCCGGCATCGGCGGCGTGCTGCCGGGGGCGAAGGTCACCGCGGAGATAGCCGAGATCCGCGGTATCCCGGTCGGGGTCAAGTGCGTCAGCCCGCCCGCGCACCGCGTCTTCTCCACCCCGCGCGAACTCGTGCTCTTCATCGCCCGCATGCGCGAGCTCGCCGGGGGCAAGCCCACCGGGTTCAAGCTCTGCGTCGGCTCCCGGCTCGAGCTGCTCGCGATCTGCAAGGCCATGGCCGCCGAGGGCGTCACCCCGGACTTCATCGTGGTCGACGGCTCCGAGGGCGGCACCGGCGCCGCGCCGCTCGAGTTCGAGGACTACGTCGGCATGCCGCTGACCGACGGCCTGATCACGCTGCACAACGCGCTCGTCGGCACCGGGCTGCGCGACCGGATCCGGATCGGCGCGAGCGGGAAGATCGCCACCGGCATGGACGTGGTCAAGCGCATCGCCCAGGGCGCCGACTACACCAACGCCGCGCGCGCGATGATGATGGCGGTCGGCTGCATCCAGGCGCAGAAGTGCCAGACCAACCACTGCCCGACCGGCGTGGCCACCCAGGATCCGCTGCGCTACCGCGCCCTCGACGTGACCGACAAGAGCGAGCGGGTGCGCCGCTTCCAGCAGGCGACCGTGGCCGAGGCGCAGCAGATCATCGCCTCCATGGGCCTGAGCGGGCCGCGCGAACTCGGCCCCGGCATGGTCTACCGCCGGGTCGACCACCACGCCGTGCGCACCTTCGCCGACCTCTACGACTGGCTCGAGCCCGGCGAACTGCTCGCCGAGCCGCCGCAGGAGTGGGCCGCGGACTGGGCCGGCGCCGACCCCGACCACTTCGGCCTCGCCGCACCCGCGCGCCGTTAGCGAGAACGCCGGCGAGAACGCCGCCGGCGAGAACGCAGGCAGCGCGCGAGTGCGGGACCGAGTGCGGGACCCGGCCGGGTCAGGGCCCTGACGATTCAGGGCCCTGACCGGTCAGGCCGTCACGGCGCCAGCCGGTTGAGGTCGCGCGGGAAGAGCGTGGCCAGCCGGATGTTCTCCGCGCCCACCAGCCGCGCCACCCAGCGCTCGAGCCCGAGCGCGAATCCGCCGTGCGGGGGCATGCCGTGCTGGAACGCCTGCAGGTAGCCCGCGTACGGCTCGGCCGACTCGCCGCGCGCCGCGAGCGCGGCCAGGTAGTCCTCGTACCGGTGCAGCCGCTGGCCGCCGGTGACCAGTTCGAGGCCGCGGAAAAGCAGGTCGAAGCTGTTCGAGTACTGCGGACGGCCCGGCTCGGCGTGGGTGTAGAACGGCCGCTTGGCCATCGGATACCCGGTGACGAACAGGAACTCGCTGCCGTACTCGCGCACCGCCCACTCCGAGAGCCAGCGCTCGTCCACCGGCGCGAGGTCCGGCTCTCCGCGCGGGTCGCGTCCGCTGTGCGCGGCCAGCAGCTCCTGCGCGTCGGCGAAGTGGATCTCCGGGATCCGCTCGGGCACCTCGGGCAGTTCCACCTCCAGCAGCGCGCACGCCGCGCCCGCGCGGGCCCGGACCCGCTCCACCATGCCCACCAGGGCCCCGCGCAGCACCGCCATCACGTCGTGGTGGTCCTCGACGAATCCGAGCTCTGCGTCGAGGGAGGTGTACTGGGCCAGGTGGCGGCCGGTGTCGCTCGGTTCCGCGCGGAAGACCGGGCCGGTCTCGTAGACCCGCTCGAACACGCCCACCATCATCTGCTTGAAGAACTGCGGCGACTGCGCGAGGTAGGCACGGCGGCCGAAGTAGTCCACGCTGAACACGTTCGCGCCCGACTCGGTGGCCGAGCCCACCAGCTTCGGCGTGTGGATCTCGGTGAACTCCAGCGCGTCCAGGGCGTCCCGGAACCCGGCCACCGACGCGGCCGCGATCTCGTGCGGGGCGCGCAGGCGCGGATGGCGCAGCGCGACCGGCGCGTGGTCCAGGATCACCGGCAGGGTGGCGGGCACGACCGGGCGGTAGAGCTCGAACGGCGCGGGCTCGGCCCGGCTGGAGAGCACCCTGATCACCGGCCCGGTCAGCTCCACCCCGCCCGGGGCCTGCGGGTTGGCGCTCGCGGTGCCGGTGACCTCCAGCACGGTCTCCTCGCTCAGCGCCGCGGCGGCCTCGAGCTCCTCGGGCGCCGCGCACACCACCTGGGCCAGGCCGGTGCGGTCGCGCAGGATGAGGAAGGAGACGGATTTCAGAGCCCGATGGCGGTGCAGCCAGCCCTGCAGCCTGACCTGCTCGCCCGGGTGCGCGGGCAGCTCGGCCGCCCACACCCGCGGGGTCTCGGTAACGGTACGGATCATCATCACAGTCCTTATGACATGTCGTGGTGATCCCTTGGAGGTGCGGGCGAGAAGGGCACTCGCGGTACCACCGCACCTTCGCCGCCTGAGGCGGCCTCGAAGCCCGATCACGGGGGCTAACCGGCGGGGCATTGGCCGCGCGTCGCCGCGCGGTGTTCCTCCCCGCACTCGGGAGGGTCTTCACCCGCCGGACAGGCCCGCCCTCGCAGCCTAGGGGCGGCTCTCTGCTTCGCCTGTTCGCTCCGGCCGGACTACTCGTCTCCGTCAGCGCGTTGCGTCGAGGTTACGCGGCCGTGGCCGCCGGATGCAACGTGATTGACGGTTCGACGGCAGGCGCGGTCTGCGGCCAAGACGTCACCGTACGTTCTCCGATTGCACTCGAAACGAAGGTCCGTGATGCACACTGCCGCCGCACGATGTGCCCGTGCGGGTAGCTGTGGTCACGGAATCATTCCTCCCCCGGGTCAACGGGGTGACGAACTCGGTCTGCCGCGTCCTCGAGCACCTCGAGCGTCGCGGCCATGAAGCACTCATCATCGCCCCCGGCCCCGGCCCCGAGCAATACGCCGGACACCGGGTCGCGTGTGTCCCGGGCATCGGGCTGCCCGGGTACTCCAGTTTCGTCCTCGGTCTGCCGACCAAGGCGGTGGAACGCCGGCTGCGCGCCTTCGAGCCCGACGTCGTCCACCTCGCCTCGCCGGTCGCCCTCGGTGCGGCCGGCGCGCACGCGGCGCGCAAACTCGGCGTGCCGAGCGTCGCGGTCTGGCAGACCGACATCGCCGGTTTCGCCCGCCGCTACGGCTTCCGCGGCACCGACCGGGCGATCTGGGCCTGGTTGCGGCACGTGCACCGGCTCGCCGACCGTACCCTGGTGCCCTCCAGCGCCAGCCACCGGCAGCTCGAGGAGCACGGCTTCCCCCGGCTGGCGATGTGGCGCCGCGGCGTGGACTCCGAACGCTTCCACCCCGGGCACCGCAGCGAGCCGCTGCGCGCCGCGCTGGCCCCGAACGGCGAGGTCATGGTCGGCTACGTGGGCCGGCTCGCCGGGGACAAGCGGGTGGAGATGCTCACCAGCCTGGCCGACGTGCCGGGCGTCAAACTCGTGATCGTGGGCGAGGGCCCGGCCGAGCAGCGTCTGCGTACCCTGCTTCCGCAGGCGCTGTTCCTCGGGTTCCTCGACGGCCGCCGGCTCTCCCAGGCCTACGCCTGCCTCGACGTGTTCGTACACACCGGGGCCGACGAGACCTACTGCCAGGCCGTGCAGGAGGCGATGGCCTCGGGCGTGCCGGTGGTGGCCCCGGCCTCCGGCGGCCCGCTCGACCTGGTCGAGCCCGAGCGCACCGGCCTGCTGTTCGCCCCCGACTCGCGCGCCGAGTTGCGCGCGGCGGTGGCCCGGCTGGTCCAGGACGCCGACCTGCGCGCACGCTGGGGCGCCGCGGGCCGCGCGGCCGTGGAGCACCGCACCTGGAACGCCGTCAACGACCAGTTGCTCGACCACTACCAGGAGGTGTGCCGGGCCCGGGTGCAGTTCGGCGGCGCGGCCATACCGATCGCCGGGCCGAGGCCGGGCGCCGCGGCCGGTCCCGGAGCGGCGGCCGCGTGAACGCGCAGCCGGCCGCCGGGCCCGTCGTCGTCTCCGTCCACGACATCGCGCCCGGCACGGCCGCGCAGACCCTGCGCTGGCTCGCCGACCTCGACGCGCGGGGCATCCCGGCGACGCTGCTGCTGGTGCCGGGACTGTGGCGGGGCCGCCGGCTCGCCGGCGACCCGGAGTTCGTCGCGGCCGTGCTCGAGGCGGGCGAACGCGGCCACGAACTCGCCCTGCACGGCCTGCACCACCGGGCCGTGCCGGGGCAGGGCCCGCTGTGGCGCCGCGGCGTGGCCCAGGTGATGGCCCGCGGCGCGGCCGAGTTCGCCACCCTGCCGCAGGCGGAGGCGACGGCCCGGCTGCGCGAGGGGCTCGAGGAACTCGCCGCCATCGGCGTCACCCCGATCGGCTTCCACCCGCCCGGCTGGCTCATCTCGCCCGACGGTGTCAGTGCCCTGCGCAGCTGCGGACTGCGCTACTACAGCACGCATCTGGCCGTGCACACCATCCCGGCGCAGGAGTCCGCGGACGTCTCCGCCCGCATCGCCGCGCCCGCGCTCTCACACCGCCCGGGCGGCTTCGGCGAGCGGTTCGGAGTCAGGCTGATGACGGGCGCCGCGCGCCGCTATGCCCGCACCGGCCGGGCCTTCCGGATCGCGCTGCACCCCGACGACCTCGCCCACGCCGGCCTGCGCGAAGCCACCCTGCGCGCGATCGACGAGGCCGTCGAACTCGGTGCGCGCCCCACCACGTACGCGCAGCTGCTCGCCCGGGTGCTGGATCCGGTCGACTCGTGAGGATCGTCCAGCTCGCGAACGCCTACGGCGCCTCGTCCGGCGGCCTGCGCACGGCCGTCGACACGCTCGGCTCCGGCTACGCCGCGGCCGGGCACGAGCGGATGCTGGTGGTCCCGGGCCGGCAGTGGCAGGTGCAGCACGGCTGCGCGGGCCTGACCGTGACCGTCCCCGCGATGGCGGTGGGCGGCGGGTATCGCATGATCCTGCGAACCGGTTCGGTGGAGCGGCTGCTGGAGCGGCTCGACCCCGACGTCATCGAGGTCTCCGACAAGTACACGCTCACCGCCGTGGCCGACTGGGCCGCCCGGCGCGGCGTCGGCACCGTGCTCTTCTCGCACGAACGCCTCGACGCGATCGTGCCCGCGCGCCTGCCCCGGGCCGGCGCCAACCCGCCCGCCCGCGCCGCCATCCGCGCCTGGAACCAGCGGGTGGCCTCGCGGTTCGACGCGGTCGTGGTCACCTCGGCGTTCGCGGAGGGGGAGTTCCGCGGGCTCGGCGTGCGCTCGCTGCGCCGCGTCACGCTCGGGGTGGATCTGGACCTGTTCCGCCCGCGCGGCCAGGCGGCGCGCTCTGATGCGCGGCGGTCGGGCTCGATCCGGCTGGCCTACGCCGGACGGCTCTCGCCGGAGAAGAACGTGGGCCTGGCCATCGCCACCGTCAGGGTCCTGTCGAGCGCGGGCCACCCGGCGGTGCTCGACGTCTACGGGACCGGCCCCGCGCTGCCCGAACTCAGAAGGCTGGCGATCAACGCCCCGGTCCGCTTCCACGGCCACGTCGCCGACCGTGCCGCGCTGGCCGACCACCTCGCCGCCGCGGACCTGGTGCTCGCCCCCTGCCTGGTCGAGACCTTCGGCCTGGCCGTGCTCGAGGCGCTGGCCTGCGCCACCCCGGTGGTCGCGGCGGCCGGCGGCGCGGCCGGGGAACTGCTCGGCGAGGCCGCCGGGCTGGTCGCCCCGCCCACCGCCGCGGGCATGGCCGAGGCCGTGCTCGCCCTGCTCGCCCGCCCCGAAGCCCAGCGCCGCGCCGCCGCCCGCAGCCAGGCCGAACGCCACCCGTGGTCGCGCGCCGTGGCCGAGATGCTGGCCGTGCACACCGCCGTCACACTCGCCGCCGCCCGCCGCCGCGGTGACAGGGCCCTGATCGCGGCGTAAGTCCGTTTCGGCCGCGGGTGACTACTGCGTCTCGCCGGAGACCGACGACGCGCGGGTGCGCACCCGGACCACCCGCGAGAGCGGGCCGCGCACCAGCGGCCAGCCGCCGAGCACGATCAGGCAGCTGACCACCATCGCCGCGGCCACGTCGTGCGGATAGTGCTGGCCGAGGTAGACCCGGGTGAAGCCCTCGAGCACCGCCAGCGCGGCGCCGATCATGCCCAGCCTGCGGTCGATCAGCCACAGGCCCGCCGCCAGCGCCACCGCCACTATGGTGTGGTCGGACGGGAAGGAGTAGTCCGTCGGCCCCGGGCAGGCCTGCACCGTGATCACCTGGGGCATGGCCAGGCACGGCCGCGTCTCCTGGAACACCTGCTTGAGCAGCAATCCGGCGATGACGCTCACCCCTGTGCCCACACAGGCCCACGCGCACGCCGTCACCGCCACCTGGTCCGCCCGCCGCCACGCCCGCCAGCCCGAGCCGAGCACCAGCAGCGCCAGCACCACGATCAGCAGCACCGTGAGCCCCGACATCACCCCGTGCAGCCATACGGTGTGCTGGGCGAAGCCGGTGACGGAGCGGTACCAGCCGTCGTCGGCCGAGGTGACGTTCTTGACAGTGTACTGAGGCACAGTGAGCGGCTTTCGGTGCTTGCGGGGGCGCGGTGGGGCCTGGTCGGGCGTCAGCGAGCCGGGATCGGACGTGGTGGAGCAGAGCGCGGGCGCGCGTACGGTGGGGGAGGGGACGCGCGCCCGCGCCGTCAGGTGGCGCTGCGGTGGGCGCGGCGCAGTTCCAGGGCCAGCGGGATCAGCGAGATGACGACGATGCCGGCGATGATCGGCAGCAGGTACTTGTCGATGCTCGGGATGCGCGAGCCGAGCGCGTAGCCGGCCAGGGTCACTCCGAGCGACCAGACCAGTCCGCCCACCGCCTGCCACAGCAGGAAGGTGCGCCCCGGCACCTCGAGCATCCCGGCCATCGGGTTGAGCACCGTGCGCACGACCGGGATGAACCGGGCCAGCACGATCGCCTTGGCGTGGCCGTACTTGCCGAGGATCTCCTCGGCCCGGTCCATCCCTCGCTTGAGGTGCTTGTTGTCGCTGCGTTCGAGCAGCGACCGTCCGCCGCGCCGACCCAGCCAGTAGCCGCACTGCGCGCCGAGCAGCGCGCCGGCCGCCGCCGCGGGCAGCACGCCGGCCAGGTTGAGGTGGATGGACTGGCTCGGGTTGGTCGTGCACAGCAGGCCGGCCGTGAACAGCAGCGAGTCGCCGGGCAGGAAGAACCCGACCAGCAGGCCGGTCTCGGCGAACAGCACCAGGAACACCCCGAAGGCGCCGAGCGCGGAGAGCCAGGAGTTGGGACTGAGCGGATTGAAGGCCAGGACGTGTGTGGCTACGTGCGAGGCTGCGGCGAGGGTCACGGGCTCCTCCGGGGCTCGAGCCGGGCGCGCGGGCCGCACGCCATTTACAGGCTTGTAGAACTTCTACACGAGTGTAGAGGCATCAAGTGTGTGCGCGGAAACGTCGCGGCCGACAAGCGTGTCCGGTTTTCGTCACAGTGCTGCGACAAGGGCCCGTGGGGTGCGGGGTGTGGGTGCCCGGGAGCTGTCTCTTATACAC